>NZ_JBHVYZ010000011.1:62045-148703 GCF_042880295.1 Streptomyces sp. NPDC058307
GCCGGGCCGCCGCACAGCAGGGTCACCTGGTGGCCCAGGCGGGTCAGTCCGTCGGCGAGCCGGTCGACGAGGAGCTCGGAGCCGCCGGCGGCCGGATTGTCGAGGTCACGATGGGCGAGAAAAACGATTCGGCGTGGAGGTGGGGGGAGCGCCGAAGGGTGTTGCGGGCTGTGCGATGAGGGTTGCAGCTGCGACGCCTGGGGAAGCGCGGTGCGCAGCTGGTGGGGCACGTGCTGGGGCATGGGTGCTCCAACTCGTCTCAGGGTGCGGAACTCAGCAGTGTCTTTCAGGCTGGTTGTGGGGGGACTGAGTGCTTCCTAGGAGGGTGGTGTGGACGGTTTGTGCTCGGGTGGGGTGGCACAGTTTTCGCCCACCCGTACGCCGTGGCTACTCACGTACGTGACAATTTCCGGGCTTATTAGAGCTGACGTCCAGTCACATCGTGAGGACGGGCTCGGGCGTACCGCTCATATCGGTGGACTCGGGGCGCCTACGTCCCCGTACCACCAAAACGCCCCCCACGGCAGCCAGTACGAATCCAGCCACAGCAGTCCCGATCGGCAACGTCTCGCCCACCGCGCGCAGTTGGCCGCTGTCCCGCTTGGCCAGCCGTACCGCTTCCTTCTGGGTCGCGGTGGTGAACGCGATCTTCGGGCTGTCCAGCAGGACCACGGCGTCCTTCTTCGCGCCGGGCGCCCGCAGGGTGCGCTTGGGGCCCACCTGTGCGTAGACCACCCGGCCGGTGCGCTGGTCGACGACCAGCTCGATGCCGTGGTTGGAGTACCACTCCTCCGCCAGCACCTGCGGCCGGCCGGGCTGGTCCACGATCGTGCCCGGCACGAGCCGGGTCCCGACCTTCGCCGGGGCGACCGTGCCGGTGAACCGGTAACCCGTGTACCCCTGAACCTTCTTCGTACCCTGATAACGCAAAGTCACCGTCGAACCCAGGGAGTTGTCCCACCACTGGTAGGAGCGTCGCTGCACGTCGAAGGGGAACTTCAGATAGGCCTCGCCCTCGAAGTACGGCTTCTCGCCGCAGCAGTGCACCGGCCTGTTGGTCTTGCGGTCCATGACCCAGCGGTGCGGGACGAACTCCAGCGCGTCGTGCGGGTCGGAGGCCGGCAGCGACTTGTCGGTGTCGACGGTGGTGGTGACGTCCCACACCGCGGCGCCGTCGCTGCGCTCACTGTCCTCGACGTCGGCGCGCACCCGCTGGGTGACGGTGATCCGCTGATCGGGAACCGTCTTCACTTTCTCGGTGTCGAAGACGCTGCCCGTGCCGCGGTAGACGGCGGTCTGGTCGATGTTGATCGGATTCACGGCCGCCCGCGGTGCCACGTACCACGCGAGCAACGGCGCCAGTACCAGCAAAAACGTGCCGAGTCCCAGCAGAATCAGGGAGATTGGAGAGGCTGTACGGCGCATCCGGACACTCCAGGGGCGTGAGATGACGGAGTTCGGGCCGCTCTATGGGCCGGAGACCGTATGGCGATTCAGCGCGTGCTGTCAATCTCTTGACGGATTGTCAGTCTCTTGCCGAGACTGGGCCGACAGGCAGGGTGGGTGCCGGGGCCGGGAACCCCATGGGTTCCGCGTTCCGGGTGGGGTCGTACGCCGGATCGAGCCGCTCGAGAGAGGCGCCCCTGCGATGTCCAGACTGCTCTCCGCCGCACTGACCGTCGTGGTCGCCGCCCTGCTCGCCCTCGGTGCCGCGCTCGGCATCGTCGCGCTGCTGGAGGCGACACCCGAGCAGCCCAACACCCCCTTGATCACCTACGAGCAGACGGACCAGGGGAGTTGACCCGTGGCCGCCCGCCCGGCACCTGTGAACTCCCGCTCGGCCTGGCATGACGTCCCGCGCCTCCAGGTCCGCCGTTTCGCGGCCATCGCCATGGCCGAGGCGCCGGCCCTCGCGGAGGAGATCCTGCGTGAGATCCGCCGCGAGTACCCCCATCTGCCGGTGGTCCTGGACGAGTCCGGCGAACCGATGGCGCTGGTCGGCATCCGCCGCGCGATCGAGGTCTTCGTCCAGCACCTGGAGACGGCGGAGGGCCGTCCGACGGTCCCCCCGGGCGTCTTCCAGGAGTTCGGCCGCGGCGAGGGCCTGAACGGCCGCAGCCTGGACTCGCTCCAGGCGATCTACCGCATGGGCGTACGCCTGGCCTGGCGCCGTTTCGCCGACATCGGCCAGCGCGTGGAGATCCCGCCGCCCGCGATGTACGAGCTGGTGGACGCGGGCTACGAGTACCTGGACGGCCTGGTCGACCAGTCGGTCCGGGGCTACGCCGAGGCCGCGGCACGCCAGGCGGGCGAGCGCCTGCGTCTCCAGCGCCGCCTGATGGAGTTACTCCTGGCCGAACGCCACCGGGGCGATCCGGCGGACGCGCTGACGGAACGCGCGGCCCGCATCGGCTGGCCCCTCCCGAAGAAGGTGGCGGTTGGCGTCCTCCTGCGTCCGGCGCGCGAGGCGGTACCGCCCGCGGTGGGCCAGGGAGTCCTCCTGGACATGGACTACGAACAGCCCCGCATGGTCGTCCCCGAACCGGCAGCGGCCGGCCGACCCGAACTCCTGCACCGGGCCCTGACCGGCTGGGCCGGCGCGATCGGCCCCCCGGTCCCGCTCGCCGACGCGGCGAAGTCCCTCCGCTGGGCCGAGGCGGCCGTACGCCTGATGGAACGCGACCTGCTCCCCGCCGGGGACGTCCTGTACTGCACCGAACACACCGAGGCCCTGGTCCTGCTCCAGCCGGAGGAACTGATCGACGACCTCGCCCTGCGCTGCCTGGCCCCCCTCCGCCACTGCGGCCCCACCCACGGCCGCCGCCTCGCCGAAACCCTCCTCGCCTGGCTGGAGACCCGCGGCGGAGCCCCGGAGGTGGCGGCCCGCCTGGGCGTCCACCCCCAGACGGTCCGTTACCGCCTCCGCCAGATCCGCGAACTGTGGGGCGACGAGATAGACGACCCGGACCGCCGCTTCGAACTGGAGCTGGTACTGAGGGCCCGGCGCTTGCGGGGGGAGCTGGCGTGAAGGGCGGAAGGCCGCTCCGGCGGCATTCCCCGGCCCGCCACTGAATGTGACGTGTCGCACACGAACACACTGCTGTCGGCTGCCCGCACCCTTGTCCTTCCTGCGGAAACAGCCCTGATGGGGACTTCGTGACCCGCAGGACCATTGCCCGAGGAAACAGCCTGTCGCTAGCCTGTGTTCGTCATTCCGATCGTCTGTTGAGATTTCGAACGCAGACGCCTTAGACGTAAAGGGAGGTGGCCGGTTGTGGGACGCCTCGTACCTGCCGTGACCCGGGCTCTCGACATTCTCGAGCTCTTCCTCGACGGAGACGGGACGCTCTCCGCTCCCGACATCGTGCGCAGGCTCCAGCTGCCGCGCACCACCGTGCACGAGCTGGTGACCACTCTCGCCGCCCGGTCGTACATCGTCCAGGTCCCCGGCCAGCCGGGACGCTACCGGCTCGGCGTGCGGCCGTACCAGCTCGGCAGCCGGTACGCCGAGCAGCTCGACCTCGCCGCCGAGGGGCAGCAGGTCGCCCGGTCCGTCGCCGAGACCTGTGACGAGACCGTGCACGTGGCGATCCTCGAGGGCACCGACGTCATCTACATCGCCAAGGTCGACTCGACGCACGCCGTGCGCATGGTGTCCGCCGCGGGCCGGCGGCTGCCCGCGCACTGCACCTCCGTCGGCAAGATGCTCCTCGCCTCCCTCCCCGAGCCGCAGCTCGCCTCCCGCATCCCGGAAGGCACACCGCTCGCCGCGATGACGCCCAACAGCATCACCGACCCCGGCGCCCTGCGCGAGGCCCTCGACGAGATCCGGCAGCGCGGGGTCGCCGTCGAGAACCGCGAGTCCAACCCGGACGTGTCCTGCATCGCGGCCCCGGTCCGCGACCGCACCGGGCAGGTCGTCGCCGCGCTCTCCATCTCCGTGCCGATGATCCGCTGGAGCGAGGACCGCCGCGGCGAGCTGGAGCAGCTGGCCGCCAAGGGCGCCGCCGAGCTGTCCGAGCGCCTCGGTCACCGGAGCGTGGGATGACCCGCTTCACGCAGTACGACGTCGCCGTACGCGCCGAGGCCACCCTCGGTGAAGGGCCCACGTGGGACGGTGAGCGGCTCCTGTGGATCGACATCCTGGGGGCCCGGCTCCACAGCTACGACCCCGTCTCAGGGCATCGCACGGTCCGCGTCCTGGACCAGCACATCGGCGCCGTCAAGCCACGCGCCGGCGGCGGACTCGTCCTGAACCTGCGGGACGGCGTGGCCCTGCTGGACCCCGACGACTCCCTGCGCTGGCTCCACCACGAGCCCGTCCCCGGCCGCCGGGCCAACGACGCCGCCGTGGCCCCCGACGGCTCGCTGTGGGCCGGCACCATGCGCTACGACGAGGCACCGGGCGGCGGCACCCTGTCCCGGATCACCGGTGACGGCACGCACCACACCGTCCTCGACGACGTGGCCGTCAGCAACGGCACCGGCTGGAGCCCGGACGGCCGGCTCATGTACTACATCGACTCGCCCACCCGCCGCGTCGACGTCTTCGACCACCACGACGGCCACATCGAGAACCGCCGGACCCTCGTCGAGATCGAGGACGGCGCAGGGTTCCCCGACGGCCTCACCGTCGACGCCGACGGGTGTGTGTGGGTCGCCCTGTGGGACGGGGCAGCGGTACGGCGGTACACGCCCGGCGGCGAGCTGGACCGGGTGATCAGCCTGCCGACCCCGCGCGTCACCGCGTGCGCGTTCGGCGGCCCGGACCTGAGCGACCTGTACATCACCACGGCCCGGGTGGGACTGGACGCCCCGCACCCGGTGGCGGGCTCCCTGCTGGTGGTGCCGGGGGCCGGGAAGGGCGTACGGCAACAGCCGTTCGCGGGCTGAGCCGGGCCGTCCCGGGCCGGCTACTCGAGCCCCGCCTTCTTCAACTCCTCGGCGGTCAGAGGCGGTTCGGTCAACGCCGGTTTCAACGGCCCCACCGCCGCCGCCAGCAGGACCCCCGGCGCCAGCAGCACCTCCGCCCGCCGCTCCAGCGACGTGACATCGGTGACGCGGCGGGCGATCCGGCCGTTCCCGGTGGCCGTGTACATCAACCGGTCGACGTACGCGGCCACCACACGGTCCCGCAGGGTCGGGCCGTCCTGTGTCGCGCCCGGGTAGAACACGTCCTGCCCGATCGCCAGATCCCACGCGGCCGAGACCGGCCGGGCGACCGCCTTCTGGATACGGCGGGACAGACCGGGCGCGCCCCAGCCGTGCCGTCGTACCACCGCCCGCAGGGCCAGCGCGCCCTGCGCCGCCACCGACATGCCGTGCCCGTACACCGGGTTGAACGCCGCGACGGCGTCGCCCAGCACGGCGAAGTTCTCGGGCCACGCCGGCATCCGCTCGTAGAAGTGCCGGCGATTGGCCGTCGTACGGGTGAGGGCCACCTTCGTCAGCGGCTCGGCCCGGTCGACGAGGTCGGCGAGGACGGGGTGGCGCAGCTCCGCACGGGCGTACCGGGCGAAGTCGGCGGTGTCGACGGTGGGTTCGCCGCCGCGGGTGCCGTACAGGGTCACCAGCCACTGCCCGTTCTCGATCGGCAGCAGCACACCGCCGCGTCCGGGCCGGCCGGAGCGCGCGTCGGGCTGGACGCTGACGACGGGGTAGCCCTCGCGGGCGGGTTCGGGGGCGCGGTAGCGGCGGCTGGCGTAGGTGAGGCCGGAGTCCACGGTGCGGCTCCGGGGGGCGGGCAGGCCCAACTCGGTCAGCCACTGCGGGGTTCGTGAGGCGCGGCCCGTCGCGTCGACCACCAGGTCGGCGCGCAGGGTGCGTTCGGCGCTGTCCACCCGGACCCGGACACCGGTGACCGCCGCGCCCGTGCCGTCGAGCCCGAGCACCTCGGCGTCCTGCAGCAGTTCGATCCGGTCGTCGGCCAGCACCCGGGCGCGCACCGTGGCGTCCAGCAGGTCCCTGCTGGACAGCAGCATGAAGTGCGACTCGCTCCAGCGCCGGAACCAGCCCCGCGGGGACAGCGCCACCATGTCGGTGGTCACCGGCAGCCGGTGCGCCCCCGCCGTACGCAGTCCTCCTGTGACCCCCGGCAGCAGTTCCTCCAGCGCGAGCGCCCCGCCGGACCAGAGCTGGTGGACATGGCGGGCCTGCGGAAGTCCCTTGCGGGGCGCGGGTCCTTCGGGCAGCACGTCGCGTTCCACGACGACGACCCGGTCGGCGGGCCCGGCCAGGGCGGCTGCCGCGAGCATGCCGGTGTGGGACCCCCCGAGGACGACGGCGACTCTGGCGGGGGAGGGGCTTTCAGTCATGCGTGGACAGGCTCTCTGCCGGGACGGCCGCGCGGGCGCGTACCGCCGTGATCTCGTCGGGACTGCGCAGGGCCGCGGAGACGGCGTGGATCTCCTGCAGCAGGTATGCGGTGTCAGGAGCCGTCGTGTCGTCGCCGTCCCCGGCGTGCCGCCCGGTCTCCACCGCGTCCAGGATCGTCACCGCGGCGGCGAGGGCCCGGGCCCGGCCGGGTTCGGCGCCGAGGGCGAGGGCGGCGTCCTGGGAGCGCCGCCGCAGGTCCTCGTCGAGGTGGCGGGAGAGCTGGAGGAGCGCGTCGCGGATGTAGGTCTCGCGGCGGATCAGGCGGATCTCGGGGGTGGCCTGCAGGGCGAGCGGCTCACGGCGGCCCGGTACGGCCCGCAGGAGGCGGGCCAGCGGCCTGAGGTTCCGGCGTCGGCGGCGGACCAGCCAGCGCTCCTGCAGGTACTGCCCGGCGTGCGGGACGATGACGCCGGTCGCGACCATCGTGGCGCCGATGCAGGCGGCGGACGGCGCGATGTTGGTGTTGAGCCAGTCCAGGTCGTGCCCGGTCCACCGGGCCACGATGGCGGTGAACTTGGCCACGCTGAACAGGAGGTTGGTGACGTAGCCGACGGTGAGGAACCTGAGGCCCCAGCGCAGCCAGCCGTCGAGTCCCTCGGTGCGGATCCAGGTCCAGATGAGCCGGGCGGTGATCAGACAGGCCGCCGTGTGCACGATCAGATAGAGGAGGATCTCCTCGCGCATGAAGGGCGTGGTGATGTAGTACGTGTCCAGGTCCCGGATCTGTTCCACCGGTACGTCGGCGAGGGCGAACAGGACCCACAGCGCGACCACCACGGCCGTGTAGACGCCGACCACCCAGCGGTTCGCACGCCGGGTCTGCTCGCGGCGGTCGTGGCCGTTGCGCCAGTGCACGACCAGCAGCAGCCAGGACGCGGACAGCGCGGTGATCAGGGAGTACACCCAGGGGGCCGCGATGTTCGGGACGCCGGTGACCCGGTTGGTCCAGGCGATGGTGCCCGGGGCCGCGAAGACGAACACCGCGCAGGCGAGCAGCAGCAGACCGCCGACGGCACGCAGCAGGGGGTCCCGCCACAGCTTGACGATGCTGGGCAGTTTGATCGCCAGGGCCGCACCCAGGACCAGGCCCGGCAGCCAGAAGGAGATGTACAGGCCGGTGAAGAACGCGGTCGGCCCCTCGGCCAGGTGCTGAGGTGTCACAGCGCCCCGCCTCCGCGTCCCCGGTAGCCGAGCGACCTCTGGACCGGGTCGGGGCAGGCCGTGCCGCCTCGCCCCACATGAAGGAAGGCGGCCGCGAGCCGGTGCCCGAAGTCGTCGGCCTCGGCCTCGTCAGCCTCCCGGGAGCCGTTGCGGGCGGCCACGGTCAGGGCGACGGAGTCCCAGCCGGGCCGTCCGGCGAGCGCGTCCGCCGCGGCTGCGTGATGGTGGGCGTGGCCCGCGTGCAGGTGCCACAACTCATGGCCCAGGATGACCAGTTGCTGCATCTCCTCGGCCCGCTCCTCGACGATGACGAGGTCGAAGTCCTCGAACTCCACCCACAGTCCGGTCACCGCGATCTCGTCGGGGAACCGCTCGAAACGCAGGTCGACGAGGCGGCCGCCGCGGCGCGCGCTCATCTCCTGGCACAGGATCCGGCACAGCTCGGGCACGTCGGCCGGGGGGCGGGGCCGGGACCGGACCGCGTCGGTGAGGTCGGAGACCAGATCGCGCATGGCCGGGGTCGCACGGGTGCGTCGTAGCGCCGAGGCGATCCGGGCCGCACTCCTGCGCGCGCCCGCGATGTCCATCCCACCCCCTGAGCTCTCCCGCCGCCGTAGGACGGGCTGTTCGAGAGTACGCGCCCCGAACTGTCCCGTCACGCGATCCGATTTTGCCTGCGCACCCCATTGACTAGAAAGCGCTTCCTGCCTACGGTCCCGTTCGAAGTTACGAGCGCAATTCGAGATCTCGAACAGATGGGGCAGGGAATGGGACGACCTGACCTGAGCCGCCGGCATCTTCTCGCCGCGGCGGGCGGACTGACCGTCGCCGGGAGCTTCGGCTTCGCGGCTCTCGGCACCGGGGCCGACGCGCTCGCCTCCGGTGCGGACACCCGGGTGCGCTACTGGAACCTGTTCAGCGGCGGCGACGGCGCCAACATGATCGCGATGCTGGACGCCTTCCGGAAGGCCCATCCGGACATCGACGTGAAGGACTCCACCCTCCAGTGGGGCAACCCGTTCTACACCAAGCTCGCCATGGCGGCCGCGGGCAACCGCGCCCCCGACCTCGGCGTCATGCACATGGGCCGGGTCACCGGCTTCTCGCCCGGCCGCCTCCTCGACCCGTGGGACGTCGACCTGCTCGCCAAGTACGGCGTCCACGAGCAGGACTACAACCCCGCGCTGTGGAAGCGCGGCGTCATCGACGGCAAGCTCTACGCCCTCCCCCTCGACATCCACGTCCAGCTCTGCTTCTACCGCAAGGACGTGCTGAGGAAGGCGGGCCTGCTCGGCGACGACGGGCGGATGGTCCCGGTCACCTCCACCGACGAGTGGTTCGATGTCCTGAAGAAGGCCAAGGCCGCCCAGAAGAAGGGCCTGCAGACGATCGGCCTGTGGACCAACGACCAGAACTTCCAGTGGTGGTTCTTCGTCGCCTTCTACACCCAGCTCGGCGGCACGTGGTTCAACGCCGACAACACCGAGGTCCTCTTCGACCCCGACAAGGCCACCCGGGTCCTGGAGTTCCTCCGCCGGCACGTCACCGACGGATACGTCATCCCCGGCGCACCCACCGGCGAACAGTTCATCAACGGCGCCCCCTTCACCTGGGAGGGCAACTGGTCCGTGCCGGTCTTCTCCGGCGCGAAGCTCGACTACGGCGCGACCCCGCTGCCGCCCGTCTTCGGCAGGCCCGCCACCCACGCCGAGTCGCACGCCTTCGTCCTGCCGCACCAGGCCGGCCGCGGCGGCGCCACCAACGAGGGCGCGCACGAACTCGCCGCGTACGTCGTCACACACGCGCTCCAGTGGGCGGCCGGCGGTCACATCCCCGCGTACACGCCGACGCTCTCCACGGCCGCGTACAAGAAGCTCACCCCGCAGAACGAGTACGTCAGCGCCATGGACCACCAGGCCACCGAGCCGAAGGTGTGGTTCGCGGGTTCCACCGGGGTGCTCGCCCAGGACCTCGGCCCGGTCGTCGTCTCCTCGACGATGGGCTCGGCGAAGCCGGCGTCGGTCGCGCAGACCATGAAGAAGCACCTCACCAAACTCCTCGCCTCCAAGAACCCGATGGACGGCAGGACCGCCGCGCAGGGAGGTGCGGTCGCATGACGACCAGCGCTCAGACCGTTCTCACGGGCGCACGCGCCAGGACCGCGACCGCGACGGCGACCGTCCGCCGCAAGCAGGGCTTCCAGCACGGGGGCTGGTTCGTCGCCCCGTTCCTGGCGCTCTTCGCGCTGTTCGTGATCTGGCCGCTGCTGCGCGGTGTCTACCTCAGCTTCACGGACGCCAACATCTCCGGCGACGCCGCGAACTTCGTCGGCCTCGACAACTACCGCGAGGCCCTGCACGACTCGGCGATGTGGGACGCGCTCGGCCACAGCGCGTACTTCACGCTGCTGGTCGTCCCGTGCATCACCGTCCTCGCCTTCCTGCTCGCGATGCTCGCCCACCACATCGAGCGCGGCAAGTGGCTGTGGCGGCTGTGCTTCTTCGTGCCGTTCCTGCTGCCCTCCACGGTCGCCGCCAACATGTTCCAGTGGCTGTTCACCCAGGGCATCGGCCTGATCAACGAGACCTTCGGGCTCGACACGCCCTGGCTGACCGACAAGTCGTACGCGATGCTCGCCATCGTCATCGAGACCCTGTGGTGGACCGTCGGCTTCAGCTTCCTGCTCTACCTCGCGGCCCTCCAGGGCATCCCCGACCACCTCTACGAGGCCGCGAAGCTGGACGGCGCGAACGCCTGGCACCGCATGGTCCACATCACGCTGCCGATGCTGCGCAACATCACCGGTCTGGTGATCGCGCTCCAGATCCTCGCCTCGCTGCAACTCTTCGACCAGGCGGTCGTGATGATGGACTTCGGGCCGGGCCCTGAGGTCAGCACCCGCTCCTTCGTGCAGTACACCCTCGAACAGGGCTTCACCAGCTACCGCGTGGGCTACGCCTCCGCGATGTCCATCATCTTCTTCGTGATCATCGCAGTCGTCGCCCTGTCGCGGATGTGGCTGCTGCGCAACCGTGAGGAGGGCGGCCGATGACCAGCACCGCCGTACAGGCCCGCAAGAGGACCGGCAAGAGCCCCCGCAAGCCCTGGACGCCCAGCCAGATCATCCTCACCCTCCTCGGCGTCGCCGTCTCCGCCGTCTTCGTGGCGCCGATCGCGGCCGCGCTGTTCACCTCGCTCAAGTCCGAGGCGGAGGCGGCCGAGATCCCGCCGCACTGGCTGCCGAAGGCCTGGACGGTCCAGGCGTGGAAGGCGCTGTGGGAGACCGGCAACATCACCAACTGGTTCGTCAACTCCCTGGTGGTGTCGGTCTGCGTCACCTCCGTCGTCCTGACGGTCAGCGCCCTCGCCGGATACGGCTTCGCCCGCACCGAGTTCCGCGGCAAGAACGTGCTCATGGGCATCGTGATGTCGGGGCTGATGATCTCCCCGGCGGTCCTCGGCGTGCCCCTGTTCACCACGGTCCAGCAGATGGGGATGGTCGACACGTACTGGGGCATGATCCTCCCGCAGTGCGCGCCGGCCGCGATGGTCTACATCCTCTACAAGTTCTTCCAGGGCGTCCCGCGCGAACTGGAGGAGGCGGCCTTCATCGACGGCGCCGGCCGCTGGCGGGTCTTCTTCACGATCGTGGTCCCGCTGGCCCGTCCCTCCCTGGCGGCGGTCGGCATCTTCACCTTCATCGCCTCCTGGAACAACTTCCTGTGGCCCTACATGGTGACCAACAACCCCGACCTGATGACCATGCCGAACGGCATCGCGACCGTCATGAACTCCTACGGCATCCAGTGGGCCCAGCTCATGGCCGGCGGCCTCATGGCGGGCCTCCCGCTGATCATCGTGTTCGTCTTCTTCCAACGCCAGATCGTGGCGGGCGTGGCCCACACGGGGCTGGCGGGCCAGTGACGCGGCCACGGTACGGCGCGGGCCGGCGGCGGCGAGCCGGCCGCGCCTCGACGGCCGCCGAGCGGACAGGGCCGGTGGTGGGCCAGCGGCCCGGTCGCGACGTGACGCGGGGCTGGTCGCCGACCGAGCCTTGGCGTCGGCCGGGCGGTCGTGTGTCCGCGGTTGGCCGGGCGACGGCCCTGCGGCGGCCGGTTCCTGTTCCGGGTCTGGCCGTGGTGCGGGGGAGTCGTCCGAGCCCGCCGGGCGGTGTCGCCACACCGACCGTATCCGGCCCCGGCGGGCCGTCATCGACGTAGGGAGCTCCAGTTGAAGCGACTCAGACTTGTCACCGTCCTGACCGCCGCCCTCATCGCCCTCCTCCCGACCACGGCCCAGGCCGACCCCGCCTACCCCGACCCGCTTCCGATCACCGGTCAGCAGATCATTCACGATCCGGCCGTCATCCAGCTCAGGTCCGGTGGGTACGTGGCCTATTCGACCGGGGGTGTGATCGGCGCCCGGCTGTCCAAGGACCTCACGCACTGGGCCGACGCGGGCAACGCCTTCGCCGAGCCGCCGAGTTGGTGGTACGAGTACAACGACACCGGGGACCCCTGGGCCCCCGACCTCTCCTACCGCGCGGGCCGGTACTGGCTCTACTACGCCGTCTCCTCCTGGGGCACCAACCACTCCGCGATCGGCGTGGCCACCTCCCCGTCCGGTCTCCCCGGCACCTGGACCGACCACGGCAAGGTGTTCACCTCCGAGACCACCGACTCCTGGAACGCCATCGACCCGGCGATCATCCGGGCGGACGGCAGGCTGTGGATGTCGTTCGGCTCGTACTGGACGGGCGTCCGCATGGTCGAACTGAGCCCGGCCACCGGCAAGGCGCTCCCCGGCGCCACCGTCCACCACCTGGCCACCCGCACCGACGCCCCGTACGCGGTCGAGGGCCCGTCCCTCGTCAAGCACGGCCGCTTCTACTACCTCTTCGCGTCCTACGACGCCTGTTGTGCGGGAGTGAACTCCACGTACAAGATCAGGGTCGGACGATCCACCACGGTCACCGGTCCGTACCTCGACAGCACGGGCAAGCCGCTCCTCGAGGGCGGCGGCGACCTGCTGTTGGCAGGACACGGGAGGTACATCGGCACGGGAGGCGAGTCGGTCTTCCGCACCCGCGGTCAGGACTGGCTGGCGTACCACTACTACGACGCAGACGACAACGGCACACCGAAGCTGGGCCTCAACAGGCTCGGCTGGGTGCGTGACTGGCCGGTTGTCAAGTAACTCCGTTCCTGAAAGGTCTCCATGAGCACGCCCACCGCCCGCTTCACCCTCGACCCCGCCTTCACCGTCGGCGAAGTGAACCCCCGCCTCTTCGGCTCCTTCGTCGAGCACCTCGGCCGCTGCGTCTACACCGGCATCTTCGAACCGGACCACCCCACCGCCGACGACAAGGGCCTGCGCCAGGACGTCCTGGAGCTCGTCCGCGAACTCGGCGTCACCGCCCTGCGCTACCCCGGCGGCAACTTCGTCTCGGGCTACAAGTGGGAGGACTCCGTCGGCCCCGCGACAGAGCGCCCCCGCCGCCTCGACCTCGCCTGGCACTCCACCGAGACCAACCGTTTCGGCCTCGCGGAGTACATCGACTTCCTGCGCAAGGTCGGCCCCCAGGCCGAGCCCATGATGGCCGTGAACCTCGGCACGAGGGGCGTCGCCGAGGCCCTCGAACTCCAGGAGTACGCCAACCACTCCGAAGGCACCGCCCTGTCGGACCTCCGGGTCGCCCACGGCGACAAGGACCCCTTCGGCATCAAGCTGTGGTGCCTGGGCAACGAGATGGACGGCCCCTGGCAGACCGGCCACAAGACGGCCGAGGAGTACGGCCGGATCGCCGCCGAGACCGCCCGCGCGATGCGCCAGATCGACCCCGGCGTCGAACTCGTCGCCTGCGGCTCGTCCAGCCAGTCCATGCCGACCTTCGCCGCGTGGGAGGCGACGGTCCTGGAGGAGACGTACGACCTCGTCGACTACGTCTCCCTGCACGCCTACTACTGGCCCGAGGACGGAGACATCGACTCCTTCCTCGCCTCCGCCGTCGACATGGAGTCGTTCATAGCCAACGTTGTCGCGACCGCCGACCACGTGGGCGCCAAGCTCAAGTCGAAGAAGCGGATCAACCTCTCCTTCGACGAGTGGAACGTCTGGTACCTGCCCGAGTGGGAGAAGCGCGCCAAGGAGTTCGAGCGGGACGACTGGCCGGAGGCCCCCCGCCTCCTGGAGGACAACTACAGCGTCCTGGACGCCGTCGTCTTCGGTTCCCTCCTCATCGCCCTGCTGCGGCACGCCGACCGCGTCACCGTCGCCTGTCTCGCGCAGCTCGTCAACGTGATCGCCCCGATCATGACCGAGCCGGGCGGCCCGGCCTGGCGCCAGACGACGTTCTTCCCGTTCGCCCAGGCCTCGCGGTACGGCCGCGGCGAGGTCCTCGACGTACGGGTCGACTCGCCGACGTACGAGACGAGGAAGTACGGCGAGACGGACCTCCTGCACGCCACCGCCGTGCGCGCCGAGGACGGCACGGTCACCGTCTTCGCCGTCAACCGGAGTCAGGGCGAGCCCCTCCCGCTCGAAGTCGCCCTGAGCGGCCTCGACCTGACGGACGTCGTCGAGCACAGCGTCCTCGCCGACGCCGACCCGGACGCCCGCAACACCCTCGACACCCCCGACCGGGTCGCCCCGCACGCGGCCGAGGGCAGCGCGCTGAAGGACGGCACCCTCACCGCCGTACTGGAGCCGCTGTCCTGGAACGTGATCCGGCTGGCCTGACGGTTCAGCGGCCGGGGGAGTCCACCGGTGTCACCGGCACTCCTCCGGCCGAGGCTCCCAGCGCCGTCAGCCGTACGTCCCCCGGCCCCGACTCCGTCGTCCCGTCGGACAGGACCGCCAGCGCCAGGGTGTTGGTGCCGCGGGTGCGCAGGATGCCGTTGGGCAGGACGAAGGTGTGCTGGGGGCCCACGTCGTTGACGTACTGGCCCATGTTCCAGCCGTTGAGGAAGATCTGGACGCGGTAGGCGCGCTTCGGATCGTCGTCGAGGGTGAGCCCGATGGAGGCGTCGATGCCGGCGTCCACGGCGAGCCGGAACGTCGTCCGGTACCAGGTGACCCCCTGACGCCGGTCGGCGCGGGGCAACTCGGCGGATTCCCAGTGCTCTTCGGTGAAGCCCGGCAGATGCCAGCCCTTGCGCTCCCCGTACAGCCCGCCGTTGTTGAGCGGCCCGCGCACCGGGTCGGGTGCCGTCTCGCCCTGGATGCGCCAACTCGCCTTTGGTGAACCGCCCTTGAAGGTGACGTCCGTCAACCCCCGGGCCACCTTGTGGGAGTCGGCGGACCGGCCGTCCATGTCGTGCGCCATCCGCCGGACGAGGACGGACAGGACGCGGGGCGAGGGCCCCGCGGGCGGCGGCACGTCGAAGGTGGCCGTCGCCGTCCAACTCCCCTTGCGTGCCGTGCTCTTGTCCGGCACCGGCATCCGGTGCGTGCCCAGCGGCTCACCGTCCAGCCATGCCATCAGCAGCCCCTGCGTGCCGGTGCTGTAGGACAGGGACACCGCCTCCAGCTCGTCCGCGTCCGTCAGGCGGGCCCGGTACCAGACGTCGCCGTAGTGGAAGCCGTAGTCGTCGGCGAACAGGACCGGCCCGCGCTTCGGGACCGGGGTGACGCTGAACGAGCTCGTGCGCTCGGCCCGCGTCCAGCCGGAGTCGTCGTAGTCCGGAAGGGCCTCGAAGTTCTCGGTACGGCGCCGCCAGCCGCCCAGCGCGGGCAGCCGCACCTCGCCCACGCCGGGGATCGGGAGCTGTCCGGGCGTGGCCGGCATGTCCGCCCGCAGGCTGCCCATGGGAGTGGCGGAGGTGCGCAGCGGGCGTCCGTTCCAGGTGATCCGGGCCATGCCGCGCGGCCCCCACACCTCCATGCCCGTGCCCTCGACGGTGTCGCCGCTCAGGTGGGCGGTCGCGCCGTCCAGGGTGACCCCGCGCACCAGCGACGGCCCGTACACCAGCACCGGTCCGGTTGGGGTGTCCACCGGGAACAGCCGCAGCGACCAGGGGTCGTCGGCGAAGATGAGCAGCAGCGGGGTGTCGCTGCCGCCGCCCTCGATCCGCACCCGGGCCGGGCCGCCGACGCCCATCGGCACGGTGATCCTGAGGATGCCGAGGTCGTAGTTCCACGCGGGTTGTGCGTCGCCCCGGGTGACCAGCGGCTCCTCCGGGCACTCCAGCAGGACCTGGGCCATCTCGCCGTGCGGGGCGGTGAACACGGCGACGTCCATCCGGCCGACCCTGAGGCACATCATGGGCTGCGCGGTGGCGTACTTGAGGGTGCGTCCGCCCAACCGCAGGTTCGCGGCGAGCAGTCGGGCGTCATGGGCGGCGACGGTGAACGCCACGTCGATCCCGGCGTCCGGGATGGTGGTGGTGATCGGCGCGTCGGTGTCGTTGCGCGCGACGTACACATGGGAGCCGGTGTCCGGGTTGGTCAGGTGGTACACCTTCAGCCGCTCGTCGGCGGCCCGCACCGCGTCGGCCCGGTCCAGCTTGGCGAAGTCCGGTACGGTCCGCAGGAGATGGCCGAGCTGGTGCGTCGGGGCGAGCTTCGGGGTCTGCCGCCGCGCCTCGTCGATCGCCGCGCCGTAGTCGTACGACGTGTAGACCTGCGGTGCGGGCAGCCAGCCCCACGAGGTGCCGCCGAAGGTCATGTAGACGTTGTGCACGGTGATGCCGTTGGCGAGGTTGGTCAGCTGGAAGCGCCGCTCGTAGGCCGCGTCCCGGGTCCGTCGCGCCTCGGCGTACCCCTTGCCGTCGAAGGTGGCCCCGCCCCACGGGTCGAACCAGCCCCCGCCGAACTCCGGGATGAACCCGGGCGTCCTGGGGCTGGCCGTGGCCCCGCCCTTCAGTCCGCCCACGCCGAAGTCGCCCCAGTCGGGCGGCACTTCGGACGGCACGGGATATCCGTCGAAGCCGTAGAGCCACCCACGCTCCTCGCCCCCGGTGTTGAAGGACCCGGGGGCCCAGTAGCCGTTCCTGCCCTTGTCGTTGTGGAACAGCGGGACGTCGATCCCGTCGGCCCGCACCTTCTTGTACAGGTGGGACATGTAGTCCCGGCCGAGGCTCTCGTCGACGAAGGCGTCGTACTCGTTCTCGATCTGGTAGAGCAGGACCGTGCCGCTGCCCTTGGTGAACAGATGCCGCACTGCGATGGCGTTGACCTCGGTCAGCCACTCGTCCACGTACGACAGATACGCCGGGTCGGAGGTGCGGGCCCGGCCCGCGGTCGCCGTGAGCCAGCCGGGGAAACCGCCGCCGTCGACCTCGGCGTTGATGTACGGGCCCGGGCGCAGGATCACGTACAGGCCGGTCTCGGTGGCCGTGCGCAGGAACAGGTCGAGGTCCCGGACGCCGGTGAAGTCGTACTGGCCGGGACCCGGGGAGTGGTAGTTCCAGGCCACGTACACGCTCACCGCGTTGAAGCCGTGGGCGCGCATCTTCTGCAGGACGTCCCGCCACAGCGACGGGCTCGGCAGCCGGAAGGGGTGCATCTCGCCGGACCACAGCACCAGGCGCCGGCCGTCGACCAGCAGTGAGTGCTTGTCGTGGCCGACCTTGTGCCGGACCCGGTCGGCGGCGGGCGCGCCGGGCGCGGGCCCGGTGGGCACGCTGTGGGAGGCGTAGGCCCGGGTGGTCTCCCCACCGCTGCCGCTCAGCGCGAAGCCGAGCGCCGTGGTGCCGGCGAGGGCGCCGAATGTACGTCTGGTCAGCTCCAAGGGAGCGCCTCCTGGTCGTGCCGCGCTAGCGCCAGTCCGTCCGTGGTGTGGGTGGTGTGCCTATTGTGGCGTGACCATTGTCTACGCCCGCACACCGCACAATTGCCCTATGAGGATCTCGGCACGGGCGGACTACGCGGTACGGGCGGTGCTGGAGCTCGCCGTGAGGCAGGGCTCGGAGCCGGTGAAGGCCGAGGCCATCGCCGCGGTGCAGGACATTCCGCACAAGTTCCTGGAGGGGATTCTCGGCGATCTGAGGCGCGGGGGGATCGTCGACAGCAGGCGTGGCGGGGGCGGCGGTTACCGGCTCGCGCGCGAGGCCTCGGCCATCACGGTCGCGGATGTCATCCGTGCGGTCGACGGGCCGATCGTGTCGGTGCGCGGTGAGCGGCCCACCGGTCTGGAGTACACGGGTTCCGCACAGCCGCTGCTCCCGCTGTGGATCGCCCTGCGGGCCAACGTCCGCAAGATCCTGGAGGGTGTCACCATCGCCGACATCGCGGGCGACGCGCTCCCGGAGCCGGTGCAGCGGCTCGCGGCCGAGCCGGCCGCGTGGGAGAACCCCTGACTCCTGCGGGGGGTCAGCCGGGGTCCAGGCGGGGTCCAACTTCCGCTGGTTACACGTGAGTTAGGTTGCCGAGGGAATGGCTGGAGTTCGCTCTGGCGGTGTCACAGGGCGCTCCCTACGATTCGATCGCCGCGGTGCTTCACAGAAACCACACAGGTTCTCCACGCTTCAACTTCAGCGCAGAGGAGAGACCCCCCATGGCAAGTGGACTGCTTCTGGGCGGCGCCGTCGCCGCCCTCCTCACCGCGGCGGTGCCCGCGCACAACCCGTCCGGCGGGTTCGTCGACCCGCCCCCGGACAAGATCGTCATCAATGTCGCCACGGTGAACGGCTCCGGCTGTCCCGCGGGCACGGCGGCCGTCGCGGTCTCCGAGGACAACACCGCGTTCACGGTGACCTACAGTGACTACCTCGCCCAGGTCGGCGGCAACTCCGACCCCACGGCGTTCCGCAAGAACTGCCAGCTCAACCTGATCGTCCATGTCCCACAGGGCTTCACGTACGCCATCGCGGAGGCCGACTACCGGGGCTTCGCCTCGCTCCAGGCCGGCGCGAGCGGCGTCCAGCGGGCGTCGTACTACTTCCAGGGCTCCTCGCAGACGGCCGCCAAGACCCACACCTTCCCCGGCGCCTACAACGACAACTGGCAGGCGACCGACACCACCGACTGGGCCCAGCTGGTGTGGGCGCCCTGCGGGGTTCAGCGCAACTTCAACATCAACACGGAGGTCCGCGTGAACGCGGGCACCTCCTCGCCGTCCAAGGTCAGCTTCATGACGATGGACTCGACCGACGGTGACATCAGCACCGTGTACCACATGGCGTGGAAGGAGTGCCCGGGAAGGTGAACGGGTGTCGCCCGCCGCTCTTGTGGGCGGCGGGCGACGCGTGATCAGCGTTCGACGCCGAGCGTCAGGGTGCCGGAGTAACCGGCCGAGGGGCTGCTGCCCAGGGCGGTCAGGGTCAGGAGGCCGGACGCGGCGCCGCCGTCGTCGTAGATCCCGTCCTGGGCGAGGGTGGTGCGGCGGACCGTGTTGGCCGAGTACGGCGAGAGCGCGCCGACCTTGGCCGTGACCGTCTCGTTGAAGAAGAGCTGGCCGGTGTGGAGCTCGGTGCCGCCGGTGAAGGAGCCGTCGGAGGTGAGGGTGACGCCGACGTGCACCTTGACGTGGATGTGGACGCAGCGGCCGATGTACCAGCCGGGGTAGACCGTCGTGATGCGGGCGACGCCACTGGAGTCGGTGAGCACGCCGCCGCGCAGGAAGGTGCCGCTGTCGGGCTCGTTGTGGCCGTTTTTGCCGACGTAGCCGGAGTACTCGCCGAGCGCGTCGCAGTGCCAGATCTCGACGAGGGCGTTGCTGATCGTGGCGCAGGTGTCGTCGTCGACCACCGTGAGGGCCAGTTTGAGCGGGAAGCCGGTCTTGCCCTCGGTGATGTCGGAGCGGACGTACTGGCCGTCGAGGTAGTAGGGGCCTTCGGTCATCTCCTTGGTGAGGGTGCAGACCGCCGCGGCGGCCACGGGGGCCGTGTGCGCGGTGGGGGTGGCGGGCGCGGCTGCGCCGACGGCGAGGGCGGCGGCGGTGGCACCCGTGGCGACCAGGACGGTGCGGCGGGCGAGAGTGTCTCTCGTGGGGGTCTCATCCATGGGGGTGTCTGTCATGAACACGGCACCTTAGAAGCGGTTGCTGTCCGTGAGCTGTCAGTTCGGCAAAGTGAGGGGCCGTCAAGTTTCTTGCGAGCCAGCTTGCGGTGTCTGGCGGGTCTGACGGGGTCGACGCGGTAGCGTATCGGGGCGTATGCCGACAAGGAGGGTAAATGGGGCTTACCGTGCGGGTCGAACGGCGCATCGCGGAGGACTTTCCCGGCCGGGAGGGCGAGGTGGTGGGCGATCTCCTCACCGAGCTGGTCAACCATCTGACCGACCGGGGTGACCAGGAGGACAAGGAACGGATCGCCGCCGCGACGCTGCTGTGCGGACAGGGCCGGGTCGACCGGCTCCTGGACGCCGTCCAGCTGGCCAAGGAGGACTGGCGGGACGTACTGGTGGGGGCGGGACTGGCGGACGCCGGGTGGAGGGAGCGGTTGGAGGCGGACTTCGGTCCGGCGGCCGCCACCGGCTGACGGGGGGCGTGCCTCCACAGCCGCTGCGGCACCGCTGGTGACGAGGTGGCTGTGGGGCCGCCCGCTCAACGGCTCCCGGGTTGTGCGGGTTCTGCGATGGTCCGTCCCCCACCGCGTCCCAGGGTGCTGCAATGCTGGTGAGTCCGCCGGTGAGTCACGGGACGGGAGGCACGGCTGTGGACGGGGGATCCCCTGACCTGCTCCGATTCGAGGTGCTCGGACCGTTACGGGCGTGGCGTGGCCCGGTGCAGCTGGAGCTGGGGCCGGTCAAACGACAGGCCGTGCTGGCCGCACTGCTGCTGCGCCAAGGCGCCGTGATGAGTCACGAGCGGCTGCTCGACGCGGTGTGGGGCCCGGAGCCGCCCGCCGGCGGTTCAAAGGTGCTGCCCACACACGTCAACTCCCTGCGCAGGACGCTGGATCCGAAGGGAACTCCGCCCGCGGAGTCGGTGATCCGCAGCGGCAAGGGCTGGTACCGCTTCGTCGTCGAGGATGTCCGGCTCGACACGGTGGAGCTGGAGGAGCGCGGCCGTACGGCGCTCGGCGTTCTCGCCTCCCGGGATCCGGCCGCCGCAGCGGACCGACTGGCGGCTGCCGTCGGGCTGTTCCGGGGCGAACCGCTGGCCAACGTGCCGGGACCGTTCGCGCGGGCGGAGCGCGAGCGGCTGGAGGAACGCCGACGGAGCCTCCGGCTGGAGCGGCTCAAGTGCCTGGTTCTGCTGGGCCGGTTCGCGGAGGCCCTCGACGAGCTCGGCGGGCCGTCCGCATCCTCGGAGGTCGACCGCTACGACGAGTCGCTGACGGCCCTGCGCATCCGGGCCCTGTACGGCCGCGGACGCCAGGCGGAGGCGCTCACCGCCTACGAGGAGCTGCGCATACGCCTGCGCGACGAGCTCGGCGCCGACCCGGGTGAGGAACTGCGGCGGGTGCACGAGGCGGTGCTGCGCCAGGACGACGCCGTAGTGCTGCCTCCGCCCCCGCCGCCCGCCGCGCCGCGAGAAAGCATCGTCCCCGCCGAACTCCCGCACGACACCCCGGGGTTCGCGGGCCGCACCGGGGAACTGGCCCGGCTCCACGCGCTGCTGCCCACCGATCGCAGCCCGGCCAACACCGTCGTCATCTCGGCCATCGGCGGCGCCGCCGGAATCGGCAAGACCGCCCTGGCCGTGCACTGGGCCCAGCGGGTCCGCGACCGCTTCCCGGACGGCCAGCTCTACGTCAACCTGCACGGCTTCGACCACGACCGCCACCCCCTCGAACCCCGCGAGGCCCTCGAACTGCTGCTGAGCGGCCTGGGCCTGGCGGCCTCGGAGATTCCCCCGGACCACGAGGCCCAGGGCCGCCTCTTCCGCACCCTGCTGGCCGGCCGGCGCGTACTCGTCCTCCTGGACAACGCGGCCTCCGCCGAGCAGGTACGTCCGCTGCTGCCGTCCAGCCCCGCCTGCTGTGTCGTCGTCACCAGCCGCAACCGCCTCGGCGACCTGGTCGCCCGCGACGGCGCCCACGCCCTGCCGCTGGACCTCCTCCAGCCGGACGAGGCCCGCGCCCTGCTCAGCCGGGTCCTCGGCGTGCACCGGGTCGACGACGACAGGCACGCGGTCGACGAACTGATCCGCCTGTGCGGCGGCCTCCCCCTGGCCCTGCGAGTGGCCGCCGCGAGGCTGGCCGGCGACCCGGCGCTGCGCACGGCCGACCTTGTCGCCGAGATGGCGGAGGGCAGCCGACTGGACGCGCTGGAGACGGACGGCGACGCAGGCTCTCCGCTTCGTACGGCCTTCTCGGTGTCGTACGGCGCCCTGACGCCGGACGCACGACGGCTGTTCCGGCTGCTCGGCCTGTTCCCGGGAGCGGACTTCACCGCGGAGGCCGCGGCGGCGTTCCTCGACACACCGCTGTCCCGGGCCCGTCGGTTGCTCGGCGCGTTGGCCGCGGCGCATCTGGTCGAACCGGTGACGGCGGGGCGGTACCGGTTCCACGACCTCGTTCGCGAGTACGCCGGGGAGCGCGCACTGGTCGAGGAGACGACTCCGGAGCGCGAGGCGGCGCTGGAGCGGCTCCTGCTCTGGTATCTGCACGCCGCTCGTGCCACCGCGGGGACCGGACTCTTCCCGGAGCTGCCCAGCAGCCTCAGGGCCGGCGAGTACCCGGGCGTGCCCTCGGCCGAGCCCGGACGATGGCTGGACGCGGAACGGGCGAATCTCCTCGCCGTCATCGACCACGCCGGCCGTCACGGCCCCCGTCCCGTCGCCTGGTACCTGACGTCCACCCTGTTCAGCCAGTTCTGGATCCATGTGTCCCGGAAGACCTGGCAGACCACGGCGAAGACGGTACTGGAGGCGGCCGAAGCCGAAGGGGATCTGTTCGGCCAGTCCGCCACGCACTCCAGCCTCTCCGCGGCCCGATGGGACCGGGGACACGTCCGCCAGGCGATGGAGCATGCCACCCGCGCCCTGGACATCAGCCGGGAACTCGGCTGGACGGCCGGCGAGGCGTCGGCCCTCGGCCTGAGGGCTTTCGCGAAATGGAGCATGGCCCGCCTCGGCAGCGCGTACGACGACCTGACCACCGGGTTGCGCCTCTTCAGCGCGGTCGGCAACCCTCACTACGAAGGGTTCGGGCTGGTCGGCCTCGGTATGGCCTGCCGGGATCTGGGCCGGCTGCGCGAGGCCGCCGACCACCTCGAGCGTGCCGTCGGCCTCGACGCGGAACACAGCCGGTGGGACAACGGCCCGGCCGTGCAGGTGCTGGGCGGGGTGTACTGGGAACTGGGCCGTCTCACCGACGGGCTCGACCTCATCGGAACGCGGGTGACCGCCGATGAGAGGGTCGGTTATCGAGACGGCCGCGCGATGATGCTCGACGCCGTGGCGAAGATCTACCTCGAACGCGGCCGCCACGAGGAGGGGTTGGCACTGGCCGAGCGAGCGCTGGCGATGGACAGGGACACCAAGCGGTACTGGATCCAGCCCGGCATCCTCAACACGGTCGCCGCCGCCCACCGGAGACTGGTGCGTCCGGACCAGGCCCTGCGGGCCGATCGGCAGGCTCTCGCCCTGGCCCGCGAGGCGGGCTTCAGCCGCGCCGAGGCCGACACCCTGGTGAGCCTCGCCCTCACCCACCAACTGCTGGGCCGCCCTGACGAGGCGTGCGCCCACGCCGAGGAGGCCCTGCGTCTGGCCCGCGCCCACTCCTTCCGCGTGGTGGAGGGCCAGGCCCTGGCCGCCCTCTCCGAGACAGCCGAGTCCGGGCAGGACCACGCCACCGCCGTCGCACTCGCCGAGCAGGCCCTGGCCGTCCACCGAGAGACCGGCCACCGCCTCGGCGAGGCCCGCGCCCTCATGGCACTCGCCCGCATCCGCCGGAGAGCCGACGGCACAGTCGCCGACCTGCTGAGCCAACAGGCCCGTGCCGTCTTCGCGGACGTCGGAGTACCCGAGTCCGTCATCCCCCACTGAGCCGCATCCCGGCCGGTTCCGCCAGCTCGACCAGGTCGTCGAAGAGGGCCGCCACCGGGTCCACGGGCGGATTCAGCGCGGTGAGTACGGGGCGGAGTTCCTTCCAGTCCGTGACCGG
The DNA here is from genome assembly GCF_042880295.1 of Streptomyces sp. NPDC058307. Taxonomy (NCBI): domain Bacteria; kingdom Bacillati; phylum Actinomycetota; class Actinomycetes; order Kitasatosporales; family Streptomycetaceae; genus Streptomyces; species Streptomyces sp. NPDC058307. Next base: position 85,574 of record NZ_JBHVYZ010000011.1, read on the forward strand.
GAGGGCGCCGAGACAGTCCTGCGCCGAGGTGCGGCTGCTGCTCAGGACGGCCGACCACACGGCCTGCTCGGCGGAGGCGGGGATCGGGAAGTAGGCCTCGGCCCGGTCGATCGTGCGAAGCAGATCCGTGCAGCCGCGCCTCATCGCCGTACCGTCGACGCTTCCGTCCGCATGGACGCTGTAGTCGATGTCCGCCAACGCCTGTTCGTAGTCGGCCATGAGACGCGCGCCGCCGAAGTATCCCCAGGCCCAGATCTGGCGGCCGAGGTACACCTTCGACACCGGGCTCTTGCGCAGCTCGGTGATGAGGGGGTCGAAGCCCGCCCGGTCCGAGCGCCCGCCCGCGGCCTGCCGGTCCGCGTAGGTCGCCGCACAGAGGCTCGCCAGTACCCCGCAGGCCGCGACGACGCAGACGAGGCGGACCTCGCGGGGCCATGGGGGGCGTGAGCGAGTGAGAACGCGCCGGGTGCGAAGGAGCCGGGCGAGGAAGGCGATCGGTAGGGCCGCCGTCACGGTCGCCATCCCCGCGACCGCGAGGAGTTCCGGGAGGAAGAGAGCGAGCACCTGCCAGTCGCCGTCGGCGGCGAGTTCGCATCCGGAGTGCACGGTTCTCAGCGGCCGTACGCAGCCGTCGGTCCCGTTGACCACGAGCAGGACGGCCAGCCCTGTCGCCATGGCGGAGCCCGCCGCGGCCGTCGCCACGGCGGCGTCACCGCGGCTCACCCATGTGGCGGTCGACGCGGCGCCGACGGCCGCACACAGGAAAATCGCGAAGAGCCCGCCGGTGTAGACGGTCAGGCTCGGGATCAACGGCTGAAGGTCGTGCCAGATCCACTCCTGGGCCCGGTGTGTGACGGCGACGACGCCGACCCCGGCCGCGGCACCGAAGAGCAGGCCGCATGCCGTACCGGCCGACCGCGGGCGCCGGGCGAGGCCGGCCAGCGGAATGATCCACAGTCCGGCCGTCAGCCACATGCCCCACCCCTGGCTCGCCAGGGACACGACGACCACCGTCACGATCGCGATGACATGTGCGGTGGCCGACGGCGGCAGTCTGTCCTCCGGCGCGAAACCGCCGTTGAGGAACGCGAGCGCCGAATCGGCCGAGTAGGGCAAGCCACCACTGAAGACCGTGCCGGCGGCCTGCCACCAGGCGTACCACCAGGCGAACGCCATACCGGTGACGGCGAGCGTCACCGTCGCGGCCGCCGCGCGTCGGCCGGACGGCAGACCGGCGAACAGCGCACCACATCCCGCTGTCCACCACAGGCCCGCCGCGGGCACGACGACCAGCAACAGCAGGAGAAACGCCTCGGGGAAGCCGGGCGCCCACTCGTTTCCCTGGAACTGACTGACGGCGAGCTCGCCCCCGAACTGGCCCGCCCCCAGCCAGAGCCCCGCCCGCAGCCCGGACGGCCCGGCTGCTGCGCCGCGGGCGTGGACCACGCTCCGCCATACGGCGGCGCCTGCCACTGCGGTGGTCAGTACGGCGGCGGGCCACACTCCAGGATCGGCGAGCAGTCCTGGCAGGTAGGTGTTCAGGCCCGGGGTGAACGTGACCAGGTAGCCCAGGAGCTGAACCGACACACCGGTCAGGACCATGGGCAGCGACCCGGCCGTGACGGGTGCGGACGCGTCGGCCAGCGCGGCGACCCGTACGTCCCAGTCGGGATGGGTGCGCAGGAGGGAGACAGCCCTACGGCGCACCGGGCGCCGTCGCCCGTGCCGGGTCCAGTAGGTCGCGTCGGCGCCCTGCGCGACCGCGTTGAGGTCGGCGTGGATCTCCCGCGTCCGTAGGACGTCGGCCGTGGTCAGATACATCAGTACGACCATGAAGGCGGCCAGGACCAGGTTGCGCGCCGGGCCGGGCGCCGGGTCGCCCGTGGTCAGCATCCAGCCGTTCACCGCGACGAAGGGAAACAGCACCGCGAGCAGGAACACGCGCCAGATCGCGACCGTCAGATACGTGAGCTCGACATCTTTGTTGCGGATGTGCGCGAATTCGTGCAGCAGCGTCGCCGTGAACGCGCTGCGGTCCTGGTGGAACAGCTTCACCAGACCGAGGTCGAGCCGGACGGTGTAGCGCCCCGGCCGCCCGAAGACCACCGCGTTCGCACTGAACCACGCGTTCGGATCCACCACGAAGCCGGGTGTGCGGCGCAAGGCGCCGGTGGCCGCGAGATCGCTCAACCACTCGACGACATCGGCTTGTTGCAGGGTCACCACCCGGGACCCGCGCCCCTTCCAGCGGGGGATCAGCAGGTACAGCAGGCCGGCGAGAAGCAGCGCGAGGGCCGTGGCGGTCAATGGAAGCCAGAGCAGCTTCCACTGGCCGACGTGGTGGTCCACGCAGGTGCGGTAGGCCGGTGTGGACTGGGCCAGCACGTTCGCGGGGTCGTTGCGTTCAGGGTTGAAACCGGCGGCCAGCGCGCACCCACCCACCGTGTTGCGCGGATCGGTCACCAGGGAGAGCAGATCCGACAGCATGGACAGTGTGCCGGCGACGAACAGAGCGACGAGGAGGACGAAACGCTGTGTGGTTCCCGCACCACCCGCGGTCACTCCTCGTCTCCGGTCGGCAACTGCTCCGGCCCACCGTCCGGTTGGGCCAGTGCCAGCCGCCTCACCACCGCGTCGGCGATCCGCGCCCCGCGCTCGTTCGACAACCGTGCCTGCTGTGCTGCGGCGAGCACGGCCTGCTCGACGGACTCCAGTTGGCCGCGTGTGAGGGCGGGGACACCGACGGGCACGGGGTCCCGGCGCCGACCGAACGGCCAGAGCCGCACAAGCCTCCTGCGCGCCTCCTGCTCGCCGGTGGAGACGACCCGGCGGACCGCCTCGTCCACGGCGATCCAGAGGACGGGGGTGAGCAGCGCGCCGACGACCTCCACGCCGAAACCCAGGGGTTCGTCCCGGCGGGGCCGCCCGGTCAGCCGTCGCAGCGCCACCTCGTCATCCAGGCCGTGGAGCGCTTCGACCATCGGCAGTTCTTCGGGCGCTACCGTCGTGACGACGGCATGGACGATGCCGTCCCGCAGGTCTCCCGGACACGGCGTGAGTTCCTCTGTCGCAGACATGCTCGGACCTTCCCCTCAGCCGAGCCGGTCGAGGGACCGGAGTTCGTCCCGCGCCTTGGTGACCAGCCGGTCGATGTCCGCGGTGCTCAGCGGGTGGACGACGAGATCGATGTCGTCCGCCACATCCCAGAAGCTGTCGTGGCCGGTCGCGTTCGCCCGGCCCTGGCTTTGGGCGGAGACGGCATCGAAGGTGGCGCCGGCCTCGGGGTTGTCGCAGGTCAGCTTGCCGGTGAGGGCCTTTCCGGTTAGTTCGTAGGGTCGCCGGCCGCTCGTGCAGCCGCCCACCTGCTGACCGCCGGTGGTGATCGAGCCGACGGTGAGTTCGATGTAGACCGTGTCCAGGGCGTAGGCCTTGGAGGTCGTGTTGTACACCGGTCCGGAGAAGGAAACGTTCACGTGACAGCCGGCGGAGCTGCAACGGACGCCGCTGGCCCCGCCGTTCTGCTGAAGGATCTGGACCGAGGCGCCGGTCCTCGCGTCGGCGAGATCCTTGATGTTCTTGATGACGGTGGCGTACAACGGCCCGGCTTCGATGACCGGGGTGATGTCCATGCCCCGGGAGTCGGCCAGCGGCGTCCTGGCCTCGACGGAGCGCGGCAGTTGGCGGCTCGGGGTGGTGGCCCCCTTGAGCGCGTCGTGCAGGGTGGTCACCCCCGGCGGTTCCCAGCGCAGCACGCGGTAGGGCGCGCTCTGGGTGACGTAGAGGTACCCGTTCACCGTGTCGGCCTTCCAGGCGCGCGTGCCGTGGACGGTGACCGCTGCTGCCTCCTTGTCACCGGCTTCCGGAAGACGGGACTTTTGGCTCAGTGCCCTCTTCAGGGTCGAGGCCAGCTCGGCAGGTGTCAGATAGGGCTTGAGGGCGGGGGCGGTGTTCTTCTCGTCGTCGACCGGGTCATAACGCCAGCCGCGGGTCACGGGATCGTTCTTGAAGCTGGCGTAATCACGGCCACCGATGGTCATCAAGGCCTGGTCGCTCGTCCCCGAGGCGTCCTTGGTGCTGCCCGTGGTGCCGTGCCGTTCGCCGGTGGCGGTGACCGTGACATCGAAATAGGTGTAATACGACTTCTGGTCCTGGTATCGGACCCCCGGCGCCTTCGCGAGCGCGGCCAGCGCCTGGTCGAACGGCACCCGCACCACGTTCGGTTCGTCCTCTCCGCCGTCCATGAGCAGCACGGCCACGATGATCACGACGACGGCGCCGGCCACCGCCGCGAGCACTCTCCTACGGGTCTTGTGGGAGCCCGGGCCCGTTTCTCCGTCGGGGAGAGGGCTGGTCATCACGGCGGCCGTGTCCGTCAGGGCCAGGACGCCCTGCTCCAGCCAGCCGGTCCCGTACGCGGCCGCGGCGGCGGTCTCCAGGTCGGCCGCGAAGGCCCGGGCGTCGGAGTACCGCTCGCGTGGGTTCTTGGACAGGGCGCGTTCCAGCGGCGGCCGCAGCGGTTCCGGTACGTCGTCCAGCGGCGGCGGGGCAGTCTCGTGCAGGGTGCGCAGTACCGCCGTGCTGTCGGCACGGAAGGGGGCGGCGCCGGTGAGGCATTCGACCAATGTCACCGCCGCGGCGTAGGTGTCCGAGGCGGGGGAGGCGGGGCGGCCGTGCCACAGTTCCGGTGCCCGGTAGGCCGCCGTGCCCTCGGCGGCGTCCTCACCGGCCGGCAGGGGGATGCCGATGTTGATGAGTTTTCCCTGCCGCGCGGCATCGATGAGCACGTTGTCCGGCTTGACGTCCCGGTGCACCACGCCTTGGCCGTGCAGGACGGCCAGGCCGAGCAGCGAGCCGCGCAGCAGTGCCAGCGCGGCCTCGGGCAGGGGGCGGCGCGCGGTCAGCAGGGCGCGCAGGGTGGGCCCGTCCACGGCTTCCATGACCAGGGCGAGGTCCCCGCCGTCCGGCGAGTCGAGCACCGCGTCGATCCGTACGACGTTCGGGTCCCGTACGCCGGTCACCACGGCCGTGTCTCGCCGGATGCGCTCGGCGACGGCGGTGTCGTCGGTGAGCCGCGCGGAGAGGTACTTGATCGCGACGAGATCACCGGTGCCGTCGTCGCGGGCCAGCGTCGTCCGCCCGGTCGTTCCGGCACCCAACTCCCGGATCTCGGTGAACCCGGGCACCAACCAGTCCGTCATCGAACCCTCGCCTTCCCGTCATCTCAGCGCGCGCTGAGAGCAGGAAGGTAGGAGGGGGCGATGGAATTACGATGAAATGGCTGTCCCCGTGAGGTGGGCAAGGAAGTCGGTCCAGGGGGCGGGGGAGGCGGTGAGGCGGGGGCCTTCGGGGTTCTTGGAGTCGCGGATGTGGATGGTGGCGGGGGTGGCGGCCACTTCAACGCAGTCGTCGGGACCGCCGCTGCTGTAGCTGGACTTGCGCCAGGAGAGTGCGACCTCTACGCAGTCGTCGCCGGAGCCGCTGCTGTAGCTGCTCTTGAACCAGGTCAGCTCGCTGTTGCTCATAGGTCTCCTCGCATCCGCCGCAACAGGCTCACTGAGTCCGAGATGGTGAGAGCCTGTGAACGCATCCTGGCATACCTCCTTTGGAGCACACTGACTGCTTTCAAGTCGGAGATCAGCACGCCGCTCAACTGCCCTTCGTTGTACGCGAACCACTGGTTCTGCGAGGTTTCCGCCAGGCGGATGGGGCCGTGCAGTCCGGCATGTGACTCGCGCACCAACGGCATCACCTGGATCTCGACGTTCCGCAGTTCGGAGACTTGCAGCAGGTGATCGATGAGCGCTTGCGTCGTCTCCGTTCCGCCCGTGCGACGGAGAAGCAGGTGTTCCTCGATGATGAAGCTGTACGCGGTGTTCGGCCGTTCCCGCAGCAGCCGTTGCCGTTCCGCACGAGCCGTCCACTGTGCTTCGATCTGCTCGTCGTCCAGGGGCGGCAATTCGTCGAGGAAAAGCTGCCGCGCATACGCCTCCGTCTGCAACAGTCCCGGAATCAACCGGCATTCATACGTGTACAGCGTGATCGCGGTCGCCTCCAGCCCCGCCCACTGCCGGAACCACGCCGCCAACCCCGGCTGCCGTGCCAGCTTGGGAAACGACTTCCGCAACGCCCCTGTGTTGCCCGTCGCCTCCTCGCCCCGCTCCACCAGCACCAGATCCGGCATCCGCCGCCCCAACTCCACGGACGCCACCGTGTGTTTGGAGAAGCCCACCAGGTCCCCGAACTCCTCCCGGCTCAACCCCGAATGCTCACGCAGGGCCTGCAGCACCGCGCCGAACGTCCGCATGCTGTCCGACGACTCCGGCTCACCGCCACCATCGACCACAGTCGGTCACCTCCCGCGCCCATGGTCACGGTCCGTCACGCGTACTGTCCAGTCAGTGACCGCGTACGCTGCCCCAGCGTACGCGGCGCCCACCTGGAGAAGTTCCCCTCGGGCGCGCCAGATTGGGCCCATGACAGCACCTCCCGGGCCCCAAACCCCGGTCACCGTACGTTCGTTCGCCCAGCGACTCAGTGCGACCCCGCGCGGCGCCCGCCTCGCCCGCCACCTCGCCCTGAGCCAGTTGCCCGCCTGGGGCATCCCTTACGACAGCCCGACCGCGGACGCCGTCGCCGTGATCGTCGCCGAACTCGCCGCGAACGCGGTGACCCACGGTCGGGTGCCGGGGCGGGACTTCGAGCTGCGGCTCTCCCTCGTCACCGGCGGCGTCCGCGTCGAGGTCACCGACACCCGCGGTGAGCTCCCTGCCGTCGTACGGCCACCAGGTCCCCTGGACGACGGCGGCCGCGGTCTCCTCCTCGTCGAGGCTCTCGCCGACCGCTGGGAGGTGCTGGACCGGGAGCCGCCGCCCGGCAAGACGGTCCGGGCCGAGGTGGATGTGGAGTGGGAGCGCCCGCGGGTGTAGGCGGTCAGCGGTCGATGCTGGCCATGTTCGCCTCGTCGTGGCGCTCGCCGGCGGCCGGTGTGAGGTTGTTCAGGCGGTCGAGCTGGGCGGCGCTGAGTTCGACGGCGTCGGCGGCGGTGTTCTCCTCGACGCGGGTGACGCGGCGGGTGCCGGGGATGGGGGCGATGTCGTCGCCGCGGGTCAGCAGCCAGGCCAGCGCGGTCTGGGCCGGGGTGGTGCCGATCTCGGCGCCGATGGCCCGCACCTCGTCGACGATCGCCAGGTTGCGCTGGAAGTTCTCGCCGGTGAAGCGGGGGTTGGTCTTGCGCCAGTCGTCGTCGGTGAAGTCGTCGACGGTGCGGATCTGTCCGGTCAGCAGGCCGTGCCCGAGTGGCGAGTAGGGCACGAATCCGATGCCGAGCTCGCGCAGCAGCGGGAGGATCTCGGCCTCGACGTCACGCGTCCACAACGAGTACTCGGTCTGCAGCGCGGCCACCGGATGCACGGCGTGGGCCCGGCGGATCGTCTCGGGGCCGGCCTCGGAGAGGCCGATGTGGCGCACCTTGCCCTCGGCGACCAGCTCGGCCAGCGCGCCGACGGTCTCCTCGATGGGCGTGTTCGGGTCCACGCGGTGCTGGTAGTAGAGGTCGATGTGGTCGGTGCCGAGCCGCTTGAGTGAGCCTTCGACGGCGGTCTTCACGTTGGCGGGGCTGCTGTCGATGACGCCGGGGCCGTCGCCGGCGTGGGAGACGAGGCCGAACTTCGTGGCGATGACGACGTCGTCGCGGCGGCCCTTGATGGCCTTGCCGACGAGGTTCTCGCTGTGGAAGGGGCCGTAGATCTCTGCGGTGTCGATGTGGGTGACGCCGAGGTCCAGGGCGCGGTGGACGGTGCGGATCGACTCGGCGTCGTCGAGCCCTCCGCCCGTGGTGTAGACGCCGGCCATGGTCATGGCGCCCAGTCCGATGCGGGAGACGTCGAGCCCGCCCAGTGATACGTGCTTCATCGGGTACTCCGTAAGTAAGTTGTTGTCAGGTAGCCCGGTAGGGCCGGATGTGCGTGTCAGTGCGCCTCGGCCGCAGGCTCCAGGACGAGGACCGGGATCTCACGGTCCGTGTTCTTCTGGTACTCCGCGTAGCCCGGGAACGCCTCGACGGCTCGGGCCCACCACAGGGCCTTCTCGTCCCCCGTCACCTCGCGGGCCAGCATGTCCTGGCGGACCGGGCCGTCCTGCAGCTCGACTCGGGGGTCGGCCACCGCGTTGTGGTACCAGACGGGATGTGTGGGGGCTCCTCCCATGGAGGCGACCACGGCGTAGACGCCGTCGTGCTCCACGCGCATGACCGGGGTCTTGCGGATCTTGCCGCTCCGGGCCCCCAGGGTGGTCAGGATGACGACGGGCAGGTCCCGTACCCTCTCGTCCTCTTCACCTGCGACCAGGACACTCAGCGTCGTTCCTTCCGTGCCGCCGGAGCTTTCGTACAGCTCCACCTGGTCACGTACGAACTGCGCCGCGCTCGGCTCGTACTCGCCTTTCAGTGGCATGCCTGCCCCTCTCAGGCGTGGATGTCGTCGTGGGCGAGGTTGTCGCCCAGCTCGCGGGAGGCCTCGGCCTGGGCGAGGAGTTCCCTCGCCTTGGCCTCGGCGGCCTCGATGGCGTCCGAGCCGGCGACGAAGCGCTCCAGCGGCCTGTCCTGGCCGGCGATGGTGAGCAGGGCGCGGGCGAGCTTGGCGGGGTCGCCGGGCTGCTTGCCGTTCATGCTCTTCATGCCCTCGACCCTCGGGGCGGTGCGCGGGGCGTAGTCCTCGATGGACAGCTCGGGCCAGATGGTGGAGCCGTCCACGAGGAGTTCGGTGCGGAAGTAGCCGGGCTCCACGACCGTGGTGTGGATGTTGTACGGCGCGACGTCGTGGCGCAGGGACTCCATCCAGCCCTCTTCCGCGAACTTGGAGGCCGCGTAGGCGGAGGTGAACTCCATGCCGACCAGGCCGGCGGTCGAGGTGATGGTGATGACGTGGCCGGCGCGCTGCCGGCGCAGGACGGGCAGGACGGCGCGGGTGACGTTCATCGGGCCGAAGAGGTTCGTCTCGAACTGCCGGCGCATCTGCGCGGGCGAGATCTCCTCGAAGTAGCCGGTGAAGAGGTTGCCGGCGTTGTTGATCAGTACGTCGATGCGTCCGAAGCGGTCGACGGCGGCCCGCGCGGCGGCCTCGGCGTCCTCCAGGCTGGTGACGTCGAGCTTGGTGACCAGCAGGTTGTCCTGCGGTCCGCCCAGGGCCTTCTCGACCTCTTCGGGGCGGCGGCCGGTGGCGACGACCTGGTGGCCGGCGGCGAGGGCCTCGCGGGCGATGTCGGTGCCCAGGCCGCGTCCGGCACCGGTGACGAGAATGACCTTGCTCATGGGAGGTTTCCTTTCAGACGCCGTGATCCGGCACCTGGTGTGTGCGGGGGGTGTACGTGCAACGAAACCCGCTGTCACGCGCTGGTGGGAGTCCCTGCTGAGGGGGTCACTGACAGGGACCCCCTCCCCGGCGCAAGCGCTCGTAGAGTGAGGCGCATGGCAGGCAGAAACGACCCACAAGGTGGCAACCGCGACATCCGTGATGATTTCCGCGCGGAGATCCGGGAATTCCTCGGCACGCGACGGGCCAGGGTCACGCCCGAGCAGGCCGGACTGCCCCTGTACGGCGGAGAGCGCCGACGGGTCACCGGGCTGCGCAGGGAAGAGGTCGCCCTCCTCGCGGGCATCTCCAGCGAGTACTACACGCGGCTGGAGCGCGGCAACGCCACCGGCGTCTCCGAGAGCGTCATCGAAGGAATCGCGCGAGCACTTCAGCTCGACGAGGCCGAGCGCGTCCACCTGAACGACCTCCTGCGCGGCGCGGGCACGACCCGTCCGCCGCGCCGCCGCCCGGCCCAGCAGCGCGTCCGGCCCGCGGTACAGCGCGTCCTCGACTCGATGGCCGGCACCCCCGCGTTCGTCCTCAGCGGACGCGGGGACATCCTGGCCGCCAACCACCTCGGGCGCGCCCTGTTCTCCCCCGTCTACGCCGACCCCGTACGGCCGCCGAACAACGCCCGGTTCGTCTTCCTCAGCCCGCACGCGACCGAGTTCTTCCGCCACTGGGACGAGGTCGCCAACGACGCCGTCGCCATGCTGCGCGCCGAGGCCGGCCGAGACCTCTACGACCGGCGGCTCACGGACCTGATCGGGGAACTGTCCACCCGCAGCGAGGAGTTCCGGCGCCGCTGGGCGGCCCACAACGTCCGGATGCACACCACCGGCGTGAAACTCCTCCACCACCCGGTCGTCGGCGACCTCGACCTGCCCTTCGAGACCTTCCCGCTCGGCGACGGTCCCAGCCAGTTCCTCCTCACCTACACCGCCGAGCCGGCGTCCCCCTCGCAGGACGCCCTGAACCTGCTGGCCAGTTGGGCCGCGAGCAACGACGACATCGGGCGGTCCGCCCTGGACGACGGCTCCGAGCAGGGTGACCCGGCCGACCCGGCCGACCCGGCCGAGACGTCCCCTTCGGACCCGGAGGTGCCCGGCTGAGCCGACGCGGCTTCCCTGACCGCTTACCTCCCGGGTAATCGACCGTGGCTCGCCCCGCCTGCCAGGCTCGTCGGCGTACGCAGCCCCATCGACCGGGAGGACACCATGACCGCCTACGCCATAGCCCACCTGCGGGAAGCCGCGCCGCACCCGGAGATCGCCGAGTACATCGAACGCATCACCGCCACCTTCGAGCCGTACGGCGGGCGCTTCCTCGTGCACGGCGCGCAGCACGAGGTGAAGGAGGGCGGCTGGCCGGGACATGTCGTGGTGATCGGGTTTCCCGGGATCGCGGAGGCGCGGGCCTGGTGGGACTCCGCCGCCTACAAAGAGATCGCGCCGCTGCGTTCGCGGCACATCGAGGGCGACATCATCCTCGTCGAGGGCGTACCGGACGGTTACGACCCGGCGGTCACCGCGAACGCGCTGCGGGCGGCACTCACTTCGTGAGCGGGCGAACCGACTCCCGTGCTTCCCGGGGCTGTTGGATACTGGGGCGACTGGCGTACGGAAGGGGGAGGTTCACGTGCCGGACGGACGTGAGGTGGACCAGGCGGAGTTGCTCGGCGTCGCGAAGGACGAGGACCGGGCCCGTAGCCTGCTCCGCGCGCTGCGCACCCTGAGCACCGGGCCAGATCCGAAACTGCGGGAGATGGCGCGCGGTGTGCTGCGCGGTGACCTCACCGCCGAACAGGCCTTCACCGATCCGGAGTACACCGCCGCCCTGTTCTCCGGCGCCGACAAGATCCGGCGTGCGGGGGAGCGGCGTACCGACGCCGAGGCCCGCGAGGCCGGCGAGCGTTTCGGGGAGTGGCAACAGGCGCGTCGCACCGAGGACGAGCGCGAGGACCAGGACCAGGGCGAGGGCCAGGGCCAGGGGGAGGGCCAGGGCACGTCCCAGTCCGACACGGCGTCCCGTACGGATCCCCGCACGGCCCCCCAGCAGCCCGCCCGGCCTTGGGGCGGCGTGGGCGGACCGGGCGGCTTGGGAGGCCTGGGCGGCTCCCGCCCGGCAGGCCCGTTCGGCCCTCGCTGAGTACCGTCGCTGCGTACCGTCGCTGCCCCGGGTCGCTTCGGGCCCGTCGAGCGCTGAGCCTGCGTCCCTGCGCCTCGGGACCTGTTGGTCGCCGTCGAGCACCGCACCCATCCCGAATTCCCCGCCACTATCGAATTCCAGCCGCCGAACGCGAAACCACCCCCACCTCGCCGAACACCAACCGCCCTCATCCCGCGCCACCCGCAAGCCCAGCCGCCCCAACAAATCCACCCCACCCACTCCCTCCCGCACCCCCGGCAAATCCCGTCCCCCGTAGTAAAGTTCGGCCGTCGTTCGCGTGACCTGAAATGGTCCTGCCAGGACAAAGGGGGAACGAGCATGGGGGTCGTGCTGCCCGACGAGGCGGCCTGGGTGCTGGATCTCATCGGCGTCGAGTGGCCCAACGTCGACGAGGACGACTACCGGGACATGGCCGACGGCCTGCGGTCCTTCGCCTCGCAGATGCGGGAGGGCAAGGACGCCACGGCGAGCGTCGTCAAGGAGTTCCTGGAGGGCAACGAGGGCATCGCGACCGCCGCCTTCCAGCAGCACTGGGGCAAGGTCAGCGACGTACACCTGGAACGGCTCGGCGAAGCGGCCGACCTCGGGGCGATGGCCCTGGACGGCGCCGCCGTCGCCGTGGCCGGTGCCAAGGTCGCCGCCATCGTCCAGCTGGGCATCCTCGCCGCCGAGATCATCGCCGCCCAGGCCGCCGCGCCGTTCACCCTCGGGCTCTCCGAGGTCGGTGCGCTCGGTGCCACCCAGGCCACCCGCCTCATCGTGCGGCGGCTGCTGAAGGAGGCCGAGCAGCTCCTCGTCGAGGAGCTCATGTCGGTCGCCATGGGCCCGGTCTACTCCGCGCTCGGCTCCATGGCCACCGACCTCGTCCTCCAGCTCGGCGCCAACGCCGTGGGACTGCAGGACGGTTACAGCCCGGGCAAGACCCTGCACGCGGGCAGCGAGGGCTTCTCCGAGGGCCTGGACGCCGTCACGGGAGCCGACGGCAGCAACGGGAGCTTCACCGGCAAGGGAGGCGCCGCGTGAGCGACACCGTACGCAGCGACCAGGACCTCCACGAAAGGCTCGCCGACCGGATCAGCTCCCAGGCCGACGAGCACGAGTCCGGCGCCCGCCCCCACCTGCGCCGCAGCCGCGCCGGGCTGGACCGGACGCGCGGCAAGGGCGCCCTGGCGGCGGCCGTCGAGACCGGGGCGGAGAAGATCCTCAGGGCCATCGAGGAGGCCGAGGACCAGCTCCACAAGCACCTCCAGGACGTGTCCAAGGGCGTGCGGGCGATGGGGGACAACCACGCGCGCAACGACAAGAACATCGAGACGATGCTGCAGAGCATCGTCAAGCGCTCCAGCGACCAGGACGCGGTCCGTGACGCCGGCGGGATCGGCAGGAACCAGCCGGACACGACCAAGGACCCGCACACCGTCACCCTGGAGTGGAAGCCCGGGATGCCCAAGCAGGCCTTCGAGCGGAAGGCGCGGGCTCTGCAACGGCTGGGGGAGGAGGGCAAGCTCTTCAAGTTCAAGGGCAAGACGAAGGACTACCGCGACTCCAAGATCACAGCGGACTACAAGGGTGCGCTGACCGCGCTGATCCACAGGAACCACAAGGACGACCCCGACTTCGCCAAGGAGGCCGCGGAGGCCGCCCGCAACATGTCGCCCGACCACATCCACGAGCTCCAGGCCGGTGGTCCGGACGCTTGGCGTAATCTGCGGATGCTCGACCGGTTCACGAACCAGGACATCGGCTGGCACCAGGTGCGCCCGCAGATCAGGGACCTCCCGGACGGCAACCCCATCAGAATCGACATAAAGTGGTGGCCAGATGACTAGCGCGAGCAGTGCACCGTCCCGCCTGATCGCGACGGTGGACGCGCTGCGGTTGGCGCTGGCGGAGAGCCCGGACCTGGTCGGGTTCACGCTCGGCGGGACGATCGACGAGGAGACCGCGGCCGCCGCGGAGGCCGACGGGGTGCCGCGGGAGTTCCTGGCCTTCTGCCAGGTGCTGGACGGCGTGGGCTGCGGGCCTTCCGTGCAGCTCTTCAGCCTGGTGGAAGCCGAAGAGCACCAGTTCTACTGCGAGCCGGTGGTCGACTCCCCGCTGCCACTGTCCCCCGAGAAGCTCTACTGTGTCGGGATGATCCAGGAGGCCCCGGTCTTCCTCGACCGCGCGGGCGGCGGCGTCCTCGGAGCCCCCGAGGAAGGCGCCGACTGGGTCGACGCGGAGCGCTTCGAGCAGCTCGCGCCCGGGGTCGCGGCGTTCTTCCTGGAGCGGCTGGCCGCTCCCGCCGAGTACACGGGGCTCGCTCTGATCGACGACGAGTTGCTGGAGTACGACGACTGGCTGAAGCTGCTGCGGCGGGCCGGTCTCGCCGACTGATCCGCCTGCACGTACACGAAGGGAAAGCAGAGGACGCATGGCCACCCATGACGAGATGACGGAGCTGTTCGGCGCGGACCGCGTGGTCACGCTGGACCGTGCCGTCGCCGAGGAGCGCGGACTGTCCGAGGCCGACGCCGAGGTGCTGTGCGAGGTCGGTGTCCCCGTCTTCGTCGACGTGCTGTTCACCCTCGACACCGCCGAGGAGGGCCCCGATCCCTTCACCGTGGTGCCGGTGGCGGCGGGCGGCGACGAGACCCACATCCTCGTCCTGGGCGGCCCCACCGACGACCCGGCGATGCGGTACTGCCTCGACATGGACCGCGGCTACGTCATCCTCATGTCCTTCGACGAGCAGCCGCGCGCCGAGATCGTGAACCGCACCCTCGCCGACCTCGTCGAGTTCCTGTACCGCTTCGCGCTTCGCACCAGGCACCTGGAACAGGCCGCGCCCCAGGACCGCGGCCCGTACACCGACAAGCTCGTCGAGTACCTCAAGGCCCGCGACCCGTACGCGTTCGCACAGCCGGACAGCTGGTGGTCGATGGTCTTCGAACAGGTCGGCTGAGTCCTACGGCGCTCATGCCTCACCGCCACTGAGGTGTGCGCGAACCATTGACGCGCAAGGGGTTCGATTCTACGGTCCCGTCCGAAGCTCTGATCGGTGATCGACATATCGAACGGCCCCCCACAGGCCTCCCCCCACTCAAGGAGCGTCAGCGTGCGCCGCACCTCACTTCTGGCCGTCCCCGTCGCCTTCCTGCTGGCCCTGATCCCGGGCACCGCCTCCGCGTACCCCAACCCCGGGACCGTCACAGGTGCCACCACCATCCACGACCCGACGATGATCCGTACGTCGGCGGGCCGTTACCTGCTGTACGGCACCGGCGGCGGCCTCGGCTACCGCACCTCCACCGACCGGATCGCGTTCACGGCCGGCAGCGACGCCTTCTCCACCAAGCCGGGCTGGTGGTCGTCGTACGCCACCGAGGCCTGGGCGCCCGACATCTCCTACCAGGGCGGCAAGTACCTGATGTACTACGCCGTCTCGACCTTCGGCTCCAACAAGTCCGCGATAGGCCTGGCGACTTCGAGCACCGGCCTGCCCGGCTCCTGGAGCGACCAGGGCACCGTGTACACCTCCACCACCGCCAGCGACTACAACGCCATCGACCCGAACCTGTTCGTCGACGGCGACGGCAAGTGGTGGCTGTCCTTCGGCAGTTGGTGGACCGGCCTGAAGATGATCCAGATCAACCCGGCCACCGGCAAGCAGCTCTCCACCAACACGACCCGGTACTCGATCGCCTCCCGCCCGACCGGGACCAAGGCCGTCGAGGCGCCGTACGTCGTCAAACGGAACGGCTACTACTACCTCTTCGCGTCCTACGACACCTGCTGCGCCGGCACCAGTTCGACCTACAAGGTCAAGGTGGGACGTGCCACCAGCATCACCGGGCCGTACGTCGACAAGAACGGCGTCTCGATGATGAACAACGGCGGCACCCCCGTACTGGAGACCCACGGCAGCATCATCGGCCCCGGCGGACAGTCCATCATGAACGACACCGACGGCGACCTGATCGTCTACCACTACTACGACGGCAACGCCAACGGCACACCCAAGCTCGGCATCAACCTACTGAACTGGAGCAGCGGTTGGCCGGTCGCCTACTGATCCAGCCGGACCCGTGGACGCCGCTCAGCCCGTCTGTCCCATCCCCGCCGCGTTCGGCCAGCTCTGCGCGTTGGGCCAGCCGGTGGCCGGCGCCTGGGACAGCTCCTGCGGAGCCCCGGGCGCAGGCGCGGTCATGCCTCGAACCTGCGCGGCCGTAAGCCCACCGCGGGCCGGCACTCCCACCGGGGTCGGCCCGCTCGGCGGTGCGAAGGGCGCCGGAACCGGCGGGGGCGTCGGCATCGGGGCAGGGGCAGGCGCAGGAGCAGGCATGGGAGCCGGTGCCGGCATCTGGGCCGGCATCGGCATCCCCGAGCCCATGGAAGCGGCCGAGCCCATGGAAGGCGCCGAACTCATCGGCATCCCCGAGCCCATGGAAGCCGCCGCCGTCATGGGCGCCGCCGAGGCCACCGCAACCGGCGGCTGGGCGACCGGCATCGGCATGCCGGCGCCCGCGGTCGAACCGCCGACGGCCATCGCCGCGAGTCCCTGCATACCCGCCCCGTTGGTCTGACCGACCAGGCGGTCCACTGCCGCCGTACCCGAGCTGTAGCCGGTCCCATGAGCCAGCTCGGGCACGGCGGCTCCCCTCCTGGTCCCGTAGAGCACCTGTTCCAGGCCGGACACCAGGCGACGCACGTCCACCTGGGGGCGCACCACGAGACGCAGGAAGCGGCTTGAAGAGCCGATCTTGTTGCCGCACTCGCGGACGAGGATCCGGTGCTCGGTGAGCATCCGGTCCCGGACCACGGTGCCTTCGGCGCCCACGGGCAGGCGCACGAAGAGGAAGTTCCCCTGGGAGGGGTAGACGGTCAGGCCGGGCAGCGCGGCGAGCTGGCTCGCCATGTCGAGGCGGTCCCGGCGGACCTGGTGGAGGCTCTGCGCGTACTCGGCGCCGTGCTCCTTGAGCATGAACACCACGTACTCGGCGAAGGCGTTGAGGTTCCACTTCGGCAGCATCGAGCGGACCCGGCCCGCGAGGGAGGGGTTGGCGACCATGTAGCCGAAGCGGATGCCGTGCAGGCCGAAGTTCTTGCCGAGGCTGCGCAGGACGATGACGTTCGGCCGGAGCATCGCCTCCTGGACGACGCTCGGCTCCTGCTCGGCGTCCGCGAACTCCAGGAACGACTCGTCGATGATGATGAGGTCCAGGTCGGCCATGGCGTCCATGAACTGCACGAGCGCGTGCTTGTGGAGGAAGCCGCCGTCGGGGTTGTTCGGGTTGCAGATGACCGCGACCCGCGTGCCCCGGGTGCGTATGAACTCGGCGTACTGCGCGAGGTCCAGGGCGAATCCGCTGGACTCCTGGAGCGGGAACATGTCGACCCGCTTGCCGGTCTCCATCGGCTGGTCGGTCCAGCGGCCGAAGGTGGGGACCGGGATGGCGAGGGACTCGCGGACCAGCAGATGGTCGATCCAGGTGATCAGTTCGGTCGAACCGTTGCCCATCGCCACGGCCTGCGGCGGGAGTTGGAGCAGGTTGCACAGCTCGGCGGTGATCGTGTCGGCGCTGGACGGGTAGTAGGTGATGATGTCCTTCAGCCGCGCGGCCATGGTGTCCATCATCGCCGGAGTGGGAAAGTAAGGGTTGCAGGGAATGCAGAAGTCCACCGGCCCCGTCCCGTCGCCGCCCTCGCGCGCCAGCGCCGCCATGGACGGGCTGTGCGCAGCCGTACTGCGGAACAACGAGGTGACGTTGTCGGCCATCGAACCTCCGTATGGGGCGGACCCGGCGGGGACGACCGGGTCCGTCGTCATGGGGTGGCCCGCGCGGGGGAGCACGGGCCGCCCTTACATACGGACGCCTGAGTGGCGCTGTTCACCAGGTTTGAATCCTCCGTCTCGTGGGACGAGAGGGATTCCTGGCTCACGCTGCCTGGCGGGCCAACGGCCCATCAGGTCCTCTGCGATCAGCACCAGCCGGGTTGAAACCAGCCCGGGTGCAGCAGCTTCCATCGTGCTGTGACATCGGAATGCGCTTGGCTCTCGCTACACCCCGCAGTCACTTGATTACACAGTATCACGCGCTGAACGAGTGAATCGTCGTCGTCTTATACGTCTGCCCCGGCCGCAGCGTTGTCGAGGGGTACGACGGGTGGTTCGGCGAGTCCGGGAAGTGCTGTGTCTCCAGGCACAGCGCGTCGCCCTGGCGGTAGGTGTGACCGCCGGTGCCGGTGAGGGTGCCGTCGAGGAAGTTGCCCGAGTAGAACTGCAGACCCGGCTCGACGGTGGAGATCCTCAGCGAGCGGCCCGACGACGGGTCGCGCAGGGTCGCCACGTGCTCGGGCTCGGCCGTGACGCCCTTGTCCAGCACCCAGTTGTGGTCGTAGCCCTTGGCGAAGACCTGCTGCTCGTGACCGGCGCGGATGTCCCGGCCGATCCGCTTGCCCGTGCGGAAGTCGAAGGGGGTGCCCGCGACCTCCGCCGGCTCACCGGTGGGGATCAGACCCGAGTCGGTGGGCGTGTAGCGGGAGGCGGCGATGCGCAGCTCGTGGTCCTCGACGGTGCCGGTGCCCTCGCCGCCGAGGTTCCAGTACACGTGGTTGGTCAGGTTGACCACGGTGGCCTGGTCGGTGGTGGCCTCGTAGTCGATCCGCCAGTCCCCGTGCCGGGTGAGGGTGTACGTCACCTTCACCTTGAGAGTGCCCGGGTAGCCCATCTCGCCGTCGACGGACGTGTAGTGCAGGTGCAGGCCGACGTCCGAGCCCTTGGTGAACGGCTCGACGTCCCACACCCGCTTGTCGAAGCCCTGTGTGCCGCCGTGCAGGCTGTTGACCCCGTCGTTGACGGAGAGCTGGTGGCTCTTGCCGTCCAGGGTGAACCGGCCCTCGGCGATGCGGTTGCCGTAGCGCCCGATCAGCGCGCCGAAGTACGGGCTGGAGGCGACGTAGTCCTCGACGCGGTCGAAGCCGAGGCAGACGTTCGCGTACCGGCCGTCCCGGTCGGGGACCTCCAGGGACTGCACGATCCCGCCGTACGACAGGACCTTCAGCCGGGTGCCGCCGTTCTCCAGCGACCACCGGTCGACCCCGGTCCCGTCGGCGAGCCTGCCGAAGAGCGTTTTCACCGGTCTTTCCTCTCCTCCCATGGGAAGGGCCCCGCCTTCAGGCGGGGCCCGATCCGGTCGGTGCGGTCTACGAACCGACCTTGCGCTTGTTCCACACGTCGAAGCCGACCGCCGCCAACAGGGCCAGGCCCTTGATGACCTGCTGCCAGTCGGTGCCGACGCTGAGGAGGTTCATGCCGTTGTTCAGCACACCGAGGACGAGACCACCGATGATCGCGCCGAGGACGGTTCCCACACCGCCGCTCATGGACGCGCCACCGATGAACGACGAGGCGATCGCCTCGAGTTCGAAGCTCAGGCCCGCCTTCGGGGAGGCCGCGTTCAGGCGGGCCGCGACCACCAGACCCGCCAGGGCCGCGAGCACGCCCATGTTCAGGAAGACAAGGAAGGTGACCTTCTTGTCCTTGACGCCGGACAGCTTCGCGGCCGGCAGGTTGCCGCCGATCGCGTAGATGTGCCGGCCGAAGACCGCGTTGCGCATGACGTAGCCGTAGCCGACCACCAGCACACCGAGGACGAGCAGGATGATCGGCGCGCCCTGGTAGCTGGCGAGCAGCATGGTGACCGCGAGGACCGCCGCGGCGATCGCGACGAGCTTGAGCAGGAAGGCGTTCCTGGGCAGCACGTCCAGCGCGAACTCCTGCTGGCGCTTGCGGTCGCGGACCTCCTGGTAGACCACGAAGGCCAGCAGCGCGAAGCCCAGCAGCAGGGTGATGTTGTGGTAGTTGGTCTCCGGGCCGACCTCCGGCAGGAAGCCGTTGCCGAGCTTCTGCAGCCCGTTCGGGAACGGGCCGAGGGTCTGGCCCTCCAGGAGGATCTCCGTCAGACCGCGGAAGAGCAGCATGCCCGCCAGGGTGACGATGAACGACGGGATGCCGAGATACGCGATCAGATAGCCCTGGACGGCGCCCGCGACCGCGCCCACCACCAGGGTCAGCACCAGCGCGATCGGCCAGGCGATGTCGTGCTGGACCGTCAGTACGGCCGCGAACGCGCCCACGAAGGCGGTCAGTGAGCCGACCGACAGGTCGATGTGCCCCGCGATGATCACCAGCATCATGCCGATCGCGAGGATCAGGATGTAGCTGTTCTGGAGCACCAGGTTGGAGACGTTGCGCGGCAGCAGCAGGTCGCCGTCGGTCCACACCGCGAACAGCACGACGATCAGGCCGAGCGCGATCAGCATGCCGTACTGCCGCATGTTGCGGCGCAGCCCGTTCAGCATCAGCTGGAGCAGGCCCCCGTCGGAGGACGACCCCCCGCCCTTGCCCGGCGGCGCCGCGGCCGGAACCTTCGTCACATCGGTGCTCATCGCGTTACCTCTTTGTCCTTCGTCATCTGGCGCATCAGCACTTCCTGCGTGGCCTCGGCCCGCGGAACCTCACCCGTGAGCCGTCCGGCGGCCATGGTGTAGATGCGGTCGCACATCCCGAGCAGCTCCGGCAGTTCGGAGGAGATGAAGACGACCGCCTTGCCCTCGGCCGCAAGCTGGTCGATGACCGTGTAGATCTCGTACTTGGCGCCCACGTCGATACCGCGCGTGGGCTCGTCCAGGATCAGCACCTCGGGACCCGCGAAGATCCACTTGCTGAGGACGACCTTCTGCTGGTTGCCGCCGGACAGCCTGCCCACCGTCTCGAAGACCGTCGGCGCCTTGATGTTCATGGATTTGCGGAAGCGCTCGGCGACCTTCCGCTCCTCGTGCTCGTTGACGACACCGTGCTTCGCGACCTTGTTCAGAGCGGTCAGCGAGATGTTCCGGTTGATGTTGTCGATGAGGTTGAGGCCGTAGTGCTTGCGGTCCTCGGTGACGTACGCGATGCCGTGCTCGACCGCCTCGGCGACGGACTTCGTACGGATCTCCTTGCCGTCCTTGAAGACCTTGCCGCCCGCGTACCGGCCGTAGGTGCGCCCGAACACGCTCATCGCGAGCTCGGTACGCCCCGCGCCCATCAGGCCCGCGATGCCGACGATCTCCCCGCGCCGCACATGGATCGACACGTCGTCGACGACCTTGCGCTGCTGGTCGATGGGGTGGTGAACGGTCCAGTCGCGGATCTCCAGCGCCGGGGCCGCGTCCACCTCGCCCTCGTAGGGGGTGCGCTCGGGGAAGCGGTTGTCGAGGTCGCGGCCGACCATGCCCGAGATGATCCGGTCCTCGGTGGTCTCCGGGGCCTTCACGTCGAGGGTCTCGATCGACTTCCCGTCGCGGATGATCGTCACCGAGTCGGCGACCTTGCGGATCTCGTTGAGCTTGTGGGAGATGATGATCGAGGTGATGCCCTGCTTCTTCAACTCCAGGATGAGATCCAGGAGTTTGCCGCTGTCCTCGTCGTTGAGAGCCGCGGTCGGCTCGTCGAGGATGAGCAGCTTCACCTTCTTCGAGAGCGCCTTGGCGATCTCCACCAGCTGCTGCTTGCCCACACCGATGTCGGTGATCCGGGTCTCCGGGTGGTCGCTCAGACCCACCCGGCGCAGCAGCTCGGTGGCGTGCTTCAGCGTCTCGTTCCAGTTGATGAACCCGCCGGAGGCGTGTTCGTTGCCGAGGAAGATGTTCTCCGCGATCGACAGGAACGGCACCAGGGCCAGTTCCTGGTGGATGATCACGATGCCGTGCTGCTCGCTCGCCCGGATGTCCTTGAACTGGACGACGTCTCCCTCGAAGAGGATGTCGCCCTCGTACGTGCCGTGCGGATGGACGCCGGAGAGCACCTTCATCAAGGTGGACTTCCCGGCGCCGTTCTCACCGCAGATGGCATGGACCTCGCCCTGACGGACGGTCAGTGTGACGTCCGACAGCGCTTTGACGCCGGGAAAGGTCTTGACGATCGAGCGCATTTCCAGGACGGGTCCCGCCATGGTCGTGCCTTTCAATCAGAGGAATGTGCCGACAGAGCTGACTAGTTGAGCTCGCTGGCCTTGTAGTAGCCGGTGTCGACCAGTTCCTTCGTGTAGTTGCTCTTGTCGACGCTGACCGGCTGCAGCAGGTAGGCCGGGACGACCTTGGAGCCGTTGTCGTACGTCTTGGTGTCGTTGACCTCGGGCTTCTTGCCGTTGAGGACGTCGTCCACCATGGTCGAGGCGACCTCGGCGAGCTTGCGGGTGTCCTTGTAGACGGTCTGCGTCTGCTGACCCGCGATGATCGACTTCACCGAGGCGAGCTCGGCGTCCTGACCGGTGATGACCGGGAGCGGCTTGCTGGCGGAGCCGTAGCCGTCCGACTTCAGCGCGGCGAGGATGCCGATGGAGATGCCGTCGTACGGCGACAGGACCGCGTCGACCTTTCCGCTGCCGTACGTCGAGGTGAGGATGTCCTCCATGCGCTTCTGGGCGGTGGCGCCGTCCCAGCGCAGCGTGGTGACCTGGTTGATCTTGGTCTGGCCGGACTTGACGACGAGCTTCTTGCTGTCGATGTACGGCTGCAGCACGCTCATCGCGCCGCCGAAGAAGTACTTGGTGTTGTTGTCGTCGTTGGAGCCGGCGAACAGCTCGATGTTGAAGGGGCCCTTGCCGCTCTTCAGGCCGAGCTTGTCGACGATGTAGCTGGCCTGGAGCTCACCGACCTTGGTGTTGTCGAACGACGCGTAGTAGTCGACGTTCGACGTGCCGAGGATCAGACGGTCGTAGGCGATGACCGGGATCTTGGCGTCCTTGGCCTGCTGGAGCACGTTGTTCAGCGACTTGTTGTCGATGGCCGCGACGATCAGGCCCTTGACGCCCTGGGTGATCAGGTTCTCGATCTGGGAGACCTGCTGGTCGGGGTCGTCCTCGCCGTAGACCAGCTTGGTCTTGTAGCCCTTGGCCTTGAGGTTCTTGACGACGTTGTTGCCGTCGGCGATCCAGCGCTCGGAGGACTTGGTCGGCATCGCGATGCCGATGGTGCCGCCCTTGGCGCTGCCCGTGCTCTCCGCGCTGCCGCCCTTGCTGTCCTGGCCACAGGCGGTGAGGGTGAGGGCGAGGGAGGCGGCGCCGGCTATGGCGGTGAGTGCGGCTCGACGAGTACGCATGATCATCATCCTTGATGTCGGGAGGCCGGGTGCGGTCCGGCGGTGAGGGTGACTGGGGGCGGTGACTGGGGGCGGTGCGGGGGAGTGACGGGAGAGGTTGGGTCGTGTCGGAGTCTGTGCGACTGCGTCGGGTTTTGTGAAGGGGAGTTGTCCGGAACGTTATGCAGGCGTTTCGAACCGCTGCAGGGCGCCCGGCAGCCGGGAGCCGAGCGGAGCCATGTCCGCATCCGCTCCGTGCCGTGCGAGCAGGTCCAGGGCGAGCCGTCCGCGCCGCACTCTCTCCTTGGCGGTGGACAGTGTGAGATCGCGCATGTGGTGCCCGTACGGGTAGATCCCCGGGGCCTTCGACAGGCCGAACTTCAGATAGATCGGTGCGCCGCGCCGGATCAGCTCGGCGACCTCGTACATCCGAACATAGCCGCCGAGATCGTCGGGAGCCTCGATGTACATGTCCATCGGGGCGGCCGACACCCGCCGGATCTCGGTGAGGTGGTGGAGCGTCAGATCGCTGGGCACGTTGATCGAGTCGCCGCCGAGGTTCTCGTACACGGCGTACGCGGCCGGGTTCACCGGCCCGATCAGCGCCGACACCTTCAGCGTCGTGTCGGCCGGGATGATCCCGGTGCCCCGCGCCCGGTGCAGCGTCCACAGCACACCCTCGTCGGCGACGAGCAGGCACTTCACACCGAGCTCGGTGGCGCGGACGGCGTCCTCGACGCACCCGGCGACCGCGTCGTGGCCCCGGGCACGCAACCCGCCCCCCCGGGAGTCGGTGCGGGCGGAGCCGCCGATGTCCCAGGTGCCGCGGGGGCCGGTGAACAGGCACAGCTCGATGTCACGTTCGGAGGCCGCCTCCACCATCTCGGTGATCTCGGCGTCGGTGAGCATCCATACCCCCGACCCCTGACTGATCCGGTGGATCGGCACATCGAGCCGCGAGGACTCCTTGAGGACCACGCCGAGCGCCTCGGGGCCCTCCACGGAGGGCACCTCGGTACGCCAGCGCCCGCCCCCGGGAAAGGTGTGCGGGGACGCGTCGGAGGGGGCGAGAGCGGGCGCGCTCAGGCCCAGCGCGGCGAGTGCCGGCTCGCCGGGTCGTCGGGCCGCGCTGGCGGTGGTCTCGGTCACAAGCTGTCCTTCTGGTTCGGTATTTCGGACGACATTCGCGGCTCTGGGTACGCAAGGCTTGGGATGTACGCCGGTACGAAGTCGTCAGGTACCTCGTACCGGCGTACGGCTCAGCGGTGTGTCAAGGCCGGAGGAGGACCTTTCCGACCTTCGGGTCACCGGACCCGACCAACTCGATGGCATGAGTGAACTCCTCCAACGGCAACTCGTGCGTGACGAGTGGCAGCGGATCGAGCAACCCGGCCCCGAAGACCCGCACCGTGTGCGCCCAGGCGTCCGGCGGCGCCCCGAACACGGTGTACACCTCCAGCTGCCGTACGACGAGATCGGTGGGGTCGAGTCCGTCGGCGCCCGGGGCCGGGAGGCCGGTGAGGACGAGCCGGCCACCGCGCCTGAGCAGCGCGGCGGCGGTGGTGGCGGCGGACGCGGATCCGGCGGTCTCGATGACGACGTCGAAGTCGTCCGGCAGCTCCTGGTCCCGGGTGCGGAAGTCGGTGGCGCCGAAGGACCCCGCGAGTTCCGCCCGGTCCGGGCGGGTGCCCACCATCAGCAGCTCCGACGGCGAACCCGCCTTCAGGAACTGGACGGCGAACATCCCGAGCGTCCCGGTACCCACCACGGCGACCCGGTCGCCGGGCCGCGCGTTCGCCTTGAGGGCGGCGGCGGCGATGCAGGCGGCGGGTTCCAGGAGCGCGGCCGCCGTCAGGTCGGCGTCGTCCGGGAGGGCGTGCAGCAGCCGGGCCGGCAGGGTGAGCGTGGTGGCCATGGCGCCGGGCTCGGTGAAGCCCGTCTCCTCGTAGCCGGCCGCGCACAGCGTGGTCTGGCCCGCGTGGCAGCGGTCGCAGACCTGGCAGTTCCGGAAGCCCTCACCCACCACCTTGCGGCCGACGAGCGACGTCGGAACTCTGGAGCCCACCGCCTCGACCGTGCCGGACCACTCGTGACCGGGCGTGAGCGGGTAGCGGACGTAGCCCTCGGGCCGGTTGCCCTGGTACACCTCGCGGTCGCTGCCACAGATGCCGACGGCGTGGACGCGGACCAGCGCCTCGCCGGCGTCGGGCTCCCGAGGGGTGTGCTCGACGAGGTGGTGCTCGCCGGGCGCCTCGATGACGACCGCGAGGTTCACTGGGCGGCGCCCTTGGGCTGGCGTCGCTCCCAGCCCTCGGCCCACAGGTCGAACCGGGCCTGCTGCTGCGGGAACTCGGCGGCGGCGTCGACGTCCAGCTCGACCCCGAGGCCGGGGGCGTCGGAGAGGTGGAAGTAGCCGTCCACGACCTGCGGGGCGCCCTTGACGACCTTCTTGATCTCCGCGTCGGCGAAGTCGTTGAAGTGCTCCAGGATCTTGAAGTTCGGCGCCGTGAAGCCGACCTGGAGGGAGGCGGCGGTCAGCACCGGCCCGCCCACGTTGTGGGGCGCCACCAGCACGTAGTGGGTCTCGGCGGTCGCGGCCAGCTTCCGGGTCTCCCAGATGCCGCCGATGTGGCCGACGTCGGGCTGGATGATGTCCACGGCCTGGCTCTCGAAGAGCTCGCGGAACTCGATGCGGTCGTGGATCCGCTCACCCGTGGCGACCGGCATGTCCACCTTGGCGGCGACCTTCTCCAGCGCCTTCAGGTTCTCCGGCGGCACCGGCTCCTCGAGCCAGGCGGGCTTGAAGGGCGCGAGGTCCTTGGCCAGGCGGACCGCCGTGGCGGGGGAGAAGCGGCCGTGCATCTCCAGCATCAGCTCGGCGTCCGGCCCGATGGCGTCACGGACGGCCTCGATGAGCGAGACGGCGTACAGGCTCTGCTCGTGGTCGAGCTCGAAGTGCCCGGTGCCGAAGGGGTCGATCTTGAGCGCCTTGTAGCCGCGCTCCATGACCCCCTGGGCGGCCTTGTGGTAGGCCTCCGGGGTCCGCTCGGTGGTGTACCAGCCGTTGGCGTACGCCTTGACCTTGTCGGTGACCTTGCCGCCGAGCAGCTGCCAGACCGGAACGCCCAGGGCCTTGCCCTTGATGTCCCAGCAGGCCATCTCGATCACAGCGATACCGGACATCACGATCTCGCCGGCCCGGCCGTAGTCGCCGTACTTCATACGCTTGACGAGGTCCTCGACAGCGAACGGGTCCGACCCGAGAATGTGGTTGGTCTTCGCCTCGTGCAGATAGCCGAGCAGAGCATCGGTGTGGCCCAGCATGCGGGTCTCGCCGACTCCGGTCAGTCCCTCGTCGGTGTGCACCTGGACGTAGGTCAGGTTCCGCCATGGCGTCCCGACCACGTGCGTGCTGATTCCCGTGATGCGCACGTCAACTGCTCCCTAGACTTTCAAGCTGTTCGAAATTTCGGCTCACGTTCGAAATGCTGACACGACCGTAAAGACGACGTGGTCGGAGTGTCAATGGGTCGGATGGTCGAAGGCGTAACGGTTTCAATGTGACCGCCCACATGCCCGCACATGGCGGGTGTGCGGCCGCATGAAACCACCCAGCTCCTCGACTCCTGCAGGTTGTCGCGTTATTCAACCGTGACGACACTTCCCGCTGCAGCCCTCTTGACCGGCGGGAATTGTTAGCGCTCACAATGACCTCCGCACACACCGATCGGTGCCCACCGGCATCCAAGGAGGCACGAGGTTGTCCGGAACCGCGGAGTGACCCGGTCGGCGCGGAATCGTCCACCACGACACAAGACCTGCCCACAAGCGATCGCCAAGGAGGTGCGGCCGTGAACCACGTACAGCTCCGACCGCCCACCATGGCCGATGTGGCACGCCTGGCCGGGGTGTCCCACCAGACCGTCTCCCGTGTCCTGGGGAATCACCCCAACGTGCGGGACGAGACGCGTGCCAGGGTGCAGCGGGCGATCGAGGAGATGGGCTACCGCCGCAACTCCTCGGCACGGGCCCTGGTGACCCGGCGCACCCGGACTCTGGGGGTGGTCGCCTCCAACACCACCCTCTACGGACCGGCCAGCACGCTGTTCGCGCTGGAGGAGGCGGCGCGCGCCGAGGGGTACACGGTCTCGACGGTCAGTCTGCGCAAGCTCGCGGTGGAGACTCTCTCCGAGGCCCTGGACCACCTCAGTGAGGGCGGGGTGGAGGGGGTGATCGCCCTCGCTCCGCAGCGGTCGGCGGTCGAGGCCCTCGCCGAACTCCGCCGTCCCTTCCCGGTGGTGACCGTGGGGACCGGCTCCGGCGCGGAGATCCCCAGCGTCAACGTGGATCAGTTGCTGGGCGGGCGGCTGGCCACTCGTCATCTGCTGGCCGCCGGCCACCGCACGGTCTGGCATCTCGCCGGACCCGAGGCCTGGCAGGAGGCGGCCGACCGGGCCGCCGGCTGGCGGGCGACCCTCGAAGCGGCGGGCATCGAGCCGCCGCTGCCGCTGCGGGGAGACTGGAGTCCGCTGTCGGGCTATCGTGCGGGCCAGCAACTGGCCGGCTGGGTGGGCCGTGGACTGACCGCCGTCTTCGTCGCCAACGACCAGATGGCGCTGGGGGTGTTGCGGGCGCTGCGTGAGGCGGGCGTACGCACTCCCCAGGACGTCGCGGTGGTCGGCTTCGACGACATCCCGGAATCGGAGTTCTTCGCTCCACCGCTCACCACCGTCCGGCAGGACTTCGCGACGGTGGGCAAGCGGAGCATCGCCCTGCTGCTGGATCTCATCGAAGGCCGGGAGCCCTCCGGGGCGCCCGGAGTCGTCATCGAACCCCAACTCGTCGTCCGGGCCAGCACGGCCCCCGACTGACGCGGCACCAGAAGCATGAACCGGCAACATTCGCACACCAGTGTGACCGGTATTTCGAATAATGATCGACAGGCTGGACGCAGTGCGATCGGTCCTGGCTCTTCAAAGGAGAAGAACATGCTCAACAGAAGGAACTTCCTCACTGCGGCGATCGGCGTGGCGGCGGCGGGCACCCTGGCGGCCTGCGCCAAGGACGACAAGGGGTCCAGCACCTCCGCCGACGGCAGCAAGGCGATCACCCTCGGCTTCTCCCAGGTCGGCTCCGAGAGCGGCTGGCGCAGCGCCAACACCGACTCGGTGAAGGCCGCGGCCAAGGAGGCGGGTTACAACCTGAAGTTCTCCGACGCCCAGCAGAAGCAGGAGAACCAGATCTCCGCCATCCGCAGCTACATCGCGCAGAAGGTGGACGTCATAGCCTTCTCCCCGGTCGTCGTCACCGGCTGGGACGCGGTGCTCAAGGAGGCCAAGGCCGCGAAGATCCCGGTGGTCCTCACCGACCGTTCCGTCGAGACCTCCGACGAGTCCCTGTACGTGACCCTGGTCGGCTCCGACTTCACCGCCGAGGGCCGCCGCGCCGGCAAGATCCTGGAGAAGGTCCTGGAGAAGGCCGGCCACAAGGGCCCGGTGAAGATCGCCCAGCTGGAGGGCACCACCGGCGCCGCCCCGGCGATCGAGCGCGCCAAGGGCTTCAAGGAGGTCATGGACGCCGACCACAAGGACGACTGGAAGATCGTCGTCAGCCAGACCGGTGACTTCACCCGCGCCGGCGGCAAGCAGGTCATGGCGGCCTTCCTCACGTCCAACCCGGACATCGACGTCCTCTTCGCGCACAACGACGACATGGCCATCGGCGCCATCCAGTCCATCGAGGCGGCGGGCAAGAAGCCCGGCAAGGACATCCTGATCGTCTCGATCGACGGCGTGAAGGACGGCTTCGTGGCCATGTCCGAGGGCAAGATCAACGCCATCGTCGAGTGCAACCCGCTGCTCGGCCCGCAGCTGATGGACACCGTGAAGAAGGTCAAGAACGGCGAGAAGGTCGAGCGCTGGATCAAGACCAAGGAGGGCGACTTCATGCAGGACCAGGCCAAGGCCGCGCTCCCCAGCCGCAAGTACTGACGGACCGCGGTACCGACCGACCGCAGTACCGACCGACCGCACCCACCGCAGGGGAGCCTCCGGCAGGCCGAGCACACCTCGGCTCAAGGAGGCTCCCCGCGGGCCGTGAACGAGATTCGACGAATCCATGAGGAGCGCTGCCATGGCAGAGCCGCAGCCCGTCCTGGAGATGACGGGCATAGTCAAAGAGTTTCCAGGGGTAAGGGCTCTGTCGGGCGTCGACTTCCGGCTCTTCCCCGGCGAGATCCACGCCCTGATGGGCGAGAACGGGGCAGGGAAGTCCACCCTGATCAAGGTGCTGACCGGCGTCTACTCCCTGGACGGCGGCAGCATCACCCTCGACGGCAAGGCCGTGCGGATCGACAGCCCGCTGCAGGCGCAGCAGGCCGGCATCAGCACGGTCTACCAGGAGGTCAACCTCTGCCCCAACCTGTCGGTGGCGGAGAACATCTTCATCGGACGGGAACCCACCCGCGCGGGCCGCATCCAGTGGAAGCGCATGCGCAAGGAGGCGGCGGAGCTCGTCGACCGCCTCGGCCTCGACATCGACGTCACCGCGCCGCTGTCCTCGTACCCCCTCGCGGTGCAGCAACTGGTCGCGATCGTACGGTCGGTGGGCACCGGCGACAGTGACGGCGAGGGCTCCGGCACCAAGGTCCTGGTCCTGGACGAGCCGACCTCCAGCCTCGACCGTGACGAGGTCCTCGAACTGTTCCGCCTGATGCGGCAGTTGAGGGACGAGGGCGTGGCGATCCTCTTCGTCTCCCACTTCCTCGACCAGATCTACGAGATCTGCGACCGCATGACCATCCTCCGCAACGGCACCCTGGTCGGCGAGCACATGGTCCGCGACCTCGACCAGGTCGGGCTGATCGAGCTGATGATCGGCAAGGCCCTGGACCAGCTGGAGGAGCTCCACGACCAGCAACTCCACGCGGACGTGGGCGAGTCGCTGCTGAAGGCGGAGGGCCTCGGCAGGACCGGTGGCATCGCCCCCTTCGACCTGGACATCAAGAAGGGCGAGGTCGTCGGCCTCGCGGGACTGCTCGGCTCCGGCCGCACCGAACTGGCCCGGCTGCTCTTCGGCGCCGACCAGCCGGACAGCGGCACGTTGACCATCGGTGGCAAGCAGGTCTCCCTGAGCGCCCCGAACGACGCCATCGGCGCCGGGGTCGCGTTCTGCTCGGAGAACCGCAAGACCGAGGGCCTGGTACCGGATCTGACGGTCCGTGAGAACATCATTCTCGCCCTGCAGGCGGCCCGCGGCTGGACCCGGCCCATCCCCACCGCGCAGCGCGACGAACTCGTCGCCAAGTACATCAAGGCGCTGGACATCCGCCCCGCCAACCCCGAAGCCAGGGTCGGCCAGTTGAGCGGCGGAAACCAGCAGAAGGTGCTTCTCGCCCGCTGGCTGATCACCCAGCCGAAGCTGCTCATCCTGGACGAGCCGACGCGCGGCATCGACATCGGCGCCAAGACGGAGATCCAGAAGCTGGTGGTCTCCCTCTCCGAGGACGGCATGTCCGTGCTCTACATCGCGGCCGAGCTGGAGGAGGTCCTCCGCCTCAGCCACACCATCGGGGTGCTGCGCGACCGCAAGCTGGTGGCACAGCTCACCAACGGGCCCGAGATCACCCCCAGCAAGATCCTCGAGACCATCGCGAGCGGAGCACACCAGTGACCACCACCCCCCGCTGGCGAGCTCTGACGCGCCATCACCTGTTCTGGCCGGTCGCGGTCCTGGTGGCCCTGCTGCTCGTCAACGTCCCCTTCACGCCCGACTTCTTCGCGATCCACATGACGAACGGCCACCTCTACGGCAGCCTCGTCTCGATCGTGCTGTTCGGCTCGCCCCTGATCCTGGTGGCGGTCGGCATGACCCTGGTCATCGCCACCGGCGGCATCGACCTCTCGGTCGGCGCCGTGGTCGCCATCACCGGGGCCCTCACCTGTTCCTACATCAGCGACCAGGCCGACCAGGGCGCCCTGTCCTCGGTGCTGCTCGCGATGGGCCTCGGCCTGATCGCGGCGGTGGTCTGCGGCCTGTGGAACGGCTTCCTCGTCGCCAGGATGGGCATCCAGCCCATCATCGCGACCCTCATCATCATGGTCGCCGGCCGCGGTGTCGCCCAGCTGATCACCGACGGCCAGATCATCACCATCAACAGCGAGCCGTACAAGCTCATCGGCGGCGGCTACTGGCTGACGCTGCCCTTCTCCATCTTCGTGGTGGCCGCGGTCGTGGCCGTCACCGTCCTGCTGACCCGCCGCACCGCCCTCGGTCTGCTCGTCGAGTCGGTGGGCGGCAACGCCGAGGCCAGCCGTCTGGTGGGCATCCGGTCGATGCGCATCAAGATCATGGTCTACGTGTTCTGCGCGGTGTGCGCGGGCATCGCGGGCCTGATGATCAGCTCCAACACCTCGGCCGCGGACGGCAACAACGCCGGCCTGTGGATCGAACTCGACGCGATCCTCGCCGTCGTCATCGGCGGCACCTCGCTGCTCGGCGGACGCTTCTCCATCGGCGGCACGGTCATCGGCGCCCTGGTCATCCAGACCCTCACGACGACGATCTACACCATCGGCGTTCCAACCCAGACCAACCTGGTCTTCAAGGCGGCCGTCGTCATCGTCGTGTGCCTGCTCCAGTCCCCGAAGTTCCGCGCCAAGGTCTTCGGCGCCCGCGCGAAGGCCGCGGGCCCGGCAGCGCCCGCCGCGGCCGCCGAGCCCGCCGACCCAGCTCCCAAGATGGAGGTGTCGTGATGAGTACGACCACCAGGACTCCCGCGACACCGGGCGCGCCGGAGCGCCGTACGACGTCCAGGTCCGCCCGCCTGCTCGGCGACCGGCGGCTGCCCGTCCTGGTCACGGCCGCCCTGTTCCTCGTGATGTACATCGCCGGCCTCAGCCGCTACCAGAACTACGGCTTCGGCGACTCGCAGGTGTTCCTCAACCTGTTCATCGACAACGGCTATCTGCTGGTCGCCGCCGTCGGGGCCACCTTCGTCATCATGTCGGGCGGCATCGACCTGTCGGTGGGCTCGGTGATCGGCTTCACGACGATGCTCACGGCGTGGCTGGTACAGGACGTGGGCCTGCCCCTGCTCCTGGTGATCCCCATATCCCTGGCTGTGGGAGCGTTCGGCGGCTTCCTCATGGGCTATGTGATCCACAACTTCGAGATCCAGCCGTTCATCGTGACGCTCGCCGGTCTCTTCCTCTTCCGGGGCCTGTGCCTGGTCATCAGCAAGGAGTCGATCGCCATCGACGACTCCGAGGTGAGCAGCCTCGCCCAGACGCGAGTGCCGCTGGGCGTGGGGGACTTGTCGATCGGCGCCGTCGTGGCCCTGGTCGTCCTGGCCGCGGCCTTCTACGTCCTGCACTACACCCGTTTCGGACGCCGGGTGTACGCCATCGGCGGCAACGAGCAGTCGGCCCTGCTGATGGGCCTCCCGCTGGGCGGCACGAAGATCGCGGTCTACACGATGAGCGGCTTCTGCTCGGCGTTGGCCGGCCTGCTCTTCATGCTCTACATCCAGTCCGGTGACCCGCTGCACGCCGTGGGCATGGAACTCGACGCGATCGCCGCGGTGGTCATCGGCGGCACCCTGCTGACGGGTGGCTCCGGCTATGTCCTGGGCACCCTCTTCGGCGTCCTCGTCCTCGGCCTGATCAAGAGCATCATCCAGTTCGAGGGCACGCTCAGCTCCTGGTGGACGAAGATCGCCACCGGTGTGCTGCTCTGCGCGTTCATCCTGATCCAGCGGGTGATGACGGCCCGTAGGAAAACCTGAGCCGACGGGGAACCGGCGATGTCGGTTTCGATGCGATGGGAGTGGAACATCCTCGACTGCCGCGCCGGAACAGCCGGTTCCCCACACAACCTTCACGACTGGCTCTAGGAACGCCACCGGTCCGGAACTTAATCTTCCCGCGTCATGGACTTCTGCCTCCCGTGCCGACGGCACCTCAACGGCGCCCTCGCCTGCCCGGGGTGCGGCACCCCGGCCCACCAACTGCACGCGTACGACGGCGCCGGATACGCGGTTGCATACGGGAGCCAGGGCGCGGACATGGCGTACGGGACCCCTCAAGTGGCCGCCTCGTACGAGAGCGGTCAGGGGAGTGCCGCATACGGCGACCAGGCCGAGGCCGGGGAGCCTCATGACGGGGTCGAGCGGCCGGAGGCGGCCCCGGCGGCCGAGGCGACGGCCGAACCCGTGGGCGGCGGCCGGGCGGTGCGGCGACGCGCGCGAGGCCGTGGTGGCCGGGCCGCGCAGGCGCACGAGGCTCCCGAGGACCACGACGACGCCGACGAGTTCGAGGACGACGAGGACCCCGACGGTTTCGCGGGCGGGGCGAGCCGGCGCGACCGCAAAGCCGCAGCGCACCGCCGGCGTCGTCGCCGGACCCTCCTGATCGCCGCCGGCTTCGTGCTCGCGGCCGGCGGTCTGAGCCTCGCCGAACTGGGCCTGGACGCCCCGGGATCGTCCCCCAAGCCGGCTGCGGCGGGCGGGGAGTCCGCCGACGGCGGCACCTCCCCGGAGGCGAGTGCGTCGGCGTCGACGGAGGCCGGCTCCGGAGGAGTCGTCCCCTCGAACTCGCCTTCCCCCTCCGGTTCCGAGTCCCCGTCACCCTCCGCGTCCAAGAGCGAGGAGGCCGACGCGAGCAAGAGCCCCGACGCCCAGTCGGAGCCCACCAGGGCTGCCGGCGCGTCGACCCCCGCCGCCACCCCGACGTCCACGAGCGGCGGCTCGGCCCCCACGGCCACCCCCACCACCGCGGCGCCGAGCCCGGCCCCGAGCCCGACGCAGTGCGACCGCTTCCTGTGGTGGTGCACGTGAGTCATTCGCTCACGTAGAAAACCGCGTCACTCCTACGCGTCCCGCATCCGCCGCAGCAGATCCCGCAGTGACTCCCGCTCCCCGTGGGACAGCCCGGCCAGCGGCTCCCGGGCGAACCGCAGACCCTCGCGCAGGTCCCGGGCCACCTGGACCCCCGCCTCCGTCGCCGCCGCCACCTTCACCCGCCGGTCCGCGGGGTCGGGCCGCCGCTCCACAAGGCCGCGTGTCTCCAGCCGGTCCACTATCCCGGTGACGTTCGACGGCTCGCACTTCAGTTTCTGGGCCAGCTTGCGCATGGGCAGCGGCTCCAGGGACAGCAGACTCAGCAGCCGCGCCTGCGCTCCGGTGAGGGCGTGTTCCGCGGCCGCGTCCTCGTAATCCGAGTAGAAGCGGGCCACCACGTCCCCGATGAGCTCCACGACTTCCATGGTCAGCGCGTCGGGCCGGGTTCGGTGAGGAGTGGGCATGGGTTCCAGGGTACCCCTTTACTTGACAACCTGAAATATTCAGAGGCATGGTTGTTTCAGGTACTGAAGTAAAATGGAAAGGTCCAGGCATCATGATCAACCGCGAATGGCACCTCCTGTCCCGCCCGGTCGGCTGGCCCAAGCCGGAGGACTTCGCCCTGGTCGAAGCCGAGGTCCCGACCCCCGGTGAGGGCCAGGTGCTGGTCCGGAACAAGTACCTCTCCGTCGACCCGTACATGCGCGGCCGCATGAGCGCCGCGAAGTCGTACACCGCGCCCTTCGAGCTCGGCAAGGTCATGCAGGGCGGCGCGGTCGGCGAGGTCGTGGAGTCCAACGCCGAGGGCATCGCCGTCGGCGACCACGTCCTGCACTTCTTCGGCTGGCGCGAGTACGCGGTCGTACGCGCGGAGAACGCCGTCAAGGTCGACGCGGACGCCGCGCCCCTGTCGACCTACCTCGGCGTCCTCGGCATGACCGGCCTCACCGCCTACGCCGGTCTCCTGCGCACCGCCTCCTTCAAGGAGGGCGACTCGGTCTTCGTCTCCGGCGCCGCGGGTGCCGTCGGCAGCCAGGTCGGCCAGATCGCCAAGCTCAAGGGCGCCTCCCGGGTCATCGGCTCGGCCGGCTCGGACGAGAAGGTCAAGCTGCTCGTCGAGGAGTACGGCTTCGACGCGGCCTTCAACTACAAGAACGGCAAGGTCAGCGACCAGCTGCGGGAAGCCGCCCCGGACGGCGTCGACGTCTACTTCGACAACGTCGGCGGCGACCACCTGGAGGCCGCCATCGGCTCCCTCAACCAGGGTGGCCGGATCGCGGTCTGCGGCATGATCTCCGTCTACAACAACACCGAGGCCGCCCCCGGCCCGCGCAACCTCGCCCGTCTGATCCAGACCCGCGGCCGCATCGAGGGCTTCCTGGTCGGCGACCACTACGACCTCCAGCCGGAGTTCGTCTCCGAGATCGGCCCGTGGGTGGCGTCCGGGCAGCTCAAGTACCGCGAGACGGTCGTCGAGGGCATCGAGAACAACCTGGAGGCGTTCCTCGGGGTCCTGCGCGGCGACAACACCGGAAAGATGATCGTCAAGCTCTGACTCTGTGACCCCCTGTGCTGGATTTCCGGCATGCGGTAACTTCTTTCCGGATTCTGCCGTCGATCGTGGGCGCGAGTCGCGGCGGACCGAGGAGGAAGACAACCGCATGCCGGAAATCCAGCAGTCCGACGTCCTGTACACCGCCGTCGCCATCGCCGAGAACGGCCGCGAGGGCCGGGTCGCCACCGACGACGGCAGGCTCGACGTGGTCGTCGCCCCACCCAAGGAGATGGGCGGCAGCGGCAACGGCACCAACCCCGAACAGCTCTTCGCCGCCGGTTACAGCGCCTGCTTCCAGGGCGCCCTCGGCGTCGTCGCCCGCCAGGAGAAGGCCGACATCTCCGGCTCGACGGTCACCGCGAAGGTCGGCATCGGCAAGAACGCCGACGGCTTCGGACTGATCGTCGAGATCTCGGCGACCCTCCCGCACCTCGACGCGGTCACGGCCCGGTCCCTCCTCGAGAAGGCCCACCAGGTCTGCCCGTACTCGAAGGCGACCCGCGGGAACATCTCCGTGACCCTCGCCTGACGGAGCTCGTTGGTCGTACAGACGGAGGCGGCACCCCTGGACGTGGGGTGCCGCCTCCGTTCATGCCCTGCGGCTCACACGGCAAGAGCCGCCTGATGTACGACTCCCACGAACCGCTCGTTCTCCGGCGCCGCCCCTCCCGGGAACGCCATCCTGCGGCGGGTGTACCCGTAGGCCAGACCGCTGCGGGGGTCGGCGAAGGCCTGGGAGCCCCCGGCGCCGCTGTGGCCGAAGGAACCGGCGCCCAGGAAGGGGTGCCACATGTCGGCCGTGGCCTGGAAGCCCAGGCCGTAGGACTTGTGCGCACGGGTCACCAGGTCGTAGCCCACGGAGTGGATCTGGCCCACCTCCGCGATGGTGTCCGGCTTCAACAGGGGCGGCCGGTCGGCGACTTCGCTGATCGCCGCCGCGTACATCCCGGCCAGGCCCTGCGCGGCGGCCACTCCACCCGCCGACGCCGGGCCTTTCGCGCGTACCGCACGGGAGTTGGCGTGATCCATCAGGCCCTCCGGCTCCGGCACCTGCTGGTTGAAGGCGATCGCGGTCAGGGTGTGCGGACCCGCCGGCGCCGCGTCCAGCAGGGCCTGCTGCTCGGCGGTCGGGGCCATCGGCTGCACGGAGCGGTACCGGGGCTCCAGGGCCTCGGGCAGCCCCAGGTGGAAGTCCAGCCCGTACGGCGCCCGGATCCGCTCCTCGTACACCTCCTGGAGCGAACGGCCCGTCGCCCGCCGTACGATCTCACCGGTGAGCGCGCCGATCACGAGCGCGTGGTAGCCGAAGGCCGTGCCGGGGCGCCAGAACGGCTTCTGGTCCGCGAGCCGTTCCGCCATCGCCCGGTCGTCCGCCAGCTCCTGCGCGGAGAACCCGGCGTCCAGGCCCACCACCCCGGCCCGGTGCGCCAGCAGCTCCCGCAGCGTCAGCTGGCCCTTGCCCTCGGCGCCGAACTCCGGCCAGTAGTAGGTGACTTTGCGGTCCAGTTCCAGCGTGCCCTCCTGGACGAGGAGCGCGACCACCAGATGGGCGGCACCCTTGGTCGACGAGAACACGCCGTACAGGGAGTCCGGTCCGACGCCCTCACCGGCCCACAGGTCGACGACCCGCCTGCCGTGCACAAAAGCGCTCAACTGCCCCTCGTAGTCGGGCCGTTCGCCCGCCACGAAAGCGGCGAACTCCTCGCGCACCGCCTCGAAGCCGTCCGCGACGGTGCCGTGGATCTCCTGCGTCATCCGCTCTCCTCAACCTCAGCCGCTGCTCGTGTGTGCCATGGTGAACAATGCCCGCCCGACCTGGGCGAACTCCCCCTTCGGATGGTCCCGGAAGAGGGGCTCGGTGCCGAACAGGACGGCTCGCGGGCTACTGACGACCGAGGCCCGCCCGGCCGCGGCGGCGGGACCGCCCGAGCCGTCGGGCAGGGACCGCCAGTGCCCGGAGACCAGCGGGTTCCCGGTGGTGTACGACTGCTCGACCCGGACCCCCGGCCCGAGGCCGGTGAACCAGACCGGCGCGTAGACGAAGCCGAAGTCCGGCGCCCCGGCCGTCACCGGGCCCGAATTCAGCACGCGCACCACGCCGTTGGCGTCCCCGTTGCCCTCCACCGGCTTCGCGGCGAGCAGCCCCGTGTCCGCGCTCAGCCCGGCCCCGACGACCCCGCGCCCGACGAGCCCGTGCCCGGCACCGAGGAAGGCGTCCAGGGCGCTGCGGGCGCCGCTGGTGAGGGCGTCGCGGTCCAGCCCCGCCGACACGAACAGCACGTCCACCGACGACCAGTCGAAGCCGGCGTTCAGTACGGCCGTCGAGACCGGGGTGACCTCGAAGTTCATCTCCCGCAGCGCGAACAGCTCGCCGGGGGTCACGGCGGCGGCCACCCGGGTGCGGCGCAACTCGGCCGTTCCCTTCTGTCTCGTCGCCTCGAAGACCACGTCGTAGGTGCGAGCGGCCTCGGCGGCCAGGGCACGCGCCGACGCGGGCACGATCGCGCTGCCGTCGGCGGCCCGTCGTACCGAAACGCCTCGCTGGAGGAGGGAGTTGAGCGCCGCGATCTCCTGCGGGTCGGTCAGCCGCAGCCGCAGGTCGCCGCGCGGGGCGACGTGACCGGCGTGGGCGGCGGCCCGGACCCGCGTCAGGGGCGCACCGGCCAGGCTCCCGGACGTCACCGGTGTGACCGTCGCGCCCCACAGCCGGCCCAGGCTCCAGCCCGAGATGTCGTACATCACGGAGACCTTGTCGCTGATGTCCCTGCCGTCCGCGAGCAGCACGTTCGCCAAGCCCCGCTTCGGCTGGCGCATGTCGACGACGTAGGAGCCCTTCGGATACGTCCGTCCGCCGAGCCGGAACTGACGGCTCGCGCGGCTGACGCGGACGTCGTTGGCGAGGAGGTGGTCGACCAGACGGGCGGCGGCGGTGTCGGTCGTACCGGCCGGAATCACGTACGCACGCGGGAAGCCGGTCGTGTACACGTCCTCCGGGCCGATGCCCGGCACCCCGGGGACCGTCTCCGCGGACACCGGCACCTGAGCGGCCCCCGCAGCCCCGCGCCGGAACACCTCGATCTGGTCGGCGATCAGCGAACTCCGCTTGTTCCGGACGAAGTCGAGTGTCGCCCTGATGGCCGCGCCCGTCACCGCCGTGTTGACCGCGGACCGGCGCCGCAGTTCCGCCACGGGCAGGCTGTCGTAGAGGGAGTTGTTGACGGCCAGCGGGATCTCGACCGTGTGCGCGGCGACCGCGCCGTGGAAGGCCGCGTACTGCGGGGTGAAGATCGGCGGCCAGTCGTCCCAGCCCTCCTCCTGGTCCCGGAAGGGGATCTGCGCGGGCTCGACACCGTCCTTGGCGGGGGTGTAACCGAGGCCGTTGACGGCGGCCTCCATGCCGAGCGCGTTGGCGTAGGTGTTCTTCAGGAAGAGGTCGTACTCGTAGTTCTCGCCGTGCGGGGGAGTGGTGGGCTCGATGAGCGTGCCGTTGACGTACCCGTGCAGATCGAGCATCACGGCCGGCTGCTTGTCGATCTCGATCTGCCGCATCGCCCGCGTCTCGGGCTGCGAGGCGGTCACGAAGTCCCGGTTCAGGTCGAAGCCGTTGGCGTTCGCCCGGGTTCCGGCGATACGGCCGTCGGGGTTCGCGGTGATGTTGAAGTACAGGCGGGAATGGTCGAGAAGGTCCTTGGTGCGGACGTCCTTGGCCGTCGCGAGCTGCTCGATCAACTTCAGGGAGGCGTCCGTGCCCTCCCACTCGTTGCCGTGGATGTTGTTGTTGAAGAAGACCGGCGCCTTGTAATCCGCCTTGATCTCCCTCGACTTGGCGGCGGTCGCGGGCGCGTTCTCGATGAGCTCGCGCATCCGCTCCTGGGCGCGGGCCCGGGCGGTGGTCTCCGGGGAGGTCACGGTGACGAGGTAGAGCCGGTGCCCGCCCGCCGAACGCCCGGCGACCTCCACGCTCACCCGGTCGCCCAGCCGCTGCAGGGCGTTCAGCCTCGGCGCGATCGCATGGTACGGCGTGAGACCCAGCTTGACGGACTTGTCCGCGGCGTTGACGGGATCGGGGGTGAGGACCTGCTCGCGGGGATAGCCGCGGGTGGTGTCCGTGAAGCCGGTGGTCGGGGCGGTGAGCGCTCGTCGGGTGGCGCTCTCCGGGGCCCGGGCCGGGCCCTGGTCGCCGGCGCTCTCGCGGATCGGGGGTTCGGGGTCCGCGGTCGCGCTGTCGGGGGTGAGCAGCAGTGCGCTCGTGAGGGCGATGAGCAGCACGGGTCTCGCAGGAACGGTTCTCGTGGTGTGCACGCGTACCTCCTCCTGGGCTTCCTGAGATCGGTACGGCGAGATGTACCTGTTCGACTCAACCGCAACAAGAGGGAGTTCGTGGCGCTGATGCCCCGGATGGCGCAACTCGGGTGTCCGGGCCGGGCACAAGGCCGTCTCCGCAGTTCCGGAGGCACCCGATAGGGTGCGGGACATGCGTGATCTCGGGGCGGGGTTCCACTATCTCCTGAAGGGCCAGCGGTGGGTGGCCCGGCACGGCAAGCAGTACGGCTTCGGACTGGTCCCGGGCCTGATCACCCTGGTGCTGTACGTGGCGGCACTGGTGGCCCTGGCGACCTGGGGCGAGGACGGGGTGTCCTGGGCGACACCCTTCGCCGACGACTGGTCGAGCCCGTGGCAGGGCCTGTTCCGGGGCTTCCTCACGGCGGTCCTGTTCGCGTTGGCCCTCCTGCTCGCGGTCCTGACCTTCACGGCGGTCACCCTCCTCATAGGCCAGCCCTTCTACGAGAACCTCTCCGAGAAGGTCGACCGGGACGTCTCCCCGGACGGCACGGCCCCCGAGTCCGGTCTGCCCCTCTGGCGCGAGCTGTGGATCTCGGCGAGGGACAGCCTGCGCATCGTGATCCGGGCCGCGCTGTGGGCGGTCCTGCTCTTCGCCCTGGGTTTCGTCCCCCTCGTCGGCCAGACGGTGGTCCCGGTGCTCGGCTTCTTCGTGACGGGCTTCTTCCTCACCGAGGAACTGACCGCGGTCGCCCTCCAACGCCGAGGCGTGGACCTCCGGGCCCGCCTGACCCTCCTGCGTTCCCGCAAGACCCTCGTCTGGGGCTTCGGCACCCCGCTCGCCCTGGCCTTCGTGGTCCCCTTCGTCGCGGTGTTCCTGATGCCGGGCGCGGTGGCGGGGGCCACGCTGATGGCACGGGACCTGCTGGAGGAGGAGACACGGGACGGGGCGGAGGAGCCGGAGGGGTCCGACGAGTCCGACGACGCGTCCGTGTCCGGTGAGCTCGGAACCTGAGACGACGGTCCGCCCGGCGACCGTGCCGGACGCGGACGCCGTCTTCCGCCTCCTCGGCGACTTCGCCACCACCTATCGCCCCGACCCGGACCGCTTCACGACCGTCACGTTTCCCGAGGCCCTCCGCGCCGCCGCCGAGGGCCGCGCCGAGTTCCTGGTGGCGGACCGGAACACCCAGGTGATCGGCTACGCCTACGCGGCCCGGATGCCGACCCTGTTCGCGGGCGGCACGGTCCTCGAACTCCTCGAACTCGCCGTGGACACGCCCCTGCGCGGCCGCGGCACGGGCTCCCGGCTCGTCCGGGCCATGCAGGACCGCGCGCGGCACGCCCAGGACGTGGAGATGACCGTGCCGACACGCAGGGCGGCCGACTTCTACCGCCGCCTGGACTTCACGGAGACGGCGACCTACCTCAAGTGGCCTTCTCCACCGCGACCGTCACAATCCCCCGCACCTGCGCGATGATGTCCAGCCGGTTGCGCACGAACCCCGGGTCGGTCACCGTCCCCGTCGCCGGGTCCGTGTTCCCCGCCCCGAACTCCAGCACCGGGGTGTGCACATGGCCGCCCGGCAGTACGTCGTGCAGCCCCAGCCGGTCCCGCAGCAGCGTGACCCGGTACGCGATCTCGTTGGAGAGATAGTCCCCGCCGCCCCCGGCCCGCGCGGAGGACCCCGGTGTGGGTCCGTCCGGCCGCACGACAGGCCCGGTCCCGCCCGCGGGGATCTCGGTCACGCTCGTGTGGTCGTAGACGGGGAATCGCCCGGTGTCCGCGTCCACGATCGCCTTGTACGGCAGTGTCGTGGTCGTCCACTGAGGCTGCGAGCCCGGATCGGAATCGGGCACCACCCCCGTCACCCCGACGTTGTCGTTGTCCGCGAACCCGCCCCGCCAGGCCCCGTTGGTCCGCTCGACGTCGAACCGCCCGACCCGCCCCTGACTCACGGTCGTGAAGAGGTCCACCCGCTTCAGATACGGCCGCAGCGCCCGCTCCACGGTCCCGTCCGTGAAGTCCTGCCACCGCACCGGGAACACGACGGTCTCCACCCGCGCGGGCCCGTTCGCCGTCCGGATCACCGTCCCGTCGAGCGCGAGCGCACTGGCCCCGGACGGGTTCGAGATCCGTATGTCCCGGTCCAGCGTGAACGGATCGAACCCGGTGACGAGCACCCGCTTCAGCCGGTGACCACCGGCGTACCGCACGGATGTCTGTCCCCGCGAGGTCCGCTCCAACTCGTCGAGCAGAGCGGTCCGTTGCGCGGCCGACAACCCGAACGGCGCCTCCCAGGTGCGCACTTCACGTGTCATCGCCAACCGCGCCCAGTACAGCGGCCGGTCGTCGTCCCGGCTCAGATCCCCGCCGGCCGGCCCCCGCCCCTGCGCCCGGTCGACGGCCCGCTTCCACAGCGCGGACCCCTGCCGCACGACGACCTTCCGCGCCTCCGCGTAGGAACGCGCCGACCCGAGCGCCCGCGTGAAGCGCGGCGGCACGGCGTCGAATCCGGACCGTTCGAGGATCTCCCGAGGCACGGCCTGATCGAGCCGCCGCTCCTCCACCGTGGGCGAGGGCGCGTCCGTGGCCGCCGCCGGACTCACCGGGGCCGCCGACCCCGCCAGCAGGGCCAGTCCGAGAATGCCGATCCGAACACGTAGGGGGCTCAAGGGAGTTCAGGTCCTTCCGTCGCTGTGGGGCGCGAGTGGTGCCGGACGACGGCAGTATCGCGTGACGGAAGTGGTCTACGCCATGGGGGGCGACGTGCGGGGAATCCGCCCCGCCGCCTCGCGCAGTGCTCCCACGAACGCCTCAACGGCCGGTGAGGGTGACCGCCCCCGTGGTGTCGCCGCGTACACGGCTCGCGCTGGAGCCCCTTCGTCGAGCACCGGGAGAAGTATGACGTCGGGCCGTACGGCCTGCGCGGCGAGCGCCGGGACCAGCGTCACGCCGAGTCCGGCGGCGACGTAGCCCTGCTTGGCGGTCCACTCGCCGACGACATGCGCGATCCGCGGCCGGAAGCCCTGCCGCAGGGCCGCGTCGAGCAGCGTGCCCTCGGGCCGCGGGCTCCCGGAGATCCAGTCGGCGTCCGCGAGCCGGCCCAGCCGACGGGACCGGCGCCCACCAGCGGGTGGCCGGCCGGGACGGCGACGTAGAGCGACTCGTCGAGCAGATGGCGCAGTTCGTACGCCGACAGCTGCGCCCCGCCGGTCGTGGAGACGACCGCGAGATCCAGCCGTCCCCCGGTGAGCCGGTCCAGCAAGGACGGCGTGAGCCCCTCCTCGCGGGCGACCCGCACGCCCGGATGGCGGGTGCGGAAGGCGCCGAGGGCGTGCGGGACCAGTGCCGCGTCCGCCGTCGGGAACGCGCCGAACCGCAGCCGCCCGCCCGCCACTTCACGCAGTGCCGCCAGCTCGCGCGCCGCCCCGTGCAGCGCCCCGGTGACGGTCTGCGCGTACGGCACGAGCACCCGCCCCGCCTCCGTCAGCCGGACGCCCCGCGGCAGCCGGTCGAACAGCGGCGCCCCGCCCAACGCCCCCTCCAGCGAGGAGATCTGCCGGGACACCGCGGACTGCGTCCAGCCGAGCGTGCGCGCGGCCACGGTGAACGACTCGTGCCGGGCGACCTCCAGGAAGACCCGCAGCCAGACGGTGGCCAGGTCGGGAGGGAGGTCCGTGCGATGCGGGTTCGGCATGGCAGCCATGCTGGACATTCGCTTGTCGCACCGCAAGGGCGGGCCTAGCGTCGACGGCATGCGGATCACCCTGGACAACCCCGTCGGAGCGCCCCAGCCCCTGAGCCCCTACTACTCCCAGGTCGCCCGCGTCGACCAGGCCGACGGCAGCGCCCTGTTGTTCCTCTCCGGCCAGATCGCCGAGGGCGCCACGCTCGCCGAACAGTCCCGGGGCGTCTTCGAGGCCCTCGCCGCGCTGCTGGCGGCGCACGGGGCGAGCCTGGCCGACGTCATCAACATCCGTACCTACCTCACGGACATCTCCGAGCTGGCGCAGTACGGCGCCGTACGGCGGGAGTTCCTCACCGGCACCCCGCCCACCAGCATGACCTTCGAGGTGTCCCGGCTCTTCCGCCCCGAGGCGCGGATCGAGGTCGAGGTCGTGGCAGCGGTGCCGGCGGCCGGGTGATACTGCCGCCCATGAAGGCAGCCAACTCGGGTGTTCTCTTCCTCATCGAGCTCGGCGCCCTGGCGGGTGCCGCGTACTGGGGTTTCACCCAGGACGTCGGCGCGTCCTGGCTGCTGGGCCTCGCCGCACCCGCCGTACTCGTCGCCCTGTGGGCGCTGTTCGGCTCACCGCGCGCGAAGTACAAGACCAGGGGCGCCGGCCGCGTCGGCTTCGAGGTGTTCTGGTTCGGGGCGGGAGCGCTCGGCCTCTTCGCCGCCGGAGCCCACGTCTGGGCGTTCGCCCTCGCCGTCGTCTGCGTGGTGAGCAAGACACTTGCCGTCGCCTGGAGGCAGTGACCCTCACTCCGCCGGCTCGCCCAGCAGTCGCAGGAAGTCCCGGAACGCCCCCGGCATGTCCACCGACTCCGGGTCCAGCAGCCACTGGTACTGCAGGCCGTCCATGACCGCGACCAGCAGCGGCGCGGCGCGTTCCGGGCTCAGGCCGTTCGGGAGGCGGTCGCCGTACTCCGTGCGAAGGGCCACCGCCATCGAC
Source organism: Streptomyces sp. NPDC058307 (assembly GCF_042880295.1). Taxonomy (NCBI): domain Bacteria; kingdom Bacillati; phylum Actinomycetota; class Actinomycetes; order Kitasatosporales; family Streptomycetaceae; genus Streptomyces; species Streptomyces sp. NPDC058307. The sequence continues at coordinate 129,550 of NZ_JBHVYZ010000011.1, forward strand.
GCGCGCACCCGGGAGTAGCGGTCGGTGAAGTACTCCCGCGCCGGATGCCCCTCCGTCACACTCTCGCCGAGCAGCGCCGAGAAGGTCTGGATGATGCCGGGCCGCATCGCGTTGTACTCGACGAGTGAGGCGAGCAGGTCGACGCGCCAGCTGCCGTTCGGCACCGCGTCCCACTTGTCCCGCTCCTCCAGCACCGCCACCAGCAGCGCGTCCTTCGTCGGGAAGTGGTGCAGCAGCCCCTGCTGGGTCAGGCCCACCCGCTCGGCCACCGCGGCCAGGCTCGCGCCCCGGTAACCGCGCTCGGCGATCACCTCCAGGGCCGCCCGGACGATCTCGGCCCGGCGTTCCTCGCTTCTGGTCCTGGCGCTCATGGCGTCACCGTACGACATCCCGAGAAGCTGAATGTAACAGCCGGATAACGAAACCTACCGCTCGCCAGGTAATCGATGCACGATGAGAGGACCCGCACGGACTTCAACGAGGAGGCACCGCCATGGCGGCACCCGAGGAACCCGGCGACCAGGCCCGCGAGGCGGCCGTCGAGGCGGCACTCGCCGCGCTCGACCTCGACGCCAAGGCAGGGCTCCTGGCAGGCCAGGACATGTGGACCCTGCCCGCGCTCCCCGAGATCGGCCTGGCCTCCCTCGTCATGTCCGACGGCCCGATCGGCGTCCGGGGTGTGCGCTGGAGCGCCGACGACCCGTCGATCGCCCTGCCCTCCCCGACCGCGCTGGCCGCCGCCTGGGACCCCGAACTCGCCCGCAGGGCAGGCACGTTGCTCGCCCAGGAGGCCCGCCGCAAGGGCGTCCACGTCCTGCTCGCCCCCACCGTCAACCTCCACCGCTCCCCGCTCGGCGGCCGCCACTTCGAGGCCTACAGCGAGGACCCCTACCTGACCGGGCGGATCGGCGCCGGGTACGTGAGCGGCGTACAGCAGGGCGGTGTCGGCACCACCGTCAAGCACTTCGTCGCCAACGACGCCGAGACCGACCGCTTCACGGTGAACAACCTGGTCTCCGAACGCGCCCTGCGCGAGCTCTACCTGGCGCCCTTCGAGCACATCGTCGCCAACGCCCACCCGTGGGGCATCATGACCGCCTACAACACGGTCAACGGCACGACGATGACCGAGCACCATCACCTCGTCAACGAAGTCCTGCGCGGCGAATGGGGCTTCGACGGGTACAACGTCTCCGACTGGATGGCCGCCCGCTCCACCAAGGGCGCCATCGAGGGCGGCCTCGACGTGGCCATGCCAGGACCGACGACCGTCTACGGCGAGGCCCTCGCCCAGGCGGTGCGGGACGGTGAGGTCGAGGAGGGCGCGGTCGACACGGCCGTACGCAACGTGCTGCGGCTCGCCGCCCGCGTCGGCATCCTGGACGGCGCCGAGCCGGTGGTCACCGAGCTCCCGGACACCGTCGACGGCATCGAACTGGCCCGCGAGATCGCCCGCCGCTCCTTCGTGCTGGTCCGCAACCAGGGCGCGTTGCCCCTCCGTGAGGGCACGGTCGCCCTCATCGGCGCCGCCGCCCGCGACGCCCGGGTCCTCGGCGGCGGCTCCGCCACCGTCTTCCCGGACCGCGTCGTCTCCCCGCTCGACGGCCTCACCGCGGCCCTCCCCGAGGGCACCCTCACCTATGCCGTCGGCGCCGACCCCAACACCGAACTCGCCGTCGCCGACAAGGGGTTCGACCTCCGCGCGGTCTGCCGGGACGAGGACGGGAACGTCATCGGCACGGCGTCCGTTGCCAACGGCCACATCCAGTGGATGGGTTCTGACCTCCCCGAGGGCGTCACCCACGACCGGCTGCACACCGTCGAGCTCACCGGCACCTTCACCCCGCGCGAGAGCGGCCCGCACACCTTCGGCATCAAGGGACTCGGCGCCTTCACCCTGGTCGTGGACGGCACGACGCACTACGACGACGTCCAGCGCACCGACAAGGACGATCCCTTCATCTCCTTCTTCGGCGCCCCCGAGCCCCGCGCCCAGGTCGAACTCACCGCCGGCGAACCGGTCGAGGTCTCCCTGACCTACGTCGTCGCCATCCCCGAGGACGTCCCGATGAAGGTCGTCACGTTCTCCCTGGCCCACCAGGACCCGCGGCGCGACCCCGACGAGCTGATCGCCGAGGCCGTCGAGGCGGCCCGGAACGCCGACACGGCCGTCGTCGTGGTCGCCACCACCGAGCGCGTCGAGTCCGAGGGCTACGACCGCGGTGACCTCGCGCTGCCCGGCCGCCAGGACGAGCTGGTCCGCGCGGTCGCCGCCGCCAACCCGAACACCGTCGTGGTCGTCAACTCCGGCTCCCCGGTGGAGCTGCCCTGGCGCGAGGACGTCGCCGCCGTCCTGCTCGGCTGGTTCCCCGGCCAGGAGGGCGGCGCGGCCCTCGCCGACGTGCTGACCGGCGCCCACGAGCCCGGCGGCCGCCTCCCGACCACCTGGGGCGCCCTGGCCGACGCCCCGGTCACCAGGGTCGCTCCGGAGGGTGGCGAACTCCCTTACGACGAGGGCGTGTTCATCGGGTACACGGCCTGGGAGAGGGAGGGCCGCACGCCGTCCTACCCCTTCGGCCACGGCCTCGGCTACACCGACTGGACCTACGAGTCCGTCGAGGTCCGGGGCACCACCGTCCGGGTCCGGCTGCGCAACTCCGGCGCCCGCGCGGGCCGCGAGGTCGTCCAGGTCTACCTGGCGCCCGCCGAACGCGACGCCGAGCGCCCGGCCCGCCGGCTCGCCGGATTCGCGGGGACCGAGGCCGGACCCGGCGAGAGCGTCGAGGTCACCGTGGAGATCCCGCGCCGGGCCTTCGAGATCTGGGACGAGAAGACCTCATCGTGGTCGTATGTGAAGGGTTCGTACGAAATCCAGGTGGGTCGCTCGATCGGGGACCGCAGGGTCACCGCGACGATTAACGTCTGATCGCAGTGGGCACAGCCCTCTCATGAGCAGCCCCGGCCCGGGACCTGACCCCTGGGCCGGGGCTCGTGTGTGTCTACCGGCTCGTGAATCCGTAGACCGTCTCCGAGCGGTAGGTCTCTCCCGGCCGCAGCACCGTGCTCGGGAACTCCGGGCGGTTGGGGGAGTCGGGGAAGTGCTGGGTCTCCAGCGCGATGCCGTCGCCGGGCGCGAAGGGCTCGGTGAGGTGGTCGGCGGTGTAGAGCTGGAGCCCCGGCTCGGTGGTCGCGACGGTCAGCAGCCGCCCGGACGCGGGGTCGTACAACTCGGCGACCTCGACGGCCTGTTCGGTGATCCCCTTGTCGAGCACGAAGTTGTGGTCGTAGCCCGCGCCCACCTTGCGCGACTGCCGGAAGTCGAACCGGGTGCCCGCGACCTCCTCGACCCCGGTCGGGATCAGATCCGCGTCGACCGGGGTGAACCGCGAGGCGTCGATCCGCAGTTCGTGCCCGCCCGCGTTCCCGGACCCGGCCAGGTTGAAGTAGCTGTGGTTGGTCAGGTTCACGATGGTCGGCGCGTCGGTGACCGCCTCGTACGCGATCCGCAGCGCACCCGACTCGTCCAGGCTGTACGTCCCCGAGACCTCCAGACGCCCCGGAAAGCCCTCCTCGCCGTGCGGGCTGACCCGGCTCAGCCGCACCCCGTGCTCGCCGGCGGGCTCCATGTCCCACACCCGCTTGTCGAAGCCGTTCTCGCCGCCGTGCAGGGAGTTGGGCGCGTTGTTGGGCGCGAGCGCGTACGTCACCCCGTCCAGTTCGAAGCGGCCGCCCGCGATCCGGTTCGCGTACCGCCCGACGAAGGCGCCGAGATACGGACCGGGGTGCTCCAGATACCCCTCGAGCCCGGCGAAGCCCAGCACCACGTCCGCCGTCCGGCCGTCCCGGTCCGGGACCTCGACCGACTGCACGATCCCGCCGTACGACAGGATCCGCACGCGGACACCCGCGCGCTCCAGGGTCCAGCGGTGCACCGGTCGGCCGTCGGGAAGTGTGGCGATGAGTTCGTTCATGTGCGGAACTTTAGGACACGGACCTGACCTTGCGGTATGCGATCTCCGCCAGCCGCGCCTGTCCGTTCACACTCGGGTGGAACCAGTCCCAGTGGCTGACCTGGTCGGTGCCGAACCGGTAGGCGTACACCGCGCCCCCGTCGTACCGGCACCGCTCGTCCCTGGCGCACACCTCCTTCAGTACGGCGTTGTACGCCTCCACCCGCTCCTGCACGGTGTCCCGCCGCTCGGTCGCCGCCGCGTCCAGGGCGTCCGCGTCGGCCAGCATCGACGGACACACGCCCAGCTTCCACACCTGCTTGCCCAGCGGATTGGTACGGCCCTCGGACCACAGCCGCTTGAGGTTCGGCACGCTCGCCACGTACACCTGCGCCTTGGGCGCCGACTTGCGCAGCACGCCGAGCGCGTCCTCGAAACCGGCACGGAAGTCGGACACCGGCGTCATCGCCGCCGTCGAGTCCCGGCAGGCGTCGTTGGCCCCCACCATCACGGTCACCAGGGCGGGTGTGCGCGAGGCCGCCTGGGTCATCTGGGCCGGCAGATCGGCCATCCGCGCCCCGGACACCGCGTAGTTCCAGCTGCGCCCGGGTGCCTTCGCCCTTCCCAGCAGCCGCACGGCCAGGGAATCGACCTGCGTACTGCTCCCGGTGGCCCAGGACACGTCGGGGCAGTCCTTCAGGATCCCGCAGGCGTCGAAGCCACGGGTGATGGAGTCACCGACGGCGGCGACCGAGCCCGGGCTGGTGTCCCACGCCGGGGTGGGCGTCGGTGAGGTCTTCGCCTTCCGGGTCGGTCCCGCCGAGTCGCCGCCCACGGCGTCACAGCCGGCGACGCCCACAAGAGCCGCCGTCAGGACGGCGACGACGGCCCGCGAGCGGTGGCCCTGCTTGCGCATCCGTGGTGTTCCCCTCGTGAAATGGTGGTCCTCTCATAACAACGCACGGGAGTTCCCGGGGGGCCACGAGGGAACGATCGACACCCGTACTAGCGTCCTGCCGGGTGAATGGCGGGCGTTTCCGGGCACCGGGACCGACGGTACGTCACACTCCTTGCGCCCCCGCACGGTAGCCTCGCCATCAACGTGGCCGGTCGGCATCACCGCCATCGCCGGCCGGCAAGACCTGTCCCGCTCAGCCCGGAGGTCCCGGTGACGACACGTGGAGTCCTGTACGTGCACTCCGCGCCGCGCGCGCTGTGCCCGCACGTCGAGTGGGCCGTCGCCGGGGTGCTCGGCACGCGCGTGAGCCTCGACTGGATCCGGCAGCCGGCCGCGCCGGGCACCTGGCGCTCGGAGTTCTCCTGGAAGGGCGAGGTGGGCACGGCGTCCAAGCTCGCGTCGGCCCTCAGAGGCTGGCACCTGCTGCGCTTCGAGGTCACCGCCGAGCCCTGCCCCACCGCGGAGGGCGAGCGCTACAGCTGCACCCCGGAGCTCGGCATCTTCCACGCCGTCACCGGCATCCACGGCGACATCCTGATCCCGGAGGACCGTCTGCGCGCGGCCCTGACCCGCTCGCAGCGCGGCGAGACGGACCTGGAGGCCGAGCTGGCCAAGCTCCTCGGCAAACCCTGGGACGACGAACTGGAGCCCTTCAGGTACGCCGGCGAGGGCGCACCGGTCCGCTGGCTGCACCAGGTGGTGTGAGTCCCCGTACAACTCCCTCGTACATGTGAAGGGCCCCCACCGGCCGGTGGGGGCCCTTCCGTTGCGTACAGACGGTCCTCAGACCGTACGGAACGCCAGTACGACGTTGTGCCCGCCGAAGCCGAACGAGTCGTTCAGCGCGGCGATACGGCCCTCCACGGGCAGCTTGCGGGCCTCGCCGCGGACGACGTCGGCGTTGGCCTCCGCCTCCGGGTCGAGGTTCTCGACGTTGATGGTCGGCGGAGCCACCCGGTGGTACAGGGCGAGTACGGTCGCGACCGTCTCCACGCCGCCCGCGCCACCCAGCAGGTGACCCGTCATCGACTTGGTGGCGGACACGGCCATGTGGTCGGCGTCGTCCCCGAACACCTTCCGCAGCGCCTTGAGCTCGGCGATGTCACCGGCCGGGGTCGACGTGGCGTGCGCGTTGACGTGCACGATCTCCGCCGGGTTCAGGTCAGTGTTGTCGAGCAGGTGCTGCAGGGCGGCCGAGATGCCCCGCCCTTCCGGCTCGGGCTGCACGATGTCGTGGCTGTCGGCGGAGATGCCCTGACCGACCGCCTCGGCGTACACCCGCGCACCGCGCTTGGCGGCGTGCTCGGCGGACTCCAGGACGATCACACCGGCGCCCTCGCCGAGGACGAAGCCGTCCCGGGCGATGTCGTAGGGACGCGAGGCGCCCTGCGGGTCGTCGTTGTTCTTGGACATCGCCATCATGTTGCCGAACGCGGCGATGGGCAGCGGGTGGATCGCCGCCTCCGTGCCACCCGCGACGACGACGTCGGCGCGGCCGGTGCGGATCATCTCGATGGCGTAGCCGATGGCCTCGGCGCCCGAGGCGCACGCGGAGACCGGGGTGTGCACGCCCGCGCGGGCGCCCACCAGCAGACCCACGTTGGCGGACGGGCCGTTGGGCATCAGCATCGGCACGGTGTGCGGGGAGACGCGGCGGACGCCCTTCTCCTTGAGCACGTCGTACTGGTCGAGGAGGGTCGTCACACCGCCGATGCCGGAGGCGATGACGGCGCCGAGGCGGTCCGGGTCGACGTTCTGGTCCTCACCGGCCTTGCCCTCGAAGCCCGCGTCGGCCCACGCCTCCTTGGCGGCGACCAGCGCGAACTGCGCCGAACGGTCGAGGCGTCGGGCCTGCGGCCGCGGAATGACCTCGGTCGGCTCCACGGCGACGGGCGCCGCGATACGGACCGCCTGGTCGGCGGCCCAGTCCTGCTCCAGGGGCTTGACGCCGGACTTGCCGGCGACCAGGCCCTCCCAGGTAGAGGCTACGTCGCCACCCAGCGGTGTGGTTGCGCCGATACCGGTGACGACCACGGTGCGATTGGTCGGGCTCACGGGAAATCTTTCTCCAACGGTACGAGGATTAAGCGGCGCCACCGCCGGGTGGCGGGGCCGGTCAGCGTCCGGCCCAAGCAGTGGCTCAGGCCTGGTGCTTGAGGATGTAGCTGGTCGCGTCACCGACCGTCTTGAGGTTCTTGACGTCGTCGTCCGGGATCTTGACGTCGAAGCGCTCTTCGGCGGCGACGACGACCTCGACCATGGACAGCGAGTCGACGTCCAGGTCGTCGGTGAAGGACTTGTCCAGCTGGACGTCCTCAACCGGGATGCCGGCGATCTCGTTCACGATTTCGGCGAGACCGGCGACGATCTCTTCCTGAGTGGCGGCCATGGTGGCGCTCCTTCGTTTTCTGGTTCAGAGGGGGTTGGCAGTGCTTCCCGTCCCGGACCGGGTGGTCCGGCACGGAGTGCCTAGGGGAGGGTAACGACAGTGGCGGCGTAGACGAGACCCGCCCCGAATCCGATGACGAGCGCCGTGTCGCCGCTCTTCGCCTCACCGGTCGCCAGGAGCCGCTCCATCGCGAGCGGGATCGAGGCGGCCGAGGTGTTGCCGGTGGTGCGCACGTCACGCGCGACCGTGACGTGCTCCGGCAGTTTCAGCGTCTTCACCATCGAGTCGATGATCCGCTCGTTGGCCTGGTGGGGAATGAAGACGTCCAGGTCGTCCGGGCTGATCCCGGCCACGTCCAGCGCCTGCTGGGCGACCTTCGCCATCTCGAACACGGCCCAGCGGAACACCGCCTGGCCTTCCTGAGTGATCGCCGGGAACTTGCCCGAGGAGTCGTACTCGGTCCACGCCACGGTCTGCTTGATCGTCTCGGACTTGTCGCCCTCGGAGCCCCAGACCGTGGGGCCGATCGCGGGCTCCTTCGACGGACCGACGACGACCGCGCCGGCGCCGTCGCCGAACAGGAAGGCCGTGGCCCGGTCCTCCAGGTCGGTCAGGTCGGACAGCCGCTCCACGCCGATGACGAGGACGTACTCCGCGCTGCCCTCGACGATCATGCCCTTGGCGAGGGTGAGGCCGTAGCCGAAGCCCGCGCAGCCCGCCGAGATGTCGAACGCGGCGGCCTTGTCCGTGCCCAGCTTGTCGGCGATCTCCGTCGCCACGGCCGGGGTCTGCTTGAAGTGCGAGACCGTCGAGACGATCACGCCGCCGATCTGCTCGGCGGAGATCCCGGCGTCGGCGATCGCCTTGCCGGACGCCTCGATCGACATCGCGGCGACGGTCTCCTCGGCGTTCGCCCAGTGCCGGGTCTGGATGCCGGAGCGCGAGCGGATCCACTCGTCGGACGAGTCGATCGTCTCGAGGATCACCTCGTTGGGCACGACCCGGGTGGGGCGGTAGCCGCCGACACCGAGGATGCGCGCGTACGGGGCGCCCTTGCTGGGCTTGATCTTCGACATGCTCTCGTGCTCCTTCTCAGGCACTGTGCTCGGCGATGAGCTCGCGAGCAGCGTCGAGGTCGTCCGGGGTCTTCAGGGCCAGCGTCTTCACACCGGGCAGCGCGCGCTTGGCGAGGCCGACCAGCGTGCCGCCGGGGGAGACCTCGATCAGCGCGGTGGCGCCGAGCTCCTTGAAGGTCTCCATGCACAGGTCCCAGCGGACCGGGTTGGCGACCTGGCCGACCAGCCGCTCCAGCACCTCGGCGCCGGTGGCGACGGTCCGGCCGTCCTTGTTCGAGACGTACCTGAGCGTCGGGTCGGCCGGCGCCAGATCGGCGGCGGCCTTGGCCAGCGCGTCGACCGCGGGGGCCATGTGGTGCGTGTGGAAGGCGCCGGCGACCTTCAGCGGGACGACCTTGCGGACACCCTCGGGCTTGTCCTCGTTCAGGACGGCGAGCTGCTCCAGCGTGCCCGCGGCGACGATCTGCCCGGCGCCGTTGACGTTCGCCGGGGTCAGGCCCAGCTTCTCCAGGTGCGCGACGGAGACCTCGGGGTCCCCGCCGAGCAGCGCCGACATGCCGGTCTCGGTGATCGCGGCGGCGTCGGCCATGGCCAGACCCCGCTTGCGTACGAGGGTGAGGGCGGCGATGTCGTCCAGCACGCCCGCGAAGACGGCGGCGGTGATCTCACCGACACTGTGCCCGGCCACCGCGCCGGGGGCGATGTCGACGAGGGCACCGAGGGCCGAGGCCGACAGGATCCCGGCCGCGACCAGCAGCGGCTGGGCCACGGAGGTGTCGCGGATGGCGTCCGCGTCGGCCTGTGTGCCGTAGTGGACGAGGTCCAGTCCGATGGCGTCGGACCACGCGGCGACGCGGTCCGCGGCACCGGGGAGTTCGAGCCAGGGGGTCAGGAAGCCGGGCGTCTGGGCGCCCTGGCCGGGAGCGACGAGTACGAGCACTCTCACACTCTCTCTTGAGGGCGGCCCAAGCCGCCCGTGGGGACAGGGACGAAGAACAGGAGGGGGTTTTGTGGGCCCCCGACAAAAGCCTAGGGCTGGAGATCCCCGTCGGCCAGACGCCCCAGGATGAGCGCGATGCGCAAGGTGAACGCCGATCGCACGTCGGAGGGTGACCAGCCGGTGACATCAGTCACACGTCGAAGCCGGTAGCGCACGGTGTTGGGATGCACGAACAGCATCCGGGCCGCACCTTCCAGACTGGACGCCTGTTCGAGGTAGACGGAGAGCGTCTCCAGGAGCGCCGAACCGGCCTCTTCCAGCGGTCTGTAGATCTCCTCCACCAACTGCTCGCGCGCGCTGGGGTCACCGGCCATCGCACGTTCCGGAAGCAGGTCGTCCGCCAGCACCGGGCGCGGGGCGTCCTGCCAGGCGGAACACGCCTTGAGCCCGGCGGCGGCCGCCTGCGCGGACCGGGTCGCGGCCAGCAGATCGGGGACCACGGGCCCGGCGACCACCGGACCGGCCGCGTAGGGCCCGATCAGCGACTTGGCCACGGCGAGGGGGTTGTCGCTGCCGCCCGCGATGACGACGAGCCGGGCGCCGAGCACCCCGGTCAGCACCTGGAGCTTGGCGTGCCGGGCGGCCCGCCGGATGGCCTCGACGGTCAGCTCGGAGTCGCCCTCGGGGGCGGGGCCGAGGACGACACAGACATGTTCGGGTGCGTTCCACCCGAGAGCCGCCGCCCTGCTCACGGCCCCTTCGTCGGCCTCCCCGCTGAGCACCGCGTTGACCACCAGCGACTCCAGGCGGGCGTCCCAGGCACCGCGTGCCTCGGCGGCCTGGGCGTAGACCTGCGCGGTGGCGAAGGCGATCTCGCGGGCGTACACGAGCAGTGCCTCACGCAGCACGGACTCGTCACCGGGGGCGGCGACCTCGTCGATCGCGCTCTCCATGACCTCGATGGTGGTGCGCACCATCTCCACGGTCTGCCGCAGCGTGATGGCCCGGGTCAGCTCACGGGGAGCGGTCCCGAACACGTCGGTGGAGATGGCCTGCGGGGCGTCCGGACGCCGGAACCACTCGGTGAAGGCGGCGATGCCGGCCTGGGCGACCAGCCCGATCCAGGAACGGTTCTCCGGGGGCATGGCCCGGTACCACGGCAGCGTCTCGTCCATGCGCGTGATGGCCTGCTGCGCGAGAGACCCGGACGACTTCTCCAGCCGCTTCAGGGTCGCGGCGTGGGCGTGGGCGACGGGCGCGGCGGGGTCGGACTCGCGGTGTTCGGGTTCGGGCACGGGGACAAGACTGCCTTATCCGGACGTCAGCGCGTGCCGCCGGGTACCGTCGAGCCCCCACCGGCGGCCCGCCCTGGCGCTACCGTGGTCCCGTGACGGACGTACGGCGCGCGGCGGAGCGCTACCCAGGCGGGGACCCCGGGACCGGAATCGAGTCGTGGCACGCCTTCTCGTTCGGTCCCCACTACGACCCCGACAACCTCCGCTTCGGCGCGCTGATCGCCTGCAACGAGGAGCGGCTCGTGCCCGGAGCCGGGTTCGACGAGCATCCGCACAGCCACACCGAGATCGTGACGTGGGTGGTCGAGGGGGAGCTGACGCACCGGGACTCCACCGGGCACGAGACCGTCGTGCGGCCCGGTGACGTCCAGCGGCTGAGCTCCGCCGCGGGCGTCCGGCACGTCGAGCGCAACGACGCCGGGACCCCGCTGACCTTCGTGCAGACCTGGCTGGCGCCCCTGGAGCCGGGCGGTGAGCCGTCGTACGAGATCGTCCGCGGGATCGCCGACTCGACGCCGTACGCGATCCCGGAGGCGGGCGCGATGCTCCATGTGCGGCGGCTGGCGGCGGGGGAGCGGACCGCGGTGCCCGACGGGCGTCACCTGTACGTCCATGTCGTGCGGGGCGAAGTGCGCCTGGACGGCGAGGAGTTGGGGGCCGGTGACGCGGCCCGGGTCACCGACGCCGAGGAGCTGGACGTGGTGGCGGTGACCCCGGCGGAGCTGCTGGTGTGGGAGATGTCCTAGAGCTCGGCCAGAACGGCGTCGGTGAACGGCGGCCACGCCTCGATCGCCCAGGGCCCGAACGCGCGGTCGGTCAGCGCCACGCAGGCCGCCCCCGCGTCCGGGTCGGTCCACAGGAACGTGCCGGACTGGCCGAAGTGCCCGAAGGTGCGCGGCGAGGACGAAGAGCCCGTCCAGTGGGGGGACTTGGAGTCGCGGATCTCGAAGCCGAGGCCCCAGTCGTTGGGGTTCTGGTGGCCGTAGCCGGGCAGCACGCCCTTCGTGCCGGGGTACTGGACGGTCATCGCCGCCGCGACCGTCCGCGGGTCCAGCAGCCGTGGCGCCTGCACCTCCGCCGCGAACCGGAGAAGATCCCCGACCGTCGACACACCGTCCTTCGCGGGGGAGCCCTCCAGGGACGTCGACGTCATGCCCAGCGGCTCCAGCACGGCCTGCCGCAGATACTCCGGGAACGGGATGTCCGTGGCCTTGGCGACATGGTCGCCGAGCTGTTCGAAGCCCGCGTTCGAGTACAGGCGCCGCTCCCCGGGAGCAGCCGCCACCCGGTGCTCGTCGAAGGCCAGCCCCGAGGTGTGCGCGAGCAGGTGCCGCACCGTCGATCCGCTCGGCCCGGCCGGCTCGTCGAGCTCGATCGCCCCCTCCTCGTACGCGACGAGGACGGCGTACGCGGCCAGCGGCTTGGTGACCGAGGCCAGCGGGAAGCGCCGGTCGACGGGGCCGTGGGTGCCGAGGACCGTACCGTCGCCGCGCACCACTCCTGCCGCAGCGGTGGGAACCGGCCAGTTTTCGATCAACGCGAGGCTCTGCAAGGACATGCCGTCGAGCGTAAGCGGCTCAGAACGTCAGAATCATCGTGGGGTCCGGCTTGGGGACGAAGCCGAGGGAGACGTAGAGCGGCTCGGCCTCCGGGGACGCGGTCAGCATGACCCGCCCGGCGCCCCGCTCGCGGAACCACGCCAGCAGTTCGTCCATGCACGCGCGCGCGTACCCGCGTCGGCGCGCGTCCGGATCGGTGGCGACGCTGAAGACGTACCCGCCCAGGCCGTGCGGATTGGACGCCTGCCCGATCCGGTAGTCGACCGTCCCGACCACCAGTGCCGCCAGCGCCCCCGGCCGGTCCGGGTGGTCGACGACGAAGGCCGCGAAGTCCCCGTCGGCCTCGGCCAGTTTCCCCCGCAGCGACGGCAGTGCCTCCGTGTGCCACGCTGTGGAGGCGTCCCCGCCGGGCAGCGCGTCGATCATCACCTGGCGCAGCCGCAGTACTTCTTCGGCGTCCGCGGTCGTGGCACGGCGTACGGGACTCATGCACCGCACGTTAGCGAGCGCACCCGAGAGCCGTCCTGCCGATTTCTTACCGGTACCGCTTGCTTCGAGTGCACTCCAAGGCCATAGCGTTGGGGTCATGACGGTGATGGAGACCACGGGTACCAGGACCGACAGCTGCGCCGCCCCGCCGCACCCCCACCGGCGTCCGCTGGGCCAGGACAGCTACACGATCAGCGAGGTCGTCGCCTTCACCGGCCTGACCGCGCACACCCTGCGCTGGTACGAGCGCATCGGCCTCATGCCGCACATCGACCGCTCGCACACCGGCCAGCGCCGCTACTGCAACCGCGACCTCGACTGGCTCGACCTCGTCGGCAAGCTCCGGCTCACCGGCATGCCGGTCGCCGACATGGTGCGGTACGCGGAACTGGTGCGCGAGGGCGACCACACGTTCACCGAACGGTACGAGCTCCTGGAGACGACCCGCCGTGACGTCCTGTCACGGATCGCGGAACTCCAGGACACGCTCGCCGTTCTCGACCGGAAGATCAGCTTCTACGCCGAAGCCGGTCGCGCCTACGAATCGGAGAAGGCCGGATGACGGACCGCACGATCCCGACCGCACAGCTCGGCGACACCGGCCCCACGGTCGGCGTCCAGGGCCTCGGCTGCATGGGCATGAGCTTCGCCTACGGCCCCACGGACGCGGAGGCGTCCCGGGCCACCCTGGAGCGGGCCCTGGAACTCGGCGTCACGCTCTACGACACGGCGGACGCCTACGGCCAGGGGGAGAACGAGAAGTTCCTGTCGCCGTTCTTCAAGGCCCACCGCGACGAGGTCGTGATCGCCACCAAGTTCGCCCTCGCGATACCCCCGGACGACCCGACCCGGCGGATCATCCGCAACGACCCGCCGTACATCCGCCAGGCGGTCGAGGCGAGCCTGAAGCGCCTGGACGTCGACGCGATCGACCTCTACTACATGCACCGGCGCGATGTGAACGTGCCGATCGAGGAGTCCGTCGGCACCATGGCCGAGCTGGTGCGCGAGGGCAAGGTCAAGCACCTGGGCCTGAGCGAGGTCACCGCCTCGGAGCTGCGTGCGGCGCAGGCCGTCCACCCCATCGCCGCCGTGCAGTCGGAGTGGTCCCTGTTCAGCCGGGACATCGAGGCCAAGGTGGTCCCGGCGGCCCGCGAACTGGGCGTGGCCCTCGTCCCGTACTCCCCGCTGGGCCGCGGCTTCCTCACCGGGTCCTTCACCAACGCCGACAAGGACCTCACCGCCGACGACTTCCGCCGTCAGCAGCCCCGCTTCACGGGCGACAACGCGGCGGCGAACGCGGCCCTGCTGGAGCCGGTCCGCACGGTCGCCGAGGCCCACGGCGTCTCCCTGGGCCAGATCGCCCTGGCCTGGGTCCAGCAGCAGGCGGCGGTCCACGACCTCCCGGTGATCCCGATCCCGGGCACCCGCAAGCCGAGCCGGGTGGAGGAGAACGCGGCGGCGACGGGCATCGAGCTCACCAAGGAGGAGCTGGAGCTGCTGGAGCCGATCGCGGCCCAGGTGGCGGGCGACCGGTACGCGGACATGCGGTTCTCGTCCGCGGGCCGGGAATGAGCTAGAGCTCCGCCAGCAGCTCCGCCTTCTTCACGGAGAACTCCTCGTCGGTGACCAGTCCGGCCTGATGCAGCTCCCCGAGATGGCGAATGCGTTCGGCGATGTCCGCGGGGTCCCGGCGCGGCGCGGTCGCGGCCGGGACCACCGCCGCGGGCCCCCGTTGCCGCACGGCCGCCAGGACCGCCGCCGCGAACGGCAGGGACTCGTGGACGGGCCCGTACCCGAGCCCGAACACCACGGCCGCCGGATCCTGGTCGGCCTGCACCGGCCCCGGCTCGCCGCGCAGCAGCCGCAGATGCCCCTCGAAGACCTCCGGTGACCGCCACTCGACACCCGTCAGCTCGGACACCGGGAAACTCTGGTCCCCGGCCTTCCACTTCGCCGAGGAGGCTCCGGTCCAGAACCAGCGGAAACGCACGGTACGGCCGTCGAAGGACGCCTTTCCGTCGTACGCCTTGAACTGCAACGGCACCTCGGGCGCCGGCACCAGGAAACGTTCCGCCGACTCGGCGTCCTCTTTCAGCAGGGCGCGCAGCTCGTCCGCGTAGTACTCGGCGAGCGTCTCCTTGTCGGCCGGCAGCACCAGCCGGTACGGATCGCACCCCTCCTTCAGCTGCCCCGCCGCCGCCTCCATGAGCGGATCGGCCCCGGGCCGCGGCTCGGCGTGCAGCACCACCGTGCCCCGCTTGCCGGGAGTCAGCGTCACCCCGGAGATCGCCTCCAGGGGGATCCGTCGTTCCCCCAGTGCCTGGAAGAGCTTGGGTGTGCGAATCCCCCTTTCGTAGCGGATGAGCACGGAGTCGGACTCGAACTCCCAGGCGGCATGAAATCCGGCCAGTACGTCACCCATGCGGGTCATCGTATTCGGCACGAGCTCCTTCGTCCCTCCTCGCGAGACCGCGGTTCCTGCGGTCTCTACGCGCGTCCGGCCGTGCCCGTGCCGGACAAACCGGCGCGGCAGGCTTCGTCCTGGTGGGCGCAGTGCACCGAGCGGTACGCGCCAATGCCGATCTCGGCGAAGTTGAGCAGGCTCTCCGTTCCGGGCTCGAAGTAACCGGCGTGCCCGTCCGCACCCCGCGCGGACAGCACGCGCGCGCCGAACGCGGAGGACACCGGGTCGGCGCCGTGACCGAGCCCGCCCACCTCCAGATAAGGCACGTCCTGGATCCAGTCGTCGGCGTCCCGCATCGCCCACACCTGCGCGGTGGTGCGCAGGTGGGAGGCGTTGGCGACGCGCATCCCGGGGCTGCCGGCCACCGCGATGTCGGCCACCCGGCCGGGCAGCGTGTGCGCGGCCACCCCGCACACCACGGAGCCGTAGCTGTGGCAGAACAGGGAGACCGGCGAGGTGCCGGGCAGCGCGCGCACCAGCGCGTTCAGCCGGACGGCGCCCGTCGCGGCGCGCATCGCGGTGGCCGAGTCGATGCCGAGTCCCGCGGGTGCCGTGTAGTCGGCCCACGCGATCACCGCCGTACGCGTGGCCGGGCTCGCCTCGCGCTCGGCCCGGTAGAGGGCCTGGGCCATGCCGACCGGCGCGGAGTAGCTGCGGCTGGTGCGCTGGAAGGTGAGCACGTCGGTGTCCACGCCCGGTACGACCACGGAGACCCGCTCCGCCGTACCCAGATCGCCGAAGACCTCGGCGACCCGGCCGGAGCCGTCGGGGTCGAAGGCGAGGATGTGGCGCTCCGGTGCGGTCAGCGACTCGAAGCGGTGCATACGGCGGCCCGCCTCCTGCTGACCGGCCGGCGTGAGCCGGGGGTCGTGCATGCGGGTGCGCTCGACGGCACGGGCCTGGAACAGCGCGAGCCGGTTGGCCTGGTAGCGCAGTGCGACGGGGGCGCCGTTCATGTTGCCGACCGCGAGCGGATAGCGCTGGGCGAGGCGGACCCGCTCCTGGGAGGTGAGGGCGGCGAAGAACCGCGTGAGCCGGTCGGGGGCGGTGTCCGGGTCCGGCAGCGGGTGTCCGTGGAGGCGGCCGTGCGCCCAGGACCGGAGCGAGGTCTGCAGTGGGGTGGTCTCCCTGTGGTTCTGCAGAGCGGTCCAGCCGGTGGTCGCCAGCATCACGAACACCACGGCCAGCGCGAGCAGTGCGCGCCAGACGTTGAGTTGCGGGGAGGTGTCGAAGGAAGTCACTGAAAGGACACACTAGGAGAACGAGACGGTCTCGGGTTAATCGAGTGACAGGAATCACGTTTCGGTGTAGGGGAACCACTTTCCGGTCAGGGCGGGGCCCAGCAGTTCGAGGTGGGAGACCGTCAAGGCGCGCATCGCCTCCAGGCTGAACTCCCCGTCGGCCGACCACTGCCGTTCCGTCACCCGCATCACACCGCTGAAGACGGCCACCAGCAGCATGGGCCGCGGGTCGGTGGCCGCGTCGAGGCCCTCGCGTTCGGCGAGCACGCGCGCGAGCACCTCCTCGGTCTCCGCCGAGCGCCGCAGATGCGCGGCGAGCAGCACGGGCGTCGACTCGATCACCCGGTACATGCTCAGGAACCGCTCCACCGGCACGACCGACTCGACGACCTCGTGGAGCGTGTCCCAGCCCTGGAGTACGGCCTGGCGCAGGGCCTCCAGGGGTGGTTCGTGCGGCGGGCGCGCGCGTACGGCCGCCACGAAGCGCGTCACCGTCATCGCGTCGAGCCCGAGCGCAGCGTCCTCCTTGCCGGCGAAGTAGCGGAAGAAGGTGCGCTGCGAGACCCCGACGGCGTCGGCGATGTCGTCGACGGTCGTCTGCTCGTAGCCCCGGGTGGTGAAGAGCTCGATCGCGACCCGCAGCAGTGCCTCACGGGTGCGCTGTTTCTTGCGTTCGCGCAGTGTTTCCATTGGTGTCAGTTACCGACTTGTGAATTGGTTTGTCAATTGTCAGTGGCTGTCACTAGCCTCGAACACATGACTAGTCAGACCACCATCGATACGACGGGGGCGGGGGACGGCGCGTCGCGGTCCCCGTCGGATCAGCCGCCCGCCTCCGGGCTGCGCGGCCACCCGTGGCTCACCCTGCTGACCGTGGCGGTGGGGGTCATGATGGTGGCCCTCGACGGCACCATCGTGGCCATCGCCAACCCGGCCATCCAGGCCGACCTCAAGGCGAGCTTCGCGGACGTCCAGTGGATCACCAACGGCTACTTCCTCGCCCTGGCCGTCGCCCTGATCACCGCGGGCAAGCTCGGTGACCGCTTCGGCCACCGTCAGACCTTCCTGATCGGTGTCGTCGGCTTCGCCGCCGCCTCGGGCGCGATCGGACTGTCCGGCAGCATCGCCGCGGTCGTCACCTTCCGCGTCCTGCAGGGCCTGTTCGGCGCCCTGCTGATGCCGGCCGCGCTCGGCCTGCTGCGGGCCACCTTCCCGGCCGAGAAGCTCAACATGGCCATCGGTATCTGGGGCATGGTCATCGGCGCCTCCACCGCCGGCGGTCCGATCCTCGGCGGTGTCCTCGTCGAGCACGTCAACTGGCAGTCGGTGTTCTTCATCAACGTGCCGGTGGGTGTCCTCGCCCTTGTCCTCGGCGTGCTGATCCTCCTCGACCACCGTGCCGAGAACGCTCCGCGCTCCTTCGACATCCTGGGCATAGCCCTGCTGTCCGCCGCCATGTTCTGCCTGGTGTGGGCGCTCATCAAGGCCCCGACCTGGGGCTGGGGCGACGGACTGACCTGGACCTTCATCGCCGTGTCCGCCGTGGGCTTCGCGCTGTTCGCCTTCTGGGAGACGAAGGTGAAGGAACCGCTGATCCCACTCGGGCTGTTCCGTTCGGTGGCGCTGTCGGCGGGTGTGGTCCTCATGGTCCTCATGGCGATCGCGTTCATGGGCGGCCTGTTCTTCGTGACCTTCTATCTCCAGAACGTGCACGGTATGAGCCCGATCGACGCCGGTCTGCATCTGCTTCCGCTCACCGGGATGATGATCGTCGGCTCGCCGCTCGCGGGCGCGCTGATCACCAAGCTCGGTCCGCGGGTGCCCCTGGCCGGCGGCATGGCGTCCGTGGCGATCGCCATGTTCGGGATGTCCACGCTGCAGACGGACACCGGCAGCGCCGTGATGTCGCTCTGGTTCGCCCTGCTGGGTCTCGGTCTCGCGCCGGTCATGGTCGGCGCCACCGAGGTCATCGTGGGCAACGCGCCCATGGAGCTCTCCGGCGTGGCCGGTGGTCTCCAGCAGGCCGCGATGCAGATCGGCGGCAGCCTCGGTACGGCCGTGCTCGGCGCCGTGATGGCCTCCAAGGTGGACGGCGACCTCGCGGCCAACTGGAAGGACGCGGGTCTGCCGGCGCTCACACCGGCCCAGCTGGACCAGGCGTCCGAGGCGGTCCAGGTGGGGGTGGCGCCGGTGGCCAAGGGCACCCCGCCGGAGATCGTCGCGAAGATCACCGACGTCGCCCACGACACCTTCATCTCCGGGATGAGCCTCGCGTCCCTGGTCGCCGCCGGGGTCGCGGTGGTGGCGGTGTTCGTCGCCCTGCTCACCAAGCGCGGCGAGAACGCGGAGGCGGGCGCGGGCGTCGGCCACATCTGACGCGACTTCAGCCTTCTTCCCCTATCAGGGTGAAGAGGCTAAAGATTTCTCGCCCTCGGTACGCGCCTCAGGTCACAGTAAGTCAAGTCCTCCGCACGGCACGCTTCGTGCGACGCGGAGGACGGACGGCGCTGCGGCGCGCTGCCGGAGGGGGGCGGCGCGCCGCAAGGCCGGAGGATTAACCGCGGAGACCGGGGTACTCGCATCGTTGAACCCGAGACCAACCCAACCAACCAAGGGCGTCAGGGAGTTGATGATGGCGGGCTACGGACACGGAACGCGCAAGTACCCCCGATCACGTGGCCGGACGTGGTCACGGAGCGGGCCGGATCGCGCGACGCTCGGAATCATCGGAGTCATCTGCGCGATCGCGGGTTTCTTCGTACTGGGCATCATTCTCGGCCCGGTCGCGAG
>NZ_JBHVYZ010000011.1:148802-156347 GCF_042880295.1 Streptomyces sp. NPDC058307
CTGACCCGGGGCGCGTGAGGGAAGGGCCCCCGGTGGGACGACCGGGGGCCCGCCTCATGGTGTGCCGGGGGTTCCGGTGACTGCTCCGCGTGACGTGGTCATGCAGTGGGCCGGATCGCGCGACGCTCGGGATCATCGTCGGGGGTCTGGGGGTGTCCCCCGGAGAAATCAGTATCTGCGCGATCGCGGGTTTCTTCGTACTGGGCATCATTCTCGGCCCGGTCGCGATCGTCTGCGGTTGGCTTGCCATGGGCCGCACCTGGTCGGGCGGCAGTCGTGCCTGGCCTGCTCTGGTCGCCTTCGTACTGGGCGCCATCGACACGCTCCTGGCGATCATCTGGCTCGTCGGAGCGGCCACCCCGGGCAGCGGTCTGTTCTGACCCGGGGCGCGTGAGGGAAGGGCCCCCGGTGGGACGACCGGGGGCCCGCCTTCAGTTGCCGACGGACGTCTTGCGCAGGGCCGCGACCTCCGCGCGCAGGGCCCGTACTTCCTCCGTCAGGGCCTGGATCGCCTCCGTCTGCCGGCGTTCCTCCACGTCGTCCTTCTCGAAGCGCTCGATGAACCAGGCGGCGATGTTCGCGGTCACCACACCGAGCAGGGCGATGCCGGAGAGCATCAGCCCGACCGCGATCACGCGGCCCAGGCCGGTGGTCGGGGCGTGATCGCCGTAGCCCACGGTCGTCATGGTCGTGAAGGACCACCACACCGCGTCACCCAACGTGCGGATGTTCCCGTTCGGTGCGTCCCGTTCCACCGAGAGCACCGCCAGTGACCCGAACATCAGCAGTCCCACGACCGCCCCGGCCACATACGTCGTCACCCGGATCTGCGAGGCCATCCGTGCCCGCTGCCCCACCAGCAGCAGGGTGGAGACCAGGCGCAGCAGCCGCAGCGGCTGTATGAGCGGCAGTATCACGGCGCACAGGTCCATCCAGTACTGCCGTACGAATCCGCGGCGGTCCGGCGAGAGCGACAACCGCATGAGGTAGTCGACGGCGAAGACTCCCCACACCACCCATTCGACCCCCGTGCACACCGCAGTGAGCGACCGTCCCGCCGAGGTGTCCACGATCGGCACGGCGTAGGCGACGGCGAACAGCACCGCGAGCGTCAGAAGGGGCCGCTGGGTGTGCTGTTCCCAACGGACCTGCGCCGACTGTTCCTTCATGACCGCATCGTAAGGAAACGGTAAGGGCGGTGGAGCCGCAGCTCCACCGCCCTTCGTCCGTTCCGGCCGAGCGCAGCGGCTACGCGTCGCCGCCCGCGGCCCCCGGGTCGGCCGCCGAGACGTCCAGCAGCTGGTACCGGTCGATCGCCTGCTTCAGCACCGACCGGTCCACCTTGCCCTCGCGCGCCAGCTCCGTCAGCACGCCCAGCACGATCGACTGCGCGTCGATGTGGAAGAACCGCCGCGCCGCGCCCCGGGTGTCGGCGAACCCGAACCCGTCCGCGCCCAGCGACTGGTACGTGCCCGGCACCCACCGCGCGATCTGGTCCGGAACCGCCCGCATCCAGTCGGACACGGCCACGAACGGCCCCTGCGCCCCGGCCAGCTTCCGCGTCACGTACGGCACCCGCTGCTCCTCCTCCGGATGCAGCAGGTTGTGCTCCTCGCAGGCCACGGCCTCGCGCCGCAGTTCGTTCCAGGAGGTCGCCGACCAGACGTCCGCCTTGACGTTCCACTCCTCGGCGAGGATCTTCTGCGCCTCGACCGCCCACGGCACGGCCACGCCGGAGGCCATGATCTGCGCCGGGATCGCGCCCGAGGTGCCCTCGGAGAAGCGGTAGACGCCCTTGAGGATGCCCTCGACGTCCACGTTCTCGGGCTCGGCCGGGTGCCGGATGGGCTCGTTGTAGACGGTGAGGTAGTAGAAGACGTTCTCGCTGTCCGGGCCGTACATCCGCCGCAGACCGTCCTGCACGATGTGCGCGATCTCGAACCCGAACGCCGGGTCGTACGCCACACAGCCCGGGTTGGTCGAGGCGAGCAGCTGCGAGTGGCCGTCCGCGTGCTGGAGCCCCTCACCCGTCAGCGTCGTACGGCCCGCGGTCGCGCCCAGCACGAAACCGCGCGCCAGCTGGTCCGCCATCTGCCAGAACTGGTCGCCGGTGCGCTGGAAACCGAACATCGAGTAGAAGACGTAGACCGGGATCAGCGGCTCGCCGTGCGTGGCGTACGCGGAGCCCGCCGCGATGAGCGAGGCCGTGCAGCCCGCCTCGGAGATGCCGTCGTGCAGCATCTGGCCCGTCGGCGACTCCTTGTAGGCGAGCAGCAGCTCCCGGTCCACCGACTCGTACTGCTGGCCCAGCGGGTTGTAGATCTTCGCACTCGGGAAGAACGAGTCCATGCCGAAGGTGCGGTACTCGTCCGGCGCGATCAGCACGAACCGCTTGCCGAGCTCCTTGTCCCGCATGAGGTCCTTGAGCAGTCGTACGAAGGCCATGGTGGTGGCGATCGACTGCTGACCGGAACCCTTCTTCACGCTCGCGTACGTCTTGTCCTCCGGCAGCGCGAGCGGCTTGGCACGCACGACACGCGTCGGGACGTAACCGCCCAGACCCAGCCGGCGGTCGTGCATGTACTGGATCTCCTCCGAGTTCCGGCCCGGGTGGTAGTAGGGCGGCGCGCCCGACTCCAGCTCCTTGTCGGAGATCGGCAGGTGCAACCGGTCGCGGAAGCCCTTGAGGTCGTCGACCGTCAGCTTCTTCATCTGGTGCGTGGCGTTGCGGCCCTCGAAGTTCGGGCCCAGCGTCCAGCCCTTGACGGTCTTGGCGAGGATGACCGTCGGCTGGCCGGTGTGCTCCACCGCCGCCTTGAACGCCGCGTAGATCTTCTTGTGGTCGTGACCGCCGCGGCCCAGGTGCAGGATCTGGTCGTCGGTCATGTTCTCGACCATCGCGCGCAGCCGCTGGTCGTCGCCGAAGAAGTGGTCGCGGATGTAGGCGCCGGACTCGGTGGCGTAGGTCTGGAACTGGCCGTCCGGGGTGGTGTTCATGCGGTTGACGAGGATGCCGTCGCGGTCCTGCGCGAGCAGCGGGTCCCAGGTCCGGTCCCAGATGAGCTTGATCACGTTCCAGCCGGCGCCGCGGAAGACCGACTCCAGCTCCTGGATGACCTTGCCGTTGCCGCGCACCGGGCCGTCGAGGCGCTGGAGGTTGCAGTTGACGACGAAGGTCAGGTTGTCCAGGCCCTCGCGTGCGGCGATGGTCAGCTGGCCGAGCGACTCGGGCTCGTCCATCTCGCCGTCGCCGAGGAACGCCCACACATGGGACTTGCTCGTGTCGGCGATCCCGCGCGCGTGCATGTAGCGGTTCATCCGCGCCTGGTAGATCGCGCCGATCGGGCCGAGGCCCATCGACACGGTCGGGAACTCCCAGAAGTCCGGCATCAGCCGCGGGTGCGGGTACGAGGACAGCCCGTGCGGCGCCTTCGACTTCTCCTGGCGGAAGGCGTCGAGGTTGTCCTCGCTGAGCCGGTCGAGCAGGAAGGCGCGCGCGTAGATGCCGGGGGAGGCGTGCCCCTGGAAGAAGACCTGGTCGCCGCCGTCGCCCTCGTCCTTGCCGCGGAAGAAGTGGTTGAAGCCGACGTCGTACAGGGACGCGGAGGACGCGAAGGTGGCGATGTGGCCGCCGACGCCGATCCCGGGACGCTGGGCGCGCGAGACCATAACGGCCGCGTTCCACCGGGTGGCGTTCAGGATCTTGCGCTCGATCTCCTCGTTGCCCGGGAAGAACGGCTCCGCTCTGGTCGGGATGGTGTTCACGTAGTCCGTGCTGCGCATCTCGGGCACGGCCACGCGCTTCTCGCGGGCCCGCTCGATGAGCCGCAGCATCAGATAGCGGGCCCGCTCCCGGCCGCGCTCGTCCACGGCGGCGTCGAGGGAGTCGAGCCACTCCTGGGTTTCCTCGGGATCGAAGTCAGGAACCTGACTCGGAAGGCCGCCAATGATGATCGGGTTGCGATCGGATCCGGAAGCCACGCTGTTCCTTACCTGTCAGAGGGCCGTATTCCTGTATGTCTGCACCGCTCCCCATCGTGTACCTCGGGGGGCCAAACGTCATCTCTACTCCGGGGTAACCCCAGGTCCCGTACCCGGGTATGGTTCCCAAACACACAAAGAGGGCAGAAAGGTGTGGCATGTGTCACGGCGTGACCGCGATGATGTGCCGGGAGTTGGGGTGACAGTCCCGGAACGTCACCGTTTCGGCGGTCTGAAACGCCGGGTACTTGCGCGATCCGCCCCGCCCGTGTGGACTACGGCCAACGCTTCGCGCACGCGCGTGGCTGAGACTCCCCCCGAGCCGACGGCCTGGAGGGACCCCCAATCAAAGACAAGACCAGGAGGCAACCCGTGAGCGCGACCGCGGACCACGCGGAGACGAGCCCTGCCGTGAGGCTGGGGTTCCAGCCCGAGCAGGTGGTCCAGGAGATCGGCTACGACGACGACGTAGACCAGGAACTCCGCGAGGCCATCGAGCAAGTCATCGGCAGCGACCTTGTGGACGAGGATTACGACGACGTCGCCGATGCCGTGGTGCTCTGGTTCCGTGACGAGGACGGCGACCTGACCGATGTGCTGGTGGACGCCACCACGTACATCGAGGAGGGCGGCTCGATCCTGTTGCTGACGCCGAAGACCGGCCGGGACGGCTACGTGGAGCCGAGTGACATCTCCGAAGCCGCGACGACGGCAGGCCTGTCCGCCTCCAAGAGCGTCAGTGTGGGCAAGGACTGGAGTGGCAGCCGGCTGGTGACACCCAAGGCGGCCAAGTCCAAGAAGTAGCCCGGTAGGACCGGACGGGCCGGCGCGACCGGCCCGTCCGCTTTCCTCCGGTGATCGCTGCGTAGGCTGGTCGCGTCACTCGAACAGCCCCCCGAAGGGACATCCACGCGATGGCGATCCAGGTCGGCGAAAAGGCCCCCGACTTCGAGCTCAAGGACAACCACGGCCGGACCGTGAAGCTGTCCGACTTCCGCGGCGGCAAGAACGTCGTGCTGCTCTTCTACCCCTTCGCCTTCACCGGCGTGTGCACGGGTGAGCTGTGCGAGCTGCGTGACAACCTTCCGCAGTTCTCCGACCGCGACACCCAGCTGCTCGCCGTCTCCAACGACTCCATCCACACCCTGCGCGTCTTCGCCGAGCAGGAGGGCCTGGAGTACCCGCTGCTCAGCGACTTCTGGCCGCACGGCGAGGTCTCCCGCGCCTACGGCGTCTTCGCCGAGGACAAGGGCTGCGCGGTGCGCGGCACCTTCGTCATCGACAAGGAGGGCGTGGTCCGCTGGACCGTCGTCAACGCCCTGCCGGACGCCCGTGACCTGAACGAGTACGTGAAGGCGCTCGACACCCTGTGATTGTTCGCCTCCAGGGACTGCGTGAGCCGGGAACCCGTCACTAGGATCGAATCGTTGATCCGACAGCATCCGACATCGCACGCACTGTGGGGCTTTCGGCCCCCGGACACCAAAATGGAGGACTCGTGGGAGTCAGCCTCAGCAAGGGCGGCAACGTATCGCTGACCAAGGAGGCCCCGGGCCTGACCGCGGTCATCGTCGGTCTGGGGTGGGACGTCCGCACCACGACCGGCACCGACTTCGACCTGGACGCCAGCGCGCTGCTGCTGAACGCGGCCGGCAAGGTCGCCAGCGACGCGAACTTCGTCTTCTTCAACAACCTCAAGAGCGCGGACGGCTCCGTCGAGCACACCGGCGACAACATCACCGGTGAGGGCGAGGGCGACGACGAGCAGATCAAGGTCAACCTCGCCGCGGTCCCGGCCGACGTCGACAAGATCGTCTTCCCGGTCTCGATCTACGACGCCGAGAACCGCCAGCAGTCCTTCGGCCAGGTGCGCAACGCGTTCATCCGCGTCGTGAACCAGGCCGGCGAGGCGGAGATCGCCCGCTACGACCTCTCCGAGGACGCGTCCACCGAGACCGCCATGGTCTTCGGCGAGCTCTACCGCAACGGCGCGGAGTGGAAGTTCCGTGCCATCGGCCAGGGCTACGCCTCGGGCCTGCGCGGCATCGCCCAGGACTTCGGCGTCAACGTCTAGGACCTGTTCACCCGGCCGGCCCTCGGACCGGCCCCGGCTCTCTTCGTCCGGCGCCGCACGGTTTGCGTGCGGCGCCGGACGCGCAGGACAAGCACAGAAGCACACTTTCGGGGAGGGACAGCACATGGGCGTCACGCTCGCCAAGGGAGGGAACGTCTCCCTGTCCAAGGCCGCACCCAACCTCACCCAGGTGATGGTCGGACTCGGCTGGGACGCGCGCTCCACCACCGGAGCCGACTTCGACCTCGACGCCAGCGCCCTGATGTGCAGCAGCGGGCGGGTCCTGGGTGACGAGTACTTCATCTTCTACAACCAGCTCAAGAGCCCGGACGGCTCGGTCGAGCACACCGGCGACAACCTCACCGGTGAGGGCGAGGGCGACGACGAGTCGCTGCTGATCGACCTCTCCAAGGTGCCGGACCGGTGCGACAAGATCGTCTTCCCGGTGTCGATCCATGACGCCGACAACCGCGGGCAGACCTTCGGCCAGGTCAGCAACGCCTTCATCCGTGTGGTCAACCAGGCCGACGGCCAGGAACTGGCCCGCTACGACCTCTCCGAGGACGCCTCCACCGAGACCGCGATGATCTTCGGCGAGCTCTACCGCTACCAGGGCGAGTGGAAGTTCAGGGCCGTGGGGCAGGGGTACGCGTCGGGCCTCAGGGGCATCGCCCTGGACTTCGGCGTCAACGTCTCATAGCGCGATATGAGCAAAAGCCGGGGCCGGGTGGGGCTTCGAGGGTGCCCGACTACACTTCGCTTCAAAGTTTCGTAAAGCCGAGTGCGGCACGGGGGAACCCCGTACACGTACGGATTGGGTAGCCAGTGGTTCTCAAAACCTTCGGCTGGTCGTTCGCGGTCACCGCGCTCGGCCTGGTCGCTGCGGTCCTCTACGGGGGGTGGGAGGCCTTCGGAATCGTGGCGATCCTCTCCATCCTCGAGATCTCCCTGTCGTTCGACAACGCGGTGGTCAACGCCGGCATCCTGAAGAAGATGAGCGCCTTCTGGCAGAAGATCTTCCTCACGGTCGGCGTCCTCATCGCCGTGTTCGGCATGCGGCTGGTCTTCCCCGTCGTCATCGTCGCGATCAGCGCCAAGATGGGGCCCATCGAGGCGGTCGACCTCGCGCTCAACAACAAGGACCACTACCAGCAGCTGGTCACCGACGCGCACCCGGCGATCGCCGCGTTCGGTGGCATGTTCCTGCTGATGATCTTCCTCGACTTCATCTTCGAGGACCGGGACATCCAGTGGCTGCGCTGGATCGAGCGGCCGCTGGCCAAGCTCGGCAAGGTCGACATGCTGTCGGTCTGCATCGCCCTGGTCGTCCTGCTGATCACCGCCTTCACCTTCGCCACCCACGCCCACCAGCACGGCGGCGCACATGTCGACAAGGCGCAGACCGTCCTGATCTCCGGTATCGCGGGCCTGATCACCTACATGGTCGTCGGCGGCCTCTCCGGCTACTTCGAGGACAAGCTCGAAGAGGA
>NZ_JBHVYZ010000012.1:0-154804 GCF_042880295.1 Streptomyces sp. NPDC058307
CGCCCGCATGTGGGAACTCCAGGAGGTCGCCCAGCGCTACGACGACTGCAAGACCGTCCTGCATCCCGAACTCGGCCGCATCGACGTCGACGCCCAGCTCCTGTACACCGAGAACCGCGCCCAGACCCTGGCGGCACTGACCACCCGCCCCGGCACGGACAGCCACAGCAAACTCGAACTGCTCTCCGTCATCGGACACCAACAGCTCACCCCCTGACGTCCCGGACCGGGGACCCGAGCCGGTCGTCAGCCGCGCGTTCAGCGATCTCAGCGGTTGCCTGGCGGACGCAGAGGAAGCGACTGACGACCATGGCAGGCGGTTCGGGGGCCGGCTCGACCAGCGCGGTGCCGCGTGCCATCCGGAGCCGGATGCCGTGAGCGTGCAGTCCGCGCATCACCTGGCTGCGGCTGAAGGGGCGGCCTGGGTATCGACCGGGGAATCATCAGCGCTCGGCCGCGGTGGAGTCCGCCATCGCGTCGGCGTGAAGGGCGAGCAGGACGTCGTCCAGAGGCGGAGGAGTCCGGGCCGGGACGCTGCCGAGCCGCAGCGCCACCGCATCGGCGGGGCCGGCGCTCGCATAGGCTTCCGAGCCTCGACCAACGCACCCGGGAGACACGTTGACCACGCGCCCCCTCGACCCCGAGTCCGTCAACGCCGAGGCATGGCACGCCTACGGCGACCACCATCTTCGGCACGGCACGGTGCTGCCGGAGCTGGCGCGGTTCGACTGGGGGCCGCGGGGCACCGGCCAGGGCGCCGAGATCCTCGGCGAACTCGCCGGGCGGCGGGTGCTGGACCTGGGCTGCGGTCCGGGGCGGCACGCGGCGCACCTGGTCCGGACGTACGGAGCCTCGGTGGACGCGGTCGACTCCTCCCCCACGCAGCACGCACGCGCCGGCGCCCGCTACGACTCCCTGCCCGGCCTGCGCCTGATCAGGGCCGACGCCGTCGAGCACCTCCGCACTGCGGAGCCGTACGACGTCGTCTACTCCGTCGACGCGGTGCCGTACATCGAGCCCCGCCGGCTGCTGCCCGCCCTCGCCACGGCACTCAGGCCCGGCGGGAGGCTGTGCTTCACCGTGCTGCACACCAACGCGCGCGGCGACGGGCCCTCCTCGGTCGTCGAGTCCCGGCCCGAGATCCTGCGGCTCGCCGGGGGCGGGGAGGTGACCGTGCGGATGTGGGTGCTGACCCCGGAGCTGTGGACGGACATGCTCGGCGAGTACGGCCTGCGGGTCGAGGGCGTCGACGTCCTGGACGCGCCGGCGGAGGGCAACCGCGCCTCGTACCGGATCTTCCGGGTGACCCGGCCGGTCCGGGTCTCCTCCCGCGAGCGCAGCGCCCGCGGTCCGGTACCGCACGCGGCGATCGGCGTCGGCGCCATCCTGTACGGGCCCCGGGGACTGCTCCTCGGCCGGCACCGGCGCGGCACCTGGGAGCTGCCCGGCGGCACGGTGGAGCCCGGGGAATCGCTGGCGGAGACGGTCGTGCGGGAACTGCGCGAGGAGACCGGGACCGAGGCCCGCCCGGCCGACGTCCGGCTTCTGGGCACGCTCCTCGACGAGGTCGCCGGCGTGGTGCGGATGACCGTGGCGGCCCAGGTCACGGCGTGGCGGGGCGAGCCGTCGGACCAGCCGGACGAACGCGTCGGCGACTGGCGCTGGTTCGCGCTGGACCGGCTCCCGGAGAACCTCTTCGTGTGCAGCGCCCAGGGCCTGACCGCCTGGCGCCCGGACCTGCCGATCGACCACACTCCGGCCCACTTCACGCCGTTCGCCGGCTGATCGACTTGGTCAAGCGGATGTTCTGGGTGGGCCGATCGCAGCGGGGTTCCACTTGTACCGCGTTGAAGCACCGCGTCGTGCAACCCCCTCGCGACCTTCCCCGTGCTGCACTCGACGACCATGGACGACGATTTCGCACGTGCCGGATACGACGAGGTGCCGCGCGTCGAGTTCACGGCCGCGGCAGCCGAGCTGCTGCGGCGGTTGCGCGAGGCGCACGGGCCGCTGATGTTCCATCAGCCGGGCGGCTGCTGTGACGGCAGTGCGCCGCTGTGCCTCACGGCGGGCGAGTTCCGCACCGGCGGCTCGGACGTGCTGCTCGCCGAGCTGGACGTGGCGGGGGCCGGGGAACCGGTGACCTTCTGGATGTCGAGGAGCCAGTACGAGGTGTGGGCCCACGCCCGGCTGATCGAGTGTGGGCCCACACCCGGCTGATAGTCGATGTCGTCGAGGGCCGGGGCGGCGGATTCTGCCTCAAGGCACCCGAGGGGGTGCGTTTCCTCGTCCGTTCGCGTGTGGTCGGCGCAGAGCAGCCCCACGGGTCGCCGTCGTCTGGTGCACTTCCCCTGAGTTCTGGGACAGTCGACACGACCTCAGGGAGAGCTGTGTGACGCACCGTCAAAGACGTTTTGGCGCAGGCAGATCGGTACTGACACTTCTCGCGGCACTGGGCACGCTGGCCGGTGCGGCCCTGGTGGGGGCGGCACCGGCCGGCGCCGCGCCGGGGTGGACACAGCTCGCGGCGGGCGTGGACTACGAACAGTTCGACGTCTCCGCGGCCGCGGGGGTGGCCCACGCCCATGTGATCCGCGTGGACCTGGGCGATCCGCGGGTGCGGGTGGAACTGCTGTATCCGGGGGCGGTGGCCGCGCGGGCCACGGTGTCCCGGCTGGCCACCGCGCAGGGGGCGCTCGCGGGGGTGAACGGCGACTTCTTCAACGTCTCGGAGACCCAGCACCCGGGCGTCGAGGCCACCGGCGCGAGCGTGGGCCCGGCGATCGCGCAGGGCCGGGCGCTGAAGGCGGCGGTGCCGAACGGGCAGCGTTTCGGGCCCGCGCTGCCGCCCGGCACCAGTACCAAGGACGTGTTCGGCGTGGGCACCGACCGCCTGGCCCGCCTGGACGCCCTGGCACTCGACGGGTCGGTGAAGACGCCCGAGGGGCAGCTGCCGCTGCGCGGGCTGAACCAGTACGCGCTGCCCGTCGGTTCGGTCGGGGCGTTCACCTCGGACTGGGGCGGCGCGTCCCGGGTGCGGGCGACGTGCGGGACGGACCGGGACCGGGCCGCCCCGTGCAGTACGGACACCCACGAGGTGACGGTCCGTAACGGGCAGGTCGTCGCCACGGCCGACACCCCGGGCAGCGGGCCGATCGCCGACGGCACCACCGTGCTCGTGGGCCGGGAGGCGGGCGCGCAGCAACTGCGGAAGCTCTCGGTCGGCTCGGCGGTGACGGTGCGGCACCAACTGGTCGCGGCCTCCGCGGGAACCCCGTACCGCTTCGCGATCGGCGGTTATCCGGTGCTCGAAGGCGGCCGACCGCTGCCCGGCCTCGACGACACCACGTCCGCTGTGCGCACGGCGGTGGGCATCGCGGACGGCGGCCGGCGACTGTACCTCCTCGCGCTGGACGGCGCGCCGGACTATCGCGGTGGGCTGACGATCGCCGAAGTCGCGGACACCATGCGGACGTTGGGATCGGTCGACGCCTTCAACATGGACGGGGGCGGCTCCACGACGATGGCCGCCCGTAAGCCGGGCGCCGGCGCCGTCACCGCCCTCAACCACCCCTCGGGCGGTGCCGAGCGGGCCGTGGCGAACGGCATCGGGGTCTTCTCGACGACCTGACGCGGCGCCGGTCAGGGGCGCAGACCGCTGACGATGTCCGCCGTCGCCGCGACGCCGCTGTGAATGGTGGGCGCGAGGCTCGTACTGGCCAGATAGAAGCCGAGCAGCGCGCACACCAGCGCATGGGAGACCTTGAGGCCGCCGCTGCGCAGGAAGACCACCGCCAGGATCAACAGCAGCACCAGTACAGAAAGGGAAATCGCCATGGACAGCCTCCTCCGCCACGCCGACAAGTCCGTTTCGCGGCGTTCGGCCGCAAGTGTGGCGTAGCGGAGGGTTCGTCCGGGCGGCTGAAGTGTCCTCCGAACGAGTGGTGTCCACGCCCTCTCGAAGGCGCCTACCGGTGGGCGTCCAGGAAGGCCTCCAGGCCCGCCAGGTCGTCGGTGTTGAGGTAGTCGACCCCGGCGGCGAGGAGTTCGGCCCACAGCGCGTCCCGGGCGGGTCCGGCGAGGTCCGGGGTGGCCCAGAACCGCACCTTCTGCCCGTGCGCGTGGGCCTGCTGGACGAGGCTCCGCAGCTTTAGCCGCTCGGCGTCGGGGAAGACACCCGCGCCGAGCCAGGTGAAGTTGAGCGTCCAGTTGTCGCTGATCAGCGGGATGAGAGAGGCGGGCGCCGAGCTGCCGAGGTCGGTGAGCCGGCCGTCGTAGAAGGCCCGGCGGACGGGCTGGGCCTCCATGGGGATGCGGGCGGCGCGGTCGCCGGAGATCACGGCGGTAACCGGACCGGGAACGACCTTGCCGTGCACGTACGTCGTGAACAGGTGCCGGTGGTGGCGCAGATGGCGGTCGAGTTCGAGGTAGGTCGAGGAGCCCTCGGTCTTGATGTCGACGAGCAGTTGGAGGGGCCGGCGGTAACCGCGGTACACGGAACCGTGGTTGGCCTTGACGATCCTGGCCAGCGGGTCGAGGTAGAGGGACTCCAGGGTGCGCGTCGGGTCGAGGTCGTCCACGGTGTGGCCGATGAGGAGCTGGTCGCCGACGAGGAAGATGTCGGCCTCGACACTGCCGAATCGGTGGTCGAGCGCGTCGAGGAGGGGGCGCGGGTGCTCGTAGTCGTTGTGGGCGTGGGCCCGCCACAGCGGACGGGGGCGGTGCCTGTGGCCGTCGGCCCATGCGTTGCCGACGGGCGGGGCCAGGGTCGCCGCGACCGCGGCGCCAACGGTGGTGAGGGCTCTGCGGCGGGTGATGAGGGCCATGTTCTGCCTCCCTGTGGGGCGGGTCGCAACCACAGGGAGTATGGGGCCCTTCGGCCCCCAATGGACCTGTACGTGCCAGGAGTTGGCCGGACTGCCGCCGCCCGTTCACTCCTTCCGCGCGGGCGCACGGAAAAGCCCGCCCCAGGTGGGGCGGGCTTCACCGGCGTTCACCGGGTGACGCTCAGGGCGCCTGGAGGTCGACGAGTTCGGCCAACCGGGCGCGATGGGCCCCCGTCGTACCGTAGGCGATCGAGTCGGCCTTGGCCCGCTTGAGATACAGATGGACCGGGTGCTCCCACGTCATGCCGATCCCCGCGTGCAGCTGGAGCGCCTCCTCGGCGGCGTGGACGGCGACGGACGCCGCGTAGGCCTGCGCGACGGCGACCGCCACCTCGGCGTCCTCACCGGTGGCCAGCGCGTCGGCGGCGTTGCGGGCGGCGGCCCGGAGGTTGACGACCTCCAGCCACAGCTGGGAGAGCCGGTGCTTGAGCGCCTGGAAGCCGCCGACGGGCCGGTTGAACTGCTTGCGCTCCTTGAGGTAGCGCACGGTCTCGGTCAACGTCCATTCGGCGAGCCCGAGTTGCTCG
Organism: Streptomyces sp. NPDC058307; assembly: GCF_042880295.1. NCBI lineage: Bacteria > Bacillati > Actinomycetota > Actinomycetes > Kitasatosporales > Streptomycetaceae > Streptomyces > Streptomyces sp. NPDC058307. The sequence continues at coordinate 5,414 of NZ_JBHVYZ010000012.1, forward strand.
GAGGCGAGCAGTCCGGCCCCGGCCCGCAGCGCCCGGTGCACGGCGACTTCGGCGTCACCCAGCAGACGGCCCCGCGCCCCGTCGAGGGTGACGGTCGCGAGCGGGCGGGTCAGGTCGAACGAGATCTGCGGGGTGACGGTCGCGGAGGAGGCGTCCACCGCGTACAGACCACCGTCGTCCGCGGGCACCAGCAGCACGTCGGCCGCCCGCGCGTCCGCGATCGCGGTCAACTCCCCGTGCAGAGCCCCGCCTTCGTGGCGTACGACCTTGTAGGCACCGCCCGGAGCGACGTTCAGGGCGACGGCGAGGGCGCCGATCCTCCGCCCGGACGCGAGCTCGGCGAGCAGCTCGTCGGCGTTACAGGCGAGCAGGGCCTCGGTGGCGACGACCGCACTGGTGAGATAGGGCACGGGAGCGACCGCGCGGCCCAACTCCTCCAGGACGACGGCGACTTCGCGGTGCGAGGCGCCCTGGCCGCCCTTGTCCTCCGGGACCAGGAGTCCCGCGAGGCCCATGCCGTCGGCGAGGGCCTTCCAGGCGGCGAGGTCGTGCGGGGTGTCCGACTCGGTGCGGGCGATCACACCCGGCGCGTCGCAGTGGTCGGCGAGCAGGTCCCGTACGGCGGCCCGCAGCGCCTCTTCCTCCTCCGAGTACAGCAGATCGGGCTGTGCGCTCATCGGGACAGGTCCTTCCAGGCGACGTCCTTGTCGGTGCGCGGCTCGGCCGGCAGGCCCAGGACGCGCTCGGCGACGATGTTCAGCAGGACCTCGCTGGTCCCGCCCTCGATGCTGTTGCCCTTGGAGCGGAGGTAGCGGTAACCGGCGTCGCGGCCGGTGAAGTCCACCAGTTCGGGGCGGCGCAGGGTCCAGTCGTCGTACAACAGGCCCTCCTCACCGCGCAGTTCGACCTCCAGGCCGCTGATCTCCTGGTTGAGGCGGGCGAAGGCGAGCTTCATGCCGGCGCCCTCGGGTCCGGGCTGTCCGGCGACGAGCTGCTGGCGCAGGCGCTCGGCGGTGAGGCGGGCGACCTCGGAGTCCACCCAGAGCTTCAGCAGCCGCTGGTGCAGGTCCTGGGTGCGCAGTTCGGGACGCTCGCGCCAGGTCTTGGAGACCGGGCCGATCATGCCGCCCTCGCGGGGCAGCCGCATGCCGCCGATCGCGACGCGTTCGTTGTTCAACGTGGTCTGCGCGACCCGCCAGCCGTCGCCGACCTCGCCGAGGCGGCGGGAGTCGGGGATGCGGACGTCGGTGAGGAAGACCTCGTTGAACTCGGCCTCGCCGGTGATCTGCCGCAGCGGGCGGACGTCGACGCCGGGGTCGGTCATGTCGCAGATGAAGTAGGTGATGCCCGCGTGCTTGGGCACGTCCGGGTCGGTGCGGGCGATGAGGATGGCCCAGCGGGAGTTGTGGGCGCCGGACGTCCACACCTTCTGCCCGTTGACCACCCAGCTGTCGCCCTCCCGCACGGCCCGGGTGCCGAGCGCGGCGAGGTCGGAGCCGGCGCCGGGCTCACTGAACAGCTGGCACCAGATCTCCTCCCCCACCCACAGGGGCCGCAGGAAGCGCTGCTTCTGCTCCTCGGTGCCGTACCTGAGAATCGTCGGCGCGGCCATGCCGAGGCCGATGCCGTTGCGCCGCGGGTCGTTGTCGGGAGCGCCGGCGGCCTCCAGCTCGGCGTCCACGACGGCCTGGAGGGAGCGGGGCACACCCAGTCCGCCGAGCCCCTCGGGGTAGTGCACCCAGGCGAGCCCGGCGTCGAAGCGGGCCTTCAGGAAGTCCAGGCGGTCGGTCGCCGCCGGCGGGTTCGCGGCCAGCAACTCGGCGGTGCGGCGCCTCAGTTCGGCTGCGTCGGTCATGCCTGTGCTCCCGTGGGTACGACGGCGATCCGGCCCGTGGTCACCCCGTCGCCGAGGCGCTGCACGGCGTCCGCAGCCCCCGTCAGGGGCACCCGCTCGCTCACCAGCGGCTTGATGGCGCCCCGGGCGGCCAGTTCGGTGAGCTGCTCGTGGCAGTGCTGGACCAGCTTGGGGTTCTTGGTGTTGTACAGACCCCAGTGCAGGCCCAGGATCGCGTAGTTCTTCACCAGGGCGTGGTTGAGCGACGGGCTGGGGATCGTGCCGCTCGCGAAGCCGACCACGACGATCCGGCCCTCGAAGGCGACGACCTTGGTCGACTGCGTGTAGGCCTCACCGCCGACCGGGTCGTAGACCACATCGGCGCCCCGACCGCCGGTGGCCTCCTTGACAGCGCCGATGACGTCCTCGCTCCGCCGGTCGATCACCACGTCACAGCCCAGCTCCCGGGCCACGACGGCCTTGTCGGCGCCGCCGACGACACCGATGACGGTGGCCCCGGCCGCCTTGCCGAGCTGTACGGCCGCGCTGCCGACCCCTCCCGCGGCAGCGTGGACGAGCAGCGTCTCACCGGCCTCCAGATGAGCCCGCCGGTGCAGACCGAACCAGCCCGTCTGGTAGCCGATGTGCAGCGCGGCGGCCTCGGCGTCGTCCAGCGAGTCCGGCGCGGACAGCAGAGCGGCGGCGTCCGCGACGGCGTACTCGGCGAAACCGCCGTGCGGCAGCGCGGGGTTGGCGATCACGCGGCGCCCGTCCTCGGTCTCGCCGCAGATCTCCACGCCCGGCGTGAAGGGCAGCGGCGGGCGGACCTGGTAGTGGCCGCGGCACATCAGCACGTCCGGGAAGTTGATGTTCGCGGCGCGCACCTTCAGCAGGACCTGGCCGTCGCCGGGCACGGGCCGCGCCACGTCCGCGAGGCGCATCACCTCGCTCGGCTCACCGTTCTCGTGCACTTGCCAAGCCTGCATGGGGGGCCTCCACGGGACTGCGTCGTCATGCCGGGTCTGACCGGGGTCCTCCGCATACTAAGCGGTCGCTTGCCGATCAGGGAACAGTCGACCGGGGAAAGTGTCGGCATCCACAAAAAGGGGGGCCGGCCGAGGCCGGCCCCCTGGGCCCGAACCGGGTCGCTCAGCCCGTCTTCAGTGCTCCAGCCGGTGCGGATGGGCCGGGTACACACCCAGAAGGCGCACCTCGGTGGAGAAGAACCGCAGTTCGTTCAGGGCGAGGGCGACGTGCGGCTCGTCGGGGTGGCCCTCGATCTCGACGTAGAAACGGCTGGCGTTCAGGCCCGCGCCGATCTGGTAGCTCTCGATCTTCGTGAGGTTCACCCCGCTGGTGGCGAACCCGCCGAGCGCCTTGAAGAGGGCGCTGGGGATGTTGCGCACGGAGAAGAACAGGCTCGTCATCGTGGGCTGCCCGGTGTCCGGGGCCACGACGGCCTCCCGGGACAGGACGACGAACCGGGTGGTGTTGTCGGGGTCGTCCTCGACCCCGGCGCGCAGCACGTCCAGGCCGTACAGTCCGGCCGCCGCGGGCGGGGCGAGCGCCGCGTGCCGCGGATCCGTCAGCTCGGCCACCTCGCGCGCCGCTCCGGCCGTGTCGTCGGTGACGAGGGTGCGCCAGCCGCCCTCCCGCAGCACCTTGCGGCACTGCCCGAGGGCGTGCACATGGCTGCGTACGCACTCCACCTGGTCCGCTGTCGCCCCGGGCACGCCCATCAGGTCGAAGCGGATGGCGAGGAAGTGCTCGGCGATGATGAACAGCCCCGACTCGGGCAACAGGTGGTGGACGTCCGCCACCCGTCCCGCCGCGGAGTTGTCCACCGGGATCACGGCGACGTCGGCCGTGCCGAGCGTCACCGCGTCCAGCGCCTGCTCGAAACCCGTGCAGGGCTGCTCGGCGCACCCGGGGTACAGGGTGTGCGCGGCGGTCGCCGAGTTGGATCCGGGTTCACCTTGGTAAGCGACGGTCGTCACGGGGTTCGGTCTCTTGTCGTCGGGCGGCAGAAGCTCCGTAACGTATCAGGGAGGCCCCGTCCTCAGATCCAGGTGTCCAGCCACATCCGGGAGTGCCAGCCGGCGTACGGGATCGTCTTCCCGGTGTAGAGCGGGAAGAAGTACACGAAGTTCCAGGCGATCAGCAGCACGAGGGTGCCCGCGGCCACCGCGCCTCGTGTGCGCCGTCCGCGGCCCGCCCCCGGTGGTCCCACGATCGCGCCCAGCGTCATCGTCACGGCCAGGCACAGGTAGGGCACGAAGACGACCGCGTAGAAGGAGAAGATCGTACGGTCCTGGTACAGGAACCAGGGCAGATACCCCGCGCCCACCGCGCACAGGACGGCCCCTGCCCGCCAGTCGCGGCGCAGCGCCCAGCGGAAGAGCAGGTAGATCAGGGCGCCGCACGCCGACCACCACAGGAGCGGGGTGCCGAGGGCGAGCACCGTCCGGGAGCAGTCGACCGCCGTGGTGCAGCCGTCCTGGCCGGGTTTCGGGGACTGGTAGTCGAACAGCACGGGGCGGCCCTGGACGAGCCAACTCCAGGGATTGGACTGGTACTTGTGCGGGGTATGCAGGCCCACGTTGAAGTCGTACACGGCGGACTCGTAGTGCCACAGGCTGCGCAGTGGGGCGGGGATCCAGGACCAGGTGCCACCGCGGCCGTCGGCCCAGTGGCGGTCGTAGCCGTCGTCGGACAGGAACCAGCCGGTCCAGGTCGCCAGATAGGCCGTCAGCGCGACCGGGACGAGGGACAGGAGGGACCAGCTGAGATCCCTGTTCAGCACCGCCAGGTAGGGGCGGGGCGAACCGGCCACGCGGCGGGAGCCGACGTCCCACAGCACCGTCAGGACCACGAAGAAGACCAGGACGTACAGGCCGTTCCACTTGGTGGAGGCCGCCAGCCCCAGGAGGACGCCGGCGGCGAGCCGCCAGGGACGCCATCCGGTCCCGGTGTGGTCGGCGGTCTGCTCGTCCGGGCGCGCGCGGCCGTCCTCGCCGGCCGGCAGGGCGGCCGCGAGCCGGGTGCGCGCGTGGTCCCGGTCGGCCAGCAGGCAGCCGAACGCCGCCAGGACGAAGAACATGACGACGAGGTCCAGCAGCGCGGTACGGCTCATCACCACATGCAGACCGTCCACCGCGAGGAGCGCGCCCGCCAGACAGCCCAGCCAGGTCGAACGGAACAGCCGGCGTCCGATGCGGCACAGCATCAGCACCGACAGGGTGCCGAGAGCCGCCGTCATGAAGCGCCAGCCGAACGGGGTGAGGCCGAACATCCACTCGCCGAGGGCGATCACCCACTTGCCCGTCGGCGGGTGCGCGACGAACGCCCCCGTGTCGGAGAGCGAGACGACCTGCGGGTGGCCGAGGATCTGCGGGTCGGCGATCTTGCGGTCCGGCCAGCTGCCCTCGTAGCCGAGCCGCAGCAGCGACCAGGCGTCCTTGGCGTAGTAGGTCTCGTCGAAGACCACGGCCCGCGGCCGGCCGAGGTGCCAGAAACGGATCCCCCCGGCCAGGGCGGCGACGAGCACCGGACCCAGCCAGTCCCACACCGACCGCTTCGGAAAACGCGGAACGAGGCGCTCGCGGAGGTCGGGACCCGGACGGGCCGCGTACCCGAACCGTCGAAGGCGCGCCTCCCAGTCCCGGGGCGCTGTCGTCGAAGAAGGGGTGTCCACGACGGGGGAAGTAGTCACGTCGCTGCTCGTCACCGGGCGACCTGCCGTGCCGTCACCTGTGCCCGGGGCGGTATCTCGTCCATCCGGTGAACCTACCTGCCGGCGGGCGGAGTTCCTCACGCCTTCCGGGGACGGGCCCGTACGTGCATCCGCTCCCCCTGCGGCCCGAAGAGACTGAGGAACTCCGCCGGGCCCTCCCCCGTCGACCCGAACCAGTGCGGCACCCGGGTGTCGAACTCGGCCGCCTCCCCTGCCGTCATCACCACGTCGTGGTCCCCGAGCACCACCCGGAGCCGCCCCGCCAGCACGTACAGCCACTCGTAGCCCTCGTGGGTGCGCAGTTCCGGCTCCTCCTCGCGGCGCGGCACCAGCACCTTGAAGGCCTGGAGACCGCCGGGCTGCCGGGTGAGCGGCCAGAAGGTGCGCCCGTGCCGTTCCAGCGGCGCCGACCGCACCCGGGGGTCCCCGACCGGCGGGGCGCCGACCAGTCCGTCCAGCGGCACCTGGTGGGCCTGGGCGATCGGCAGCAGCAGTTCCAGGCTGGGCTTGCGCAGGCCGGACTCCAGACGGGAGAGCGTGCTCACGGAGATGCCGGTCGTCTCCGACAGGGCCGCGAGGGTCACCTCCCGGTCCTTGCGCAGCCGCCTGAGCCTGGGTCCCACTTCGGCGAGAACGTCGTCGGTACTCATACCCGTATTGCAGAATCGGCAAAGCAGTTTGTCAATCCCGCATCCGCGGAGCGACCGTGACGGCATGACCGAGACATACGACGAGACCTACGACGAGACCTACGAAGTGATCGTGATCGGTGGCGGCGCGGCGGGGCTGTCCGCCGCCCTGGTCCTGGGCCGGGCCCGGCGTCGCACCCTGGTCGTCGACGCGGGCGAACCACGCAACGCGCCCTCCGCACACCTGCAGGGCTTCCTCACCCGGGACGGCATCCCGCCCGCCGAGTTCCTGGCGCTCGGCCGCGAGGAGATCAGGGGCTACGGCGTCGAGCTGGTCCGGGACCGGGTGACCGAGGTCGCCCCGGGCTTCGCCGTGACCCTGGCGAGCGGACGCGTGGTCCGGGCCCGTCGCCTGATCGTCGCGACCGGCCTCGAGGACGTGCTCCCGGACATGCCCGGGGTCGCCGAGCGCTTCGGCAAGGACGTCCTGCACTGTCCGTACTGCCACGGCTGGGAGGTCCGCGACCGGGCCTTCGGCGTGCTCGCCACGACCCCGCTGAGCGTGCACCAGGCGCTGATGGTCTCCCAGTGGTCGAAGGACGTGACCTTGTTCCTGCACCAGGTCACGGAGGAGGCGTTGACGGACGACGACCTGCGCAGGCTGGCCGCGGCCGGCGTCCAGGTGGTGCCGGGCGAGGTCGCCGGGCTGGTGGTGACCGAGGACCGGCTCACCGCCGTGCGCCTCACCGACGGCACGACGCACGCGCGCGAGGTCGTGTTCACCGCGCCCCGGGCCGTCCCGCGCACCGGCCTGCTGGAGCGCCTCGGCGCCGAACTCCAGGAAACGCCCTTCGGCAGCTATCCCGTGGTCGACGGGAACTGGCAGACCACCGTGCCGGGCGTGTACGCCGTGGGCAACGCGGCCGGCTTTGGCGAGCAGGTGATCAACGCGGCGAGCGCGGGCTACCGGGCGGCGGCCACGATCAACGGGGAGCTGCTGATGACCGATCTGGACGCGGCCGTAGGGACATAGTCGGGGTGTGGCCGGGGTGTAGACCCGCCTCCTCCGGTGCACCCTGGATGCATGCTGCTTGCCCGGCTGGCCCACGTGTCCCAGGAGGTCGCCGCCACCTCGGCGCGGTCCCGGAAGATCGCGCTCCTCGCCGAGCTGTTCCGCGACGCCGAGGCGGACGACGTGCCGATCGTCATCCCGTACCTGGCGGGACGGCTCCCGCAGGGCCGGCTCGGCGTCGGCTGGAAGGTGCTGAGCCGCCCGGTCACCCCGGCCGCCGAACCGACCCTGACCGTGCGCGAGGTGGACGCCCTGTTCAGCGAGCTGGGCAAGGTCGCGGGCGCGGGCTCCCAGGCCGAACGCACCCGGCTGGTGGGTGAGTTGATGGGCGCGGCCACCGAGGAGGAGCAGCGGTTCCTGTTCGGGCTGATCAGCGGGGAGGTACGGCAGGGCGCGCTGGACGCGGTCGCCACGGAGGGACTCGCCCAGGCGACGGCAACACCTCCCGCCGACGTACGCCGTGCCGTGATGCTCGCGGGCTCGCTCCAGACGGTGGCCGAGGCCCTGCTCGCCGAGGGCCCGTCCGCCCTGGACCGCTTCCGTCTCACCGTCGGCCGCCCGGTCCTGCCGATGCTCGCGCACAGCGCCTCCTCGGTGGCCGAGGCGGTCGACAAGCTCGGCACCTGCGCGGTCGAGGAAAAGCTGGACGGCATCCGCGTGCAGATCCACCGGGACGGCGATGTCGTACGGCTGTACACGCGCACCCTCGACGACATCACCGACCGGCTGCCCGAACTGACGGCTGCCGCACTGGAGTTGAGGGGTGAGCGGTTCATCCTGGACGGCGAGGTGATCGCCTTCGACGAGGACGGGCGGCCGCGTTCCTTCCAGGAGACCGCGGGCCGGGTCGGCTCCCGTGTGGACGTGACGACGGCCGCCGAGGCGGTCCCCGTCTCCCCCGTCTTCTTCGACGCCCTGTCCGTCGACGGCCGCGACCTCCTCGACCTGCCCTTCGCCGAGCGGCACGCGGAGCTGGCCCGGCTGGTGCCGGAGCCGATGCGGGTGCGGCGCACCCTGGTGTCGGGACCGCAGGAGATCCCGGCGGCCGAGGAGTTCCTCGCCGAGACCCTGAAGCGCGGCCACGAGGGAGTCGTCGTGAAGTCCCTCGACGCGCCCTACAGCGCGGGCCGGCGCGGCGCGTCCTGGCTGAAGGTCAAGCCCGTGCACACCCTCGACCTGGTCGTGCTGGCCGCCGAGTGGGGCCACGGCCGCCGCACCGGCAAGCTCTCCAACCTGCACCTAGGCGCCCGCACGGCCGACGGCGGCTTCGCCATGCTCGGCAAGACCTTCAAGGGCATGACCGACGCGATGCTCACCTGGCAGACCGAGCGGCTCCAGGAGCTGGCCGTCGACAGCAGCGGCTATGTGGTGACGGTACGGCCCGAACTCGTCGTCGAGATCGCGTACGACGGCCTGCAGAAGTCGACCCGCTACCCGGCCGGCGTCACCCTCCGCTTCGCCCGCGTGGTCCGCTACCGGGAGGACAAACGGCCGGAGGACGCCGACACGGTCGAGACGCTGCTGGCCGCGCATCCCGAGGTGAGGCCGTGAGGACGAGCGCGGGCCTGCTGTTGTTCCGGCACACCGGTGACGGCCTGGAGGTGTTGCTGGGCCATATGGGCGGCCCGTTCTTCGCGCGGCGGGACGCCGGAGCGTGGACGATCCCGAAGGGCGAGTACGAGCCGGACTCGGAGGCGGCCTGGGCCGCGGCCCGCCGGGAGTTCCAGGAGGAGCTCGGGCTGCCGCCGCCCGACGGGGAGGCCGTACCTCTGGGAGAGGTCCGGCAGACGAACGGGAAGGTCGTCACGGCGTGGGCGGTCGAAGCGGACCTCGATCCGGCGACCGTGGTTCCGGGGGTGTTCGCCATGGAGTGGCCGCCGAAGTCCGGGCGGACCCAGGAGTTCCCCGAGCTGGACCGGGTGGAGTGGTTCGGGCTCGACCGGGCCCGGGCGGTGATCGTGAAGGCGCAGGCCGCGTTTCTCGACCGGCTGGCTGAGCACTCGGCCTGATGTCCACGCGTTGCGGTCGCCCCCGCCGCGCGGGAAGGTCGAAGCACAGTCAGCTCTTCAGGAGGTCGGTCATGCCCATCGCGACGGTGAACCCGGCGAACGGCGAGACGCTCAAGACGTACGAGGCCATGGGCGAGGAGGAGATCGAGCGCAGGCTCCAGCTCGCCCAGGCCACGTTCCGCACCTACCGCACCACGTCCTTCGCCGAGCGTGCCGGTCTCCTGAACCGGGCCGCCGAGCTCCTCGACGACGCCACGCAGGACATCGCCAGGGTCATGACCACCGAGATGGGCAAGCCGGTCAAGCAGGCCCGCGCGGAGGCCGCCAAGTGCGCCAAGGCGATGCGCTGGTACGCCGAGCACGCGGAGTCGCTGCTGGCCGACGAGGAGCCCGCCGCGTACGACGTCAAGGACTCCGGGGCCTCCCGCGCCCTGGTCCGCTACCGGCCGCTCGGCCCCGTGCTCGCGGTGATGCCGTGGAACTTCCCGCTGTGGCAGGTGATCCGCTTCGCCGCGCCCGCGCTGATGGCGGGCAACGTCGGCCTGCTCAAGCACGCCTCGAACGTGCCGCAGACCGCCCTGTTCCTGGAGGACCTCTTCCATCAGGCGGGCTTCCCGGAAGGCTGTTTCCAGACCCTGCTCGTCGGGTCCGGCGCGATCGACGACATCCTGCGCGACGAACGCGTCAAGGCGGCCACGCTCACAGGGAGTGAGCCCGCGGGGCGGGCCGTCGCCTCCACCGCCGGGGACATGGTGAAGAAGACCGTCCTTGAGCTCGGCGGCAGCGACCCGTACATCGTCATGCCGTCCGCGGACGTCGACCGGGCCGCCGAGATCGCGGTGACCGCGCGCGTGCAGAACAACGGGCAGTCCTGCATCGCCGCCAAGCGGTTCATCGTGCACACGGACGTCTACGACCGGTTCGCCGAGCGGTTCGTCGAGGGCATGAAGGCCCTCAAGGTCGGCGACCCGCTGGAGGAGGACACCGAGGTCGGGCCGCTCTCCAGCGAGCAGGGACGGACCGACCTGGAGGAACTCGTCGACGACGCCCGGCGCAGCGGGGCGAGCGTGCTGTGCGGCGGGGAGCGGCCCGACGGGCCCGGCTGGTACTACCCGCCGACCGTCGTCGCCGACGTGAACCGCGAGATGCGCATCCACCGCGAGGAGACCTTCGGTCCGGTGGCCACGCTGTACCGGGCGGCCGACCTGGACGAGGCGGTGTTGATCGCCAACGACTCGGCGTTCGGGCTGAGTTCCAACGTGTGGACCCGGGACGAAGCCGAGGTCGACCGGTTCGTACGGGATCTGGAGGCCGGCGGGGTGTTCGTCAACGGGATGACCGCCTCGCATCCGGCGTTCCCGTTCGGCGGGGTGAAGCGGTCCGGGTACGGGCGTGAGCTGTCCGGGCACGGAATCAGGGAGTTCTGCAACATCACGACGGTTTGGCACGGAGCGTGACACTTGCGCGGTTACCATCCCGGGTGTGAACCGCGAAGTGACTCTGCCTCTGATCGTCGACGACCGCGGGACCCTACAGGTGGCCGCGGCCGATGTGAGCAAGCTGCTCCGCAGTCTTGGCGGGCGGTGGTTGCACCTGGTCGAGGCCGGGGCCGACGGGCTGGACGAGGACACGGTCGCCGCCCTGACCATCGAGCTCGCGAAGCTCGCCGACCGGATCGACGTGGCGTGCATCGCGCACAGCAGCGGTGGGACGCCGTAGGAGCTGCGGTCCCGGCTTCGGCCCGCGCTGCGGCCGGGGCGCCCGTGCCCCGGCCCGGCGCCGTCAGCGGATGGACATGCCGGACAGGGTCCGGGCGATGACCAGTCGCTGGATCTCGCTCGTGCCTTCGAAGATGGTGTAGATCGCGGCGTCGCGGTGCATGCGCTCCACCGGGTACTCCCGGGTGTAGCCGTTGCCGCCCAGGATCTGGACCGCCTGCGCCGTGACCTTCTTCGCCGTCTCGCTCGCGAAGAGCTTCGACATCGAGCCCTCGGCGGCGGTGAACTGCTTCCCGTTGATCGCCATCCAGGAGGCACGCCAGACCAGGAGCCGGGCCGCGTCGATGGAGGTGCGCATGTCCGCCAGCTGGAAGGCCACGCCCTGGTTGTCGATGATCGGCCGCCCGAACTGCTCACGGGTCTTGGCGTAGTCGAGGGCGACCTCGTAGGCGGCCCGGGCGGTGCCCACGGCCATCGCGCCGACGGCGGGCCGCGACGCCTCGAACGTGGCCATCGCCGCGTTCTTCACGCGCTCGCCGCCGCTCTTCGCCCGCTCCCGGGCCCGGGCGAGACGCTGGTCGAGCTTCTCCTTGCCGCCGAGGAGGCAGGAGCCGGGCACCCGGACGTTGTCCAGCACGACCTCGGCGGTGTGCGAGGCGCGGATGCCGTGCTTCTTGAACTTCTGGCCCTGGGACAGCCCGGGGGTGTTCGGCGGCACGATGAAGGAGGCGTGGCCCTTGGAGCCGAGCTCCGGGTCGACGACCGCGACGACGACATGGACGTTGGCGATACCGCCGTTGGTCGCCCAGGTCTTGGTGCCGTTGAGCACCCACTCGTCCTTGGCCTCGTCGTAGACGGCACGCGTGCGCATGGAGGCCACGTCGGAACCGGCGTCCGGCTCGGACGAGCAGAACGCGGCGACCTTGACGTCGTTGGCGTCGCCGTACATCTGGGGGATCCAGGTGCCGATCTGCTCCTCGGTGCCGTTGGCGAGGACGCCGACGGCGGCGAGACCGGTGCCCACGATCGACAGGGCGATGCCCGCGTCGCCCCAGAACAGCTCCTCCATCGCCATCGGGATACCGAGCCCGGTGGGGTCGAAGTACTGCTGGGCGTAGAAGTCGAGGGAGTAGATGCCTACCTTCGCGGCCTCCTGGATGACCGGCCAGGGAGTCTCCTCACGCTCGTCCCATTCGGCGGCCGCGGGGCGGATGACGTCGGCGGCGAAGCCGTGCAGCCAGTCCCGGACCTCCTTCTGTTCGTCGTTGAGCTCCATGGTGAACTCGGCCATGTCCCCTCCAGCGGCGACGCACGTGCGTGTTACTTGCGGTAACCCGAGTCTGTTACCCACGGGTAGTAAAAGTCAACTCCCCATGGCCAGTCAGCAGCCTGTTCGATGCCGAGCGCCGGTCGAGTGTTAGTTTGCGCAGGCGTTACCGATTCAGTACGGGTGGGGAGAGCTCATGGACACCACACAGCGGACCGATCAGCAGCGGTCCGCCGACCGCCGCCGGCGCGAACTGCTGGAGGCCGCGGACAGAGTGGTGCTGCGCGACGGCCCGCATGCCTCCATGAACGCCATCGCCGCGGAAGCCGGCATCACCAAGCCGATTCTGTATCGGCACTTCGGTGACAAGGGAGGACTTTACGCTGCGCTTGCCAAGCGGCACACCGACGCCCTCCTGGACTCGCTGCGGGCGGCGCTGGACGCTCCCGCGGACCGGCGTGAGCGGGTCGAGGCCACGTTGGACACGTACCTGGCCGCGATCGAGGCCCGGCCCCAGGTGTACCGGTTCCTGATGCACCCCGCCGAGGGGGGGCAGGTCGGGGAGCAGGGGTTCGATGTCGGTAAGCATTCCGCGCCCTTGCTGCGCAGGATGGGTGAAGAGTTGGGGCAGGTCATCGAGGAACGGCTGGACCTCGGGCCCGGGAGCCAGCTGCTGGCCCGCGTGTGGGGGCACGGGATCGTCGGGATGATGTACGCGGCGGGTGACTGGTGGCTGGGGGAACGGCCTTGCCCGCGGGCGGAGTTGGTGAAGAGTCTGGCGGATCTGCTGTGGGGGCGGCTTGCGGCCGTGAGGGACAAGGTCGGAGGTCCGGGGTTCTGATCGTCGTGTGACGTCTGCGGGGCAGTGGGGGCTGGTCGCGCAGTTCCCCGCGCCCCTAAGTGGGATCAGGCCCCGTGTGCCAAGCGGCTCGCCCAACCTGTCGTAGCAATCGGCCACGGCGCCAACCCTTCACACGGTCCGCGTAGACCCTGCCCTCCAGGTGGTCCATCTCGTGCTGTAGGCATCTCGCGAAGAACCCCGTGCCGTCGATCGTCACGGGCTCGCCCGTCATCGTGAAACCCTCCACGACAGTGTGGTCGTGACGCTCCGTTCCCGCCTCCAGGCCCGGCAACGACAGGCAGCCCTCGGGGCCCCTCAGCACCACACCGTCCGTCTCCACCAGGCGTGGGTTCACCACATGTCCCAGGTGGCGGACCTCCTCGTCGTCCGGGCAGTCGTAGACGAAGACGCGCAACGGCACGCCCACCTGGTTCGCCGCCAGGCCGACTCCCTGCGCCGCGTACATCGTCGCGAACAAGTCCTCCACCAGCGTCGCCAGTTCGGGGCCGAAGTCCGTGACGTCCTCGCAGGGGGTGTGCAACACCGGGGTGCCGAGCAGGGTGACCGCGCGGACGCGCCCCCGCGTGCCCGGAATGGAGCCGTTTCGCATGGCCGCAAGGGTACGGCGATTCGGGAGTGCCTACGGATCTCGATAGGCTGAGGTCCACACCACGTGGCCGGAGGCTGAGGCGCGGCGCGTACGCAAGGAGGATCGAGATCTGATGACAGGCAACTCGGACCCGCTCTCGCCGCGGGCCAAGCTGGCCGTGACGGCGGGCAAGGCCGTCGCGGCGGCATCCCGGGCCGCGGGTCGCGGCAGCGGTTCGGTCATCGGCGGCAAGGTGGCCCTCAAACTCGACCCCGACCTCCTCGCCCGGCTCGCCCAGCACCTGGACGTCGTCCTCGTCTCGGCGACCAACGGAAAGACCACCACCACCCGGTTGATCGCGGAGGCGCTCGGGGCCGCCGGGCCCGTCGTCTCCAACGCCCTCGGCGCCAACATGCCCGCCGGCATCACCTCGGCGCTCGCCGGTGGCTCGGACGCCCGGTACGGCGTCATCGAGGTCGACGAGAAGTACCTCGCCGGCGTGGCCCGGGACACCGACCCCAAGTGCATCGCCCTGCTGAACCTCTCCCGCGACCAGCTCGACCGCGCCGCCGAGACCCGCATGCTCGCCGAGAACTGGCGCGAGGGGCTCGCGGGTTCGAAGGCCGTCGTCGTCGCCAACGCCGACGACCCGCTCGTCGTGTGGGCCGCCTCCTCCTCCCCCAACGTCATCTGGGTCGCCGCAGGCCAGATGTGGAAGGACGACGCCTGGTCCTGCCCGTCCTGCGGTGGCGTGATGCAGCGGCCGGGCGACGACTGGTTCTGCGGCGAGTGCGGGTTCCGTCGGCCCACGCCCAGCTGGGCGCTCTCCGGTGACCATGTGCTCGACCCGCACGGCTCCGCCTGGCCGATCCACCTCCAGCTGCCCGGCCGCGCCAACAAGGCCAACGCCGCCTCCTCCGCCGCCGTCGCCGCCGTCTTCGGTGTGCCGCCGCAGGTCGCCCTGGAACGCATGTACCAGGTCCAGGCCGTGGCCGGACGGTATGACGTGGTCCAGTTCCAGCAGCGCGACCTGCGGCTGCTGCTCGCGAAGAACCCGGCCGGCTGGCTCGAGACGTTCAGCCTGATCGACCCGCCGCCCACCCCGGTGATCCTCTCCGTCAACGCCCGCGGCGCCGACGGCACCGACACCTCCTGGCTGTGGGACGTGGACTACACCCGGCTCACCGGCCACCCGATCTGCGTGATCGGCGACCGGAAGCTGGACCTCGCGGTGCGCCTCGAGGTCGCGAACCAGAACTTCCAGGTCTGCGACAACCTCGACCAGGCCGTGTCGATGAGCCCGCCCGGCCGCATCGAGGTCATCGCGAACTACACCGCCTTCCAGGACCTGCGCCGCCGCGTCGGCAACTGAGACACAGGGGACTTTTGTGAGCGACAACCAACTGCGGATCGTCTGGATCTACCCCGACCTGCTCAGCACCTACGGCGACCAGGGCAACGCCCTCGTCATCGAGCGCCGGGCCCGTCAGCGCGGTCTCGACGTGGCCCGCCTGGACGTGCGCAGCGACCAGCCGATCCCGACCTCCGGCGACATCTACCTGATCGGCGGCGGCGAGGACCGGCCCCAGCGGCTGGCGGCCGAGCGGCTGCGCCGGGACGGCGGTCTGCACCGGGCCGTCGGCAACGGCGCCATCGTCTTCTCGGTGTGCGCCGGCTACCAGATCCTCGGCCACGAGTTCATCAACGATCTCGGCCAGCGCGAGCCCGGCCTCGGCCTGCTCGACGTGGTCTCCGTGCGCGGTGAGGGCGAGCGGTGCGTCGGTGACGTGCTCGCCGACATCGACCAGCGCCTCGGCCTGCCCCCGCTGACCGGCTTCGAGAACCACCAGGGCGTCACCCACCTCGGCCCCACCGCCCGCCCCTTCGCCAACGTCCGCCTCGGCAAGGGCAACGGCACCGGGGACGGTACGGAGGGGGCGTACAACGACACGGTCTTCGGTACGTACATGCACGGACCCGTGCTGGCGCGGAACCCGCAGATCGCGGACCTGCTGCTCAAGCTGGCCCTCGACGTGAACGCACTGCCGCCCACCGACGACCGCTGGTACGAGGCCCTGCGCAACGAGCGCATCACGGCCGCTCAGCAGCCCGCCTGACCGGAAGTTCACCTGGGTTCCAGGCGTTTGTCACCGGCCCGTCTGACGAGAAGTCCGCACAGGTGAGCGGGGCCGTCCAGCAGGCGGACGCGTTCTTCGGCCCCGCCCCCTCCTGCCGTTAGGGTGGCGGGGTTCGAGCCGGACAGCGTGGTCCGGACCCGTGCCACGTCCCCTCGCTGAGAAGGTTCCCGCGGCTATGCGCATTGGTGTCCTCACGTCCGGCGGCGACTGCCCCGGCCTGAACGCCGTCATCCGGTCCGTCGTGCACCGTGCCGTCGCCGACCACGGCGACGAGGTCATCGGCTTCCGGGACGGCTGGAAGGGCCTCCTGGAGTGCGACTACCTCAAGCTCGACCTCGACGCGGTGGGCGGCATCCTGGCCCGCGGCGGCACGATCCTCGGCTCCTCCCGCGTCCAGCCCTCGCATCTGCGGGACGGCGTGGAGCGGGCCAGGGGGCATGTCGAGGAGCTCGGACTCGACGCGATCATCCCCATCGGCGGTGAGGGCACGCTCAAGGCGGCCCGGCTGATGTCGGACGCCGGTCTGCCGATCGTGGGCGTGCCGAAGACCATCGACAACGACATCGCGGTCACGGACGTCACCTTCGGGTTCGACACGGCCGTCGGTGTCGCGACCGAGGCCCTCGACCGGCTGAAGACCACCGCCGAGTCCCACCAGCGGGTGCTCGTCGTCGAGGTCATGGGACGGCACACCGGGTGGATAGCGCTGCACTCCGGGATGGCGGCCGGCGCGCACGCCATCGTCGTACCGGAGCGTCCCTTCGACATCGAGGAGCTGGCCCGGCGGGTCGGCGAGCGGTTCGAGGCGGGAAAGCGGTTCGCGATCGTCGTCGCCGCCGAGGGGGCCAAGCCGGCCCCCGGCTCCATGGCCTTCGACGAGGGCGCCAAGGACATCTACGGCCACGAGCGCTTCGCCGGGATCGCCCGCCAGCTGTCGATCGAGCTGGAGCAGCGGCTGGGGAAGGAAGCCCGGCCGGTCATCCTCGGTCATGTGCAGCGCGGCGGTACCCCGACCGCGTACGACAGGGTGCTGGCCACCCGGTTCGGCTGGCACGCGGTGGAGGCCGTGCACCGTGGGGAGTTCGGCCACATGACCGCTCTGCGGGGGACCGACATCGTGATGGTGCCGCTCGCGGAGGCGGTCGAGACGTTGAAGACGGTGCCGGAGGACCGGTACGCCGAGGCGGAGTGCGTGCTGTAGGCCGCAGCGCGGTGGTGGGCCCCGGTCCCGGAGGTGACCGGGGGCGGTCTTAGTCTGGGTCCGGACAGACTTGCACAACCCCCACGAATCAGGAGCCGCCGCGATGGACCACAGCGGGCACGGCATGACGCACGATCTGCCGCCGTTCACGCTGGGACGAGGGCTTCAGTGGTCGACCGACCCCTTCTTCCTCGTCGCCTGCCTCCTCGCCCTCGGTCTGTACGTGTGGGGAGTCGTGCGGCTGCGGCGACGGGGCGACTCGTGGTCCGTGGCGCGGACCGTCTCCTACGTGGTCGGTGTGCTCACCATCGCGCTGATGATGTGCACCGGGCTGAACGACTACGGAATGGTCATGTTCAGCGTGCACATGGTGCAGCACATGGTGATCAGCATGCTGTCGCCGATCCTCATCCTGCTCGGTGCCCCGGTCACCCTGGCTCTGCGGGCGCTGCCCGTCGCGGGCCGGGGGCGCAAGGGGCCCCGTGAGCTGCTGCTCGCGCTGCTGCACAGCCGGTACATGCGGATCATCACGCATCCGGCGTTCACCATCCCACTGTTCATCGCGAGCCTGTACGGCCTCTATTTCACGCCGATCTTCGACTTCCTGATGGGGTCGAAGACCGGACACATCGCGATGATGGTGCACTTCCTCGCCGTCGGTGTCGTCTTCTTCTGGCCGATCATCGGCGTCGACCCGGGGCCGCAGCGGCCCGGGTATCTGATGCGGATGCTGGAGCTGTTCGCGGGGATGCCGTTCCACGCGTTCTTCGGCATCGCGCTGATGATGGCGTCCGAGCCCATGGTGGAGACGTTCAAGAACCCGCCCGCCTCGCTCGGCATCGACGCGCTCTCCGACCAGAACTACGCCGGCGGTATCGCCTGGGCGTTCAGCGAGATTCCGTCCGTACTCGTCCTGATCGCACTGTTGTTCCAGTGGTACGGCTCCGAACAGCGGCAGGCCAAGCGCACGGACCGGGCCGCCGACCGGGACGGCGACAAGGAGCTCGAGGCGTACAACGCCTATTTGGCCTCATTGAGCACCCGCGAGCAGTGAAAGGCTTCGCCTTTCCGAAGCATTCAGTAGCATGAAGCGCGTTGGGGGAACCGCCGGGGGGAGCGGTCATGGCACTTCGCGCATTTATGCACAGGGTCATCTTGCTCGCGATTTTCTCGCTGCTGCTGAGCGGCTGCGAGAAGGGAAATCCGCTGACGGTGGTCAAGGCGGCCGCCGTCGGTGTGCCCTCGCTCGCACCGTTCTTCGAGGAGAACAGCGGCCTGGGCAGGGACGCCGCGGCCGTGCGGTCACAGCCCGTCCAGGGAAGTCTCCAGCAGGGGGACACGCCCGGCCTGTACGGCGGCAGCAAGCAGCCGACCATCTGTGACGTCGCCAAACTCGAACGATTCCTCACCGATCCCAGGAATCACAAAAAGGCGCAGGCGTGGGCCGAGGTACTGAACATCGGCACGGACCGGATACCGGAATATCTGCATCGACTCACACCGGTTCTGTTGCGTCACGACACTCTCGTCGAGAACCACGACTACAAGAAGGAAAATGCCGTCCCGTACAACTCCTTGCTGCAGGCGGGAATCGCGATTCTCGTCGATGAACAAGGGCTTCCGGCTGTGAAGTGCTCGTGCGGAAATCCGCTCCGGCCCTTCAAGGGTGACACCGGCAGGATTTCCGTCCAGTTCGAGGACGGCAACAAGAAGTGGGCGGGATACGAGCGGGAGTCGGTGGTGGCCGTGAAGCCCGCGCCGCGGAAACTGGAACGGGTCGCTCTCGTGGACGTCCGGGAACCAGCCCGCGGCATCAACCGTCCGGTCGGCACCACCGGTGAGAAGGACAGCACCTTCAACGCCGGGATGCGGCGCACGGTGCCGGACCTCGCCGGGAGGAGCTTCGCCCAGGCCGGCCGGGAGCTGATCGGCGCCGGGCTGGCGGCCGGGTACGCCGGGCAGGAGTCTCCGCCGGGCGGCGCGAAGGTCACGGCGACCGATCCGCCCGCGGGGACGGAGTTGCCGTTCGGGCGGTACGTGCTGCTGACCGTGGCCGGGGGCGGCACGAGTGGCTCCGACGGGGGGACCGGGCCGACGACCACTCCCCCGCCACCGTCGACCGGGCCCAGGACACCGCCGTCCAGCGGCCGGGCCGGGGTGTCCTCCTCGCCCCCTCCGTCATCGTCGCCTCCGTCCTCGTCGAGCGGCAGGCCCAGGGGGTCGTCATCGTCGCCGCCGCCGCCATCGGCGAGTACGGCTCCCGTCTCGCCGTCGCCCGAGAAGTCGAGCAGCTGGCCGAGCCCACCGTCCTCGACCAGCTCACCGCCGACCGGCTCACCGCTCACCAGCAGCGCGCCGCCCCCTCCTCCGCCGTCGACACCGCCTCCTCCGTCAACGGCCAGCGCACCCGTCACCAGCCGGCCGGCGACCAGCGAACCCGCGACATCGCAGCCCGCCACCAGCCAGCCCGCCACCAGTGAGCCGGCGACCAGTGAGCCCGCCGGCGACGGGCCGAGCGCCACCGTCGCCACGTAGCGTCCCGCAGAACCGGGGAGTCACCGGATGCCTTCAGGATCACCGACGTCGGGAGTGGGCCGGGTCATCGCCGACCGGTATCTGCTGCTGCACCCGCTCGGCAGCGGCGGCATGGGCCATGTGTGGCTCGCCCACGACCAGAGACTCGCCTGCGAGGTCGCACTCAAGGAGATCCTGTTCCGGGACCCGGTGGAGGCGGTCGAGCGGGAGGCCCGGGTGGCGCGGGCCCGCGCGGAGGCCCGGCACGCGGCGGGACTGCGCGGCCACCCGCACGTGGTGACCGTGCACGACGTGCTGGAGCACGACGGGCTGCCGTGGATCGTCATGGAGTACGTGGCGGACGCCGTGGACCTGCGCGACCTGGTCGACTCCCGCGGACCGCTCGCCCCGGCGGAGTGCGCCCGCGTCGGCCTCGCCGTGCTGGACGCGCTGACCGCCGGGCACCAGCGGGGCGTGATGCACCGGGACGTGAAGCCGGCGAACATCCTGCTGGCGCCGGACCGCGCGGGATCGCCGTACGGACGCGTCCTGCTCACCGACTACGGCATCTCGGTGCAGCCGGACGCCGGGGAGACCCGGTACACGCTGGCGTCGGTGCTGGTGGGCACGGCGGGCTATCTGGCGCCGGAGCGGGCCACGGGCGGCACGCCCACCCCGGCCGCCGACCTGTTCTCCCTGGGCTGCACGCTGTACCACGCGGTAGAGGGGGTGGGTCCCTTCGAGCGGGACTCGCATCTGGCCGAGGTGACCGCGGTGGTCATGGAGGAGCCGCGGCCCGCGGTGCGCGCCGGTGCGCTGGGTCCCGTACTGCAGGCGCTGCTCGCGAAGGACCCCGGGCGGCGGCTGTCGGCGGCGGAGGCGGAGGCCGCGCTGTCACGGATCGTGACGCCGCAGCCCGAGCCGTACGTCCGGACGCAGACCGACCTCGGTTCCCAGCCGCCCTGGGCGGGAGTGCAGGTGCCGTCGCCCGGGCCCCCTTCGAACGGACAAGGGCTCACACCTCCGTCGCCGCAGGGCGGCCGTCGGCGGCGGGAGCGCTCGCACGCCCTGCGGGCCGTCCTCGCCTGTGGTCTCGGGCTGCTGCTGGCCCTGGGCGGTGTGTGGTACGCCATGGCCGACCGGTCCCCGGACGGCGGGAGCGGTCAGCAGGGTTCGGGGCAGCCGTACGGCGAGACGGTCGGGCTGACGAAGCCGCTGCGGGACGGCGACTGTGTGATCGCCGACTGGCCGGGGGCGGAGCGGTTCCGGGGGACGCCCCGGCTGCGGCTGGATCCCACCTGTGGCACGGTCCCCGACGGTCAGGTGGTGGCGTTCGCCGCGGCCAACTCGGCGGACGAGGCGCGGCGGACGGGGTCTGCGCAGTGCGAGGAGCGGACGCGGGAGGTCCGGGAGCGGCTCATGGACGTCCGCAGCCAGGCCGTCGTACCGACCGACGGGGGGTTCGCGGCCGCGGGACGGCGTACCGCGTGTCTGGTGCTGGGCGGGAACGGGCCGGTGTACGGGCCGATCGGTGCCCGTCGCAGGCTGGGCTCGGGGTTCGCGGACACGGCGACCATGCAGCGGCGGGACTGTCTGGACGTGCGCACCAACCGGGACGCGCGGCTGGTCTCCTGCAAGGGCTCCCACGACGAGGAGGTGCTCGGATTCACCCGACTGGACCCCGACGTCACACTGTCCGAGGCGCGGACCGATTCGGACACCGCGTGCGCGCGTGACGTGCCGCCGGCCGACTACGGCTTCGATCCGTCCGTGTACACGGCGGGCTCCTGGACCAGCCAGGGCCCCTGGAAGAACGGCACACATTTCGTCGTGTGCACTGTCCGCAGGCAGAACGGGGGCACCATGGAGGGGGACGAATCCTGAGGAGGGTGTTGCGATGCCCGGTAGCGGTTCCACGGATGGCTCGACCCGGACGATGGGGGTGCTCACCGTCGGCGGTCTCGTCGCGGTGACCGCCTACACGGTGGCGCTCGGCAGCAACGGCTGGCTGTGGTTCGGCTGGGTCGTGCTGGGACTGATCACTCTCGGCATGGTGGCCACCAGCAGTACCTGACCATCAGCCGTCGGTGAGACGGCCCGCCGAGTGCACGCCCGGCTGGTACTTGGGCAGCCGGGCGGTGATCTTCATGCCGGCGCCGACGGCCGTCTCGATGACGAGGCCGTAGGAGTCGCCGTACACCTGGCGGAGCCGGTCGTCGACGTTGGACAGTCCGATGCCGCCCGAGGGGCTGACCTCGCCGGCGAGGATACGGCGGAGCAGGACCGGGTCCATTCCGGCGCCGTCGTCCTCGATGACGACGAGGGCCTCGGCGCCGGTGTCCTGGGCGGTGATCTGGAGCCGGCACGTGTCGGTCTTGCCCTCCAGGCCGTGCTTGATGGCGTTCTCGACGAGCGGTTGCAGGCACAGGAACGGCAGGGCGACCGGCAGTACCTCCGGGGCGATCTGGAGGGTGACGGAGAGGCGGTCGCCGAAGCGTGCCCTGACGAGCGCCAAGTAGTGGTCGATGGCGTGGAGTTCCTCGGCGAGGGTGGTGAAGTCGCCGTGCCTGCGGAACGAGTAGCGGGTGAAGTCGGCGAATTCGAGGAGCAGTTCGCGGGCGCGTTCGGGGTCGGTGCGGACGAAGCTGGCGATTACCGCTAGCGAGTTGAAGATGAAGTGCGGGGAGATCTGGGCCCGAAGTGCCTTGATCTCGGCCTCGATCAGGCGGGTCCGGGACTGGTCCAGGTCGGCCAACTCGAGTTGGACGCTGACCCACCGGGCGACCTCCCCGGCCGCGCGGACCAGGACGGCGGATTCGCGGGGCGCGCAGGCGACCAGGGCGCCATGGACGCGGTCGTCGACGGTCAGCGGGGCGACGACCGCCCAGCGGACCGGGCAGTCGGGTGTGTCGCAGGTGAGCGGGAAGGCCTCGCCGCGGCCGGTCTCCAGCGGGCCCGCGAGGCGTTCCATGATCTCGGTGCGGTGGTGACCGCCCACGCCGTCCCAGACCAGGACCTGTTTCTGGTCGGTGAGGCACAGCGCGTCCGTGCCGAGCAGCGAGCGCAGTCTGCGGGCCGCCTTGCGGGCGGTCTCCTCCGTCAGTCCCGCCCGCAGCGGGGGCGCGGCCAGGGAGGCGGTGTGCAGGGTCTCGAAGGTGGCGTGTTCGACGGGGGTGCCGAGGCCGCCGAGGGTCTGCGGTCGGGCCGTGCGCCGGCCGAGCCAGAAGCCGGCGGCCAGCAGCGGGAGGATCGCCACGCACAGCCCGGCCAGGAATCCGCTCATGCCACCACCTGCCTCATGCCTTGGCCCGCCTCATGCCTTTGCTCGTCTCATGCCTTTGCCCGCCTCATGCCTTTACCTCCGCCCGGAGTTCCTCCGCCCGCAGTTCCTCCGGCAGGTGGAAGCGGGCCAGGATCGCCGCCGTGCCCGCCGGTACCCGGCTCGCGGTGGCCAGGGACACCAGCACCATGGTGAGGAAGCCGAGCGGCACCGACCAGAGCGCGGGCCAGGCGAGCAGGGCGTGCTGCGGGCCGCCGGCCGGGAAGCCGGCCATGGTCGCGGCCACGGCGAGGAACGCGGAGCCGCCGCCGACCAGCATGCCCGCGGCGGCGCCGGGCGGGGTCAGCCGCCGCCACCAGATGCCGAGCACGAGCAGCGGGCAGAACGAGGACGCGGAGACGGCGAAGGCGAGTCCGACCGCGTCGGCGACGGGCAGTCCGCCGACCAGGACGCTCGCGGCCAGCGGGACGCACATCGCGAGGACCGTGCCGAGCCGGAAGTGCCGTACGCCGCGCGAGGGCAGGACGTCCTGGGTGAGCACGCCGGCCACGGCCATGGTGAGTCCGGAGGCCGTGGACAGGAACGCGGCGAAGGCGCCGCCCGCCACCAGCGCGCCCAGCAGGTCGCCGCCGAGGCCGCCGATCATCCGCTCGGGGAGCAGCAGGACGGCGGCGTCGGCGTTGCCGGTGAGGGTGAGTTCGGGCGCGTACAGGCGGCCGAGGGCGCCGTAGATCGGGGGCAGGAGGTAGAAGCAGCCGATCAGGCCGAGGACGGCGACCGTGGTGCGCCGGGCGGCGACGCCGTGCGGGCTGGTGTAGAAGCGCACGACGACGTGCGGCAGGCCCATGGTGCCGAGGAAGGTGGCGAGGATCAGTCCGTACGTGGCGTACAGGGGCCGGTCCTCGCGGCCCGCCGCCAGGGAGGTCGACATGCCGTCGCTGGTGCCGCGGTCGGCGGCGGGGACGGTGGTGCCCTTGGCGAAGGTGAGGCGGGTGCCCTGTTCGATGTGGTGGGTGCCGGTGGGCAGTTGGAGCCTCTGGTCGGTGTGGCGGCGGCCGTCGACCGTGCCGGTGACCGTGACGGTCAGGGGGCGCTCCAGCGTGAGGTCGAGGGTGGAGCCGACGCGGACCACCCGCTGTTCGCGGAAGGTCGCCGGTTCCTCGAAGGCGTGGCTGGGGGCGCCGTCGCCCTGCCAGGCGAGGATGAGGAAGAGGGCGGGGACGAGCAGGGCGGTGAGTTTGAGCCAGTACTGGAATGCCTGCACGAAGGTGATGCTGCGCATGCCGCCCGCGGCGACGGTGGCGACCACGACGGCCGCGACGATGACTCCGCCGAGCCACTGGGGAGCCCCGGTCAGCACGGTCAAGGTCAGCCCGGCGCCCTGGAGTTGGGGCAGCAGGTAGAGCCAGCCGACGCCGACGACGAAGGCGCCCGCGAGCCGTCGTACGGCCTGTGAGGCGAGCCGGGCCTCGGCGAAGTCGGGCAGGGTGTAGGCGCCGGAGCGGCGCAGCGGGGCGGCGACGAACAGGAGCAGGACGAGATAGCCGGCCGTGTAGCCGACCGGGTACCAGAGCATGTCGGGGCCCTGGACGAGGACCAGGCCCGCGATGCCGAGGAAGGACGCGGCGGAGAGGTACTCGCCGCTGATGGCGGCCGCGTTGAGGCGGGGGCCGACGGTGCGGGAGGCGACGTAGAAGTCGGAGGTGGTGCGGGAGATGCGCAGGCCGAAGGCGCCTACGAGCACGGTGGCGACCACGACGAGCGCCACGGCGGGGACCGAGTAGCTGGAGTTCATCGGTCCTCGACCAGGCGCACGAAGTCCCGTTCGTTGCGCTCCGCGCGGCGCACGTACCAGCGGGCCAGCAGGACCATCGGGACGTAGAGGCCGAAGCCGAGGGCGGCCCATTCGAGGCGGTGGGCGTCCGGCATGGCCGCGAAGAGCAGCGGGAGCGGTCCGATGAGCAGTCCGAGGAAGGCGAACACCGCGAGGGCGGCCCGCAGTTGGGTGCGCATCAGGGAGCGGACGTAGGTGTGGCCGAGGGTGGTCTGTTCGTCGATCTCGGTGCGCGGCCGGTAGTACCCGGAGGCGGGGCGGCCGCGTCGGGGCGGCCCGGTGACGACGACCCGGCGCTCCACGGGGTCCTGGGGCATGGCTACGGCCTCCTCATCAGCAGGTCCCGCAGCTCGCGCGTGTGCCGGCGGCTGACCTGGAGCTCCTCGCCGCCGACGAGGACGCTCACCGTGCCCGCGTCCAGGCGGAGTTCGCCGACGTGGCGCAGGGCGACGAGATGGCGGCGGTGGATGCGGACGAACCCTCGGGAGCGCCAGCGTTCCTCCAGCGTGGACAGCGGGATCCGGACGAGGTGGCTGCCCCTGTCGGTGTGCAGGCGGGCGTAGTCGCCCTGGGCCTCGACGTGGGTGATGTCGTCGACGGCCACGAAGCGGGTCACGCCGCCGAGTTCGACGGGTATGTGGTCGGGGTCGGGTTCGTGCACGGGTATGCGGGGCGCGGCGTCGAGGCGTTCGGCGGCGCGGCGGACGGCTTCGGCGAGGCGTTCCTTGCGGACCGGTTTGAGGACGTAGTCGACGGCCTTGAGGTCGAAGGCCTGGACGGCGAAGTCCTCGTGGGCGGTGACGAAGACGACCAGCGGCGGCTTGGCGAAGCCGGTCAGCAGCCGGGCGAGGTCGAGGCCGTCAAGGCCCGGCATGTTGATGTCGAGGAAGACGACGTCGATCGCCTCGGGTCCGTCCGGCCCGGACTCCAGCGCGCGGTTGATGCGGCGCAGCGCCTCGGTGGCGTCACCGGCGCCCTCGACACTGCCGATCCGGGGGTCGGCGCTCAGCAGGTAGAGCAGTTCCTCCAGCGAGGGGCGTTCGTCGTCGACAGCCAGGGCGCGCAGCATGACCCCGGAGTCTAGGAGTAATTCGTACGACTGGACACGTGCCGAGATACGGGCGCCCCCGCTGGATACAGTGCCGACATGAACAGCAGGACCGTCTCCTTCGACGAGCTGGACCGGAAGATCATCACCGCGCTGATGGCGAACGCGCGGACGTCCTTCGCGGAGATCGGTTCGGCGATCGGGCTGTCGTCCACGGCGGTGAAGCGACGCGTGGACCGGCTGCGGGAGACCGGGGTGATCACCGGGTTCACCGCCACGGTGGAGCCGTCGGCGCTGGGCTGGCGCACGGAGGCGTACGTCGAGGTGTACTGCGAGGGCGCGGCCCCGCCGCGGCGGCTCGCGGAGGTGGTCCGCAACCATCCGGAGATCACCGCGGCGATGACGGTGACCGGGGGCGCGGACGCACTGCTGCACGTGCGGGCGCGGGACGTGGAGCACTTCGAGGAGGTGCTGGAGCGCATCCGCGTGGAGCCGTTCATCCGGAAGACGATCAGTGTGATGGTGCTGTCCCATCTCATCCCGGAAAGCCCCGAGGCGGGCGCGACCCACGCCGCTCCCGAATAAACATCCGGGGGCGCAGCACTCGTGCGTCATGTCCGTCGAATACGCAGCGTTTCTGCGCGGACACGCAATCCCTGTTCCTTGTCGGGCGTGACCGTCACTTTCTACCGTGGTGTCAACCCCAGTCGACACCGCAGGAAGCGGAGGAACCCCTCTGTGTCCGACCCCCGTGTGCCGCGCCGGCGGCGATTCCTCGTCTGCGAACCCAGACACTTCGCCGTGCAGTACGCGATCAATCCCTGGATGCATCCCGACACCCATGTCGACGTGGACCTCGCGCAGGAGCAGTGGCGGACGCTGATCCGCGCCTACGAGGACCACGGGCACGGCATCGACGCCGTGGAGCCGGTCCCCGGTCTCCCGGACATGGTCTTCGCGGCGAACTCGGCGGTCGTCGTCGGCGGCCGTGTCTTCGGTTCCCTCTTCCACGCGCCGCAGCGGCGCCCCGAGTCCACGCACTACGACCTGTGGTTCAAGAAGGCGGGCTACGACGTCCGGCGCCCCGGGTCGGTCTGCGAGGGCGAGGGCGATCTCGTGTGGACGGGCCGGTACGTGCTGGCCGGCACCGGGTTCCGCACGACCCGGGAGGCGCACCGTGAGGTCCAGGAGTTCTTCGGGCACCCGGTGATCAGCCTGACGCTGGTGGATCCGCACTTCTACCACCTGGACACCGCGCTGTTCGTCCTCGACGACTCCGAGGGCGGCAACAACATCGTGTACTACCCGGAGGCCTTTTCGCCGGGCAGCCGCGCGGTACTCGCACAGCTGTACCCGGACGCGGTGCTCGCGACCCGCGACGACGCGACGGCGTTCGGCCTGAACTCCGTGTCCGACGGCCGGCACGTCTTCATCGCCCCGCAGGCCGAGGCCCTCGCCCTGCGCCTCGACGACCACGGCTATGTCCCCGTCCCCGTCGACCTCTCCGAGTTCCACAAGGCCGGCGGCGGCATCAAGTGCTGCACCCAGGAGATCCGCTCATGACCGCACCCGTAGGCACGCGTTCCTCCGCCGATCTCATCAGCGCCGAGGAACCGGTCCTCGCGCACAACTACCACCCGTTGCCCGTGGTCGTCGCCCGGGCCGAGGGCAGCTGGGTCGAGGACGTGGAGGGCCGCCGCTACCTCGACATGCTGGCCGGGTACTCCGCCCTCAACTTCGGCCACCGCCACCCGGCACTGGTCGAGGCCGCGCACCGGCAGCTGGACCGCCTGACGCTGACCTCCCGGGCCTTCCACAACGACCGCCTCGCCGAGTTCGCGGAGCGCCTGGCCGAGCTGACCGGCCTGGACATGGTGCTGCCCATGAACACCGGCGCGGAGGCGGTGGAGAGCGGCATCAAGGTGGCCCGCAAGTGGGCGTACGAGGTCAAGGGCGTCCCGGCCGACCGGGCGACGATCGTGGTGGCGGCGGAGAACTTCCACGGCCGGACGACGACGATCGTGTCGTTCTCCACCGACGAGACGGCGAGGGCGGGCTTCGGCCCCTTCACCCCGGGCTTCCGGATCGTGCCGTACAACGACCTCGCGGCGCTGGAGGCGGCCATCGACGAGACGACGGCCGCGGTGCTCCTGGAACCCATCCAGGGCGAGGCGGGCGTGGTCATCCCGGACGACGGCTATCTGACCGGCGTCCGCGAGCTCACCCGCCGCAAGGGGTGCCTGTTCGTCGCGGACGAGATCCAGTCGGGCCTCGGCCGCACGGGCCGCACCCTTGCCGTCGAGCACGAGGGGGTCGTCCCCGACGTCCTGCTCCTGGGCAAGGCCCTGGGCGGCGGCATCGTCCCGGTCTCCGCGGTGGTCGCCCGCCGTGACGTCCTCGGCGTACTGCGCCCGGGCGAACACGGCTCGACCTTCGGAGGCAACCCCCTGGCGGCAGCGGTAGGTACGGCGGTGATCGAGCTCCTGGAGACGGGCGAGTTCCAGCGCCGGGCGGCCGAGCTGGGCACGGTCCTGCGCGACGGCCTGGCGGACCTGGTCGGCAAGGGCGTCGTCGGCTTCCGGGCCCGGGGTCTGTGGGCCGGCGTCGACATCGACCCGTCCCTCGGCACGGGCCGCGAGGTGAGCAGGCTGCTGATGGACGGGGGCGTCCTGGTCAAGGACACCCACGGCTCCACGATCCGCCTGGCACCCCCGCTGACGATCACTGCGGAGGAACTGGTGTCGGCACTGGGAGTGCTGGAAAGGGTACTGAGGCGGTAGGTTCACCCGCTTCTCCCCGGCCGCGCGGTCCACCACACCGGGTGAAGATGTGACGAAGAGGTGATAGACCACTCTCAGCGACAGAGAGGTCGGCCGTGGGCGCTCAGGAGGAGCACGACACCGCGCGGCACCGGTTCGACGTGGCCGATGCCGCACCTCTGCTGCTCGACGCCCACGGCACGGTGACGGGCTGGACCAGGGACGCCGAGCGCCTGCTGGACTACCCCGCCACCGAAGCCGTCGGACGGAGCGTCGCGAGCCTTCTCGCCCCCGAGGACGCCCGTCGGCTGCCGGAGATCACCGCGCGCTGCCGGACCGACGGCAGCTGGGCGGGGCTGCTGACCGCCCTGCACAAACACGGCCGGCCGGTCCCGGTCATGGTCCGGATCGCGGTGGCCGAGAACTCCCGCAACCCAGACCGCTCGGAACGCTGGCTGGTCCTGCTCTCCGAGATGGCGCAGGCGCCCGGCTGGGACATGAGCCGCCGCGTCCTGGAACAGATGGTCACCCGGTCCCCCATCGGCATCGCGATCGTGGACACGGACCTGCGCTGCGTGTGGTCCAACCCGGCGCTGGAGCAGTTCGGCAGCGCCCCGGCCCAGCGGCGTCTGGGACTGCGGTTCGCGGAGATCCAGCCGGGTCTGGACGCCGAGGCGATAGAGGCTCAGATGCGGCGCGTGCTGGAGACCGGTGAGCCGATCGTGGAGTACGAGCACGTCGGCCGGGTCCGCTCCGCCCCGCACCGCGAGACCGCGCACACGATGTCGTTCACCCGGATCGACGACGACCGGGGCCACCCGATGGGCGTCTACTACACGGTCGTCGACATCACCGAGCGGCACCGGGCCCGGCAGCGCCTCGCCCTCCTCGACCGGGCCGGCGAGTACATCGGCCGCAGCCTGGACATCCGGCGCACCGCGCAGGAGCTGGCCGACGTGGCCGTACCGGCGCTCGCCGACTACCTGACCGTGGACCTGCTGGAGTCGGTGCTGCGGGGAGCGGAGCCCACCGCGGACGTGACGCTGCTGCGGGCCGGGCAGCAGTCGGTGAACGAGGGCGTCCCCGAGGCCGTCGTGGAGGTCGGCGAGGTGGCCGCCTACCGGCCAGGGTCGCCCCCGCTGCGGTGTCTGGCCGAGGGCACGCCCTGGCGGGAGGAGCGACTGGACCCGCTGGCCGCGGAGTGGGCGACCGGGATACCGGGCGACCGCCGGGCGACCTTCCTGGAGCTGGGTCTGCACAGCGTGCTGGTCGTGCCGATCCGCGCGCGGGGCGTCACCCTGGGCGTGGCCACCTTCTTCCGCCGGCGCCGCCAGGAACCCTTCGACGAGGACGACCTGAACCTCGCCGAGGACCTCGTCTCCCGGGCCGCCGTCTGTGTGGACAACGCCTGGCGCTACACCCGTGAGCGCGAGGCCGCGCTCGTCCTGCAGCGCAGTCTGCTCCCCCACCGGCTGCCCGAGCAGGACGCCGTGGAGGTGACCGCCTGCTACCGCCCCGCCGACGAGCTGACCGGCCTGGGCGGGGACTGGTACGACCTCATCCCGCTCTCCGGCGCACGGGTGGCCCTCGTGGTCGGCGAGGCGCCCGGGCACGGGATCGGCGCCGCCGCGGCGATGGGCCGGCTGCGGACCGCCGTACGGACGCTGGCGGCGCTGGACCTGCCGCCCGAGGAGGTGCTGGGCCATCTGGACGACCTGGTCGCCCGCGCGGCGCGCGAGGAGGGGGCGGGGCCGGAGACGGAGGACACCGACAGCGCCCTCGGCTCGGGATGCGTGTACGTCGTCTACGACCCGGTCGACGGGCAGTGCACGATGGCCGCCGCCGGCCACCCCGGGCCCGCCGTGATCCTGCCCGACGGCACGGTCGCCTTCGTGGACCTTCCGCAGGGTCCCTCGCTCGGCGTCGGCGGTCCGCCCTTCGAGTCGGTCGAGGTGGCCCTGGCGGAGGGCAGCACCCTGGCGCTGCACACCGACGGACTGCTCGCCCACGGTGAGGGGTGGGCCGCGGACGCGGGCCGCAATCGGCTGCGCCAGGCCCTGGAGAAGTCCACGTCCCCGCTCGACCTGCACTGCCGATCCGTGGTCGACGCCCTGGCCCCGGACCGGCCGCACGACGACGTGGCCCTGCTCATGGCCCGCACCCGGTTGCTGGGCCCCGACCAGGTCGCGGACTGGGACGTGCCCGTCGATCCGGCCCGGGTCGCCGAGGCCCGCAAGACGGCGTCCCGGCAGCTGACGGAGTGGGGCCTGGAGGAGTTCGCCTTCACCACGGAGCTGGTCGTCAGCGAACTGGTCACCAACGCCATCCGGTACGCCGTCGGCCCGATCCGGCTCCGGCTGATCCGTGAGCGGTCCCTGATCTGCGAGGTGTTCGACAGCGGGGACACCGCGCCCCATCTGCGCCATCCGCGCACCACCGACGAGGGCGGCCGCGGGCTGCTGCTGGTCTCCCAGTTCGCCCGGCGCTGGGGCACCCGGTTCGTACCCGACGGAAAGATCATCTGGGCCGAGCAGTCCCTCGCGGATCCACCGGACTGACGGCCGAACCCCGCATACCGTGGGAAAATGGTGCGATCCCGGCAGGGAGGCGGCAGCCATGAGCGACATACCCAGCGACACCGACTCCATCGACTACCCAGCCGTGTTCCAGGCCCTGCCAGGCATGGTCGCCCTCCTCACGCCCGACCTGGTGTACGCGGACGTCAACGAGGAGTTCCTGCGCACGACCGGGCGCCGGCGCGAACAGGTCGTGGGCCACTATCTCTTCGACGTCTTCCCGGACAACCCGAACGAACCCGCGTCGACCGGCATGCGCAATCTGGCCGCCTCCCTGCGCCGGGTGCTGGAGACCGGGGAACGCGACTCCATGGCCGTCCAGCGCTAGGACGTGGAGGCGCCGGGCCGGCCGGGGGCGTGGGAGGAGCGCTACTGGAGCCCCTGCAACGCGCCGGTGCTCGACACCGACGGCAAGGTCCTGCTGCTCGTGCACCGGGTCGAGGAGGTCACCGAGCTGATCCGGGCCCGCGGCGGTCCGAGCGCCGGCCAGGATCGCGTCCTGGAGGCCGAGCTGTACACCCGCGCCCGTGAACTCCAGGAGGTCAACGACCGCCTGCGGCAGGCCCACGCCCGTGACCGCGAGGTCGCCCTCGCCCTTCAGGAAGCCATGCTGCCCACCGGCAGGCAGACGTTGCACCCGAGGGCCGCCGTGCGCTACCGGCCGGCGGTCGGCGCGCTGCACGTGTGCGGGGACTGGTACGACCTGGTCGACCTGGTGGGCGGCCACCGCGTCGGTGTCTCGGTCGGTGACGTGGTGGGCCACGGTCTCGCGGCCGCCGGGGTGATGGGCCAGCTGCGCAGTGCCCTGAGCGCCGCCTCCCGGGTCGCCGCGGGACCCGGTCAGGCCCTGGACGTCCTTGGCCGGTACGCCCATGTCGTCGACGGCGCCGAGTCCGCCACGGCGGTCACCACCTTCATCGACCTCGACCACCGCACCCTCACCTACAGCAGCGCGGGGCACCCTCCGCCGATGCTGGTGCACCCCGACGGACGGGTGGAGTACCTGGACAAGGCGACCGACCCGCCGCTCGACGCCCGTCCCGACCCGATGCCCCGGCCGCAGGCCTCGACCACCTTCACCAGCGGCGCCACCCTCGCGCTGTACACCGACGGCCTGGTGGAGCGGCGCCGCGAGGACATCGACACGGGGCTCGCCCGGCTCGCCGACTCCCTCGCCCGGCACCGCGAGGACGACCCCGAGACCCTCGCCGACGCGGTCCTGCTGGAGCTGCTCCCGCCCGGCGGCGCCACGGACGACACGGCGTTGGTGATCGTACGGCTGTGAACAGGCCAAGGTCCGGTGAGACCTCTCCTCGTCCTGTTCCGGGCGTCGCCGCCTGCGCCTACACTGGCAGCCCCGCCTCACGCCGGTTGACCAGCCAGAACGCGGAGTTGAGCCGTCCGCCCGACCGAGGAGCGCCCCCTCTTGTTCTACTACCTGCTCAAATACGTGCTGTTGGGGCCGTTGCTGAGACTGGTCTTCCGGCCCCGAATAGAGGGTCTGGAGCACATCCCGGAGTCGGGTGCGGCCATCGTCGCCGGGAACCACCTGTCCTTCTCGGACCACTTCCTGATGCCCGCGGTGCTCAAGCGGCGCATCACCTTCCTGGCGAAGGCCGAGTACTTCACCGGCCCCGGCGTCAAGGGCCGGCTGACCGCCTTCTTCTTCCGCAGCGCCGGGCAGATCCCGGTCGACCGCTCCGGCAAGGAAGCGGGTCAGGCCGCCATCCGCGAGGGTCTCGGCGTGCTGAGCAAGGACGAACTGCTCGGCATCTACCCGGAGGGCACCCGCTCCCACGACGGCCGCCTCTACAAGGGCAAGGTCGGCGTCGCGGTGATGGCGCTCAAGGCGCAGGTCCCGGTCATCCCCTGCGCGATGATCGGCACCTTCGAGGCCCAGCCGCCCGGCAAGGTCATCCCCAACGTCCATCCCGTGGTGATCCGCTTCGGCAAGCCGCTGGACTTCTCCCGCTACGCCGGGATGGAGAACGAGAAGGCGATCCTGCGGGCCATCACCGACGAGATCATGTACGCCATCCTGAAGCTGTCCGGCCAGGAGTACGTCGACCAGTACGCGGCCGTGGTGAAGGCCGAGGAGACCGCTGCGGCCAAGGAGCGCAAGTTCCCGCGGCTGCCGCTGGGTTGAGGTCTGCCGTCGGCAGAACCCCTGGAGGACGAGCGGGTGATCGCCGTACGGTCGCCGCATGACACGACGTGCTGTGGTGGTCGGAGCGACGGGACAGATCGGGCGGGTGGCCGTGGGCGCGCTGGCCCGGGACGGCTGGGAGGTGACGGCCGTCTCCCGGGGCGGCGGCCTGGACGAGAGCTGGCCCGCCGAGGTCCGTACCGCGCGGGCCGACCGGGCGGACGAGACCGCGCTGGCCGCCGCCGTGGGCGAGGGCTGCGAGGTCCTGGTGGACATGGTCGCCTACGGCCCCGCCCACGCACGGCAGTTGGTGTCGCTGGCCGACCGTGTGGGCTCGGCCGTGGTGATCTCCAGCGTCTCGGTGTACGAGGACGACAAGGGCCGGAGCTTCGACACCCAGGACGAGCCGGACGGCTTCCCGGAGTATCCGGTGCCCGTGACCGAGGACCAGCGGACCGTCACGCCGGGCGACACCTCGTACAGCACCCGCAAGGCGGGGCTCGAGCGTGAACTCCTCGCGGCCGGGGAGCAGTTGCCCACCACGCTGCTACGGGCCGGCGCGATCCACGGACCGCACTGCCTGACGCCGCGTGAGCTGTACTTCGTCAAGCGCAACCTGGACGGCCGGTCCCGGCGCGTCCTGCCCTTCGGCGGCAAGAGCCGCTTCCACACCGCGAGCGTCCACAACATCGCGGAGCTGATCCGGCTCGCAGCTGCGAAGCCGGGCACCAGGGCCCTGAACGCCGTCGATCCGGACGCCCCGACGGTGGCGGAGATCGCCGGCGCGATCGACGCCGTCATGGGCGTGCAGACCGAGACGGTCCTGCTGGACGGGCCACCGCCGTCGTCGGCCGTGGGCGAGACCCCGTGGTCGGTGCCGGTGCCGGTCGTCTGCGACATGTCCGCCGCGGAACGGGAGTTGGGCTACCGCGCGGTGGTGCGGTACGCGGACCGGCTGCCGGAGACCGTCGCCTGGATCGAGGCGCGCCTGGCTGGACGGGACTGGCGGGAGGCGTACCCGAAGATGTTCCAGGCCTACGGCGACCTCTTCGACTACGCGGCGGAGGACGCGTATCTCGACTCGCTCGGCGCATGAGGATCGGTGGATGAGGATCGGTGCATGCACTTCGGCGTGTGAGAAAAGGCGGCCGGTGGCTCCGGCCGCCTTGTCCCGTGGTGCGTGCTATGTACTACGGCTTGGGCGTGGCGTGCGGGGCGCACGTCACGTCGGCCTTGTCCAGCCTGCCGGTGAGCAGGTAGGCGTCCACCCGCGGGTTGATGCACGGGTTGACCAGGCCGGTCACACCGTGCGAGCCCGCGTCCTTCTCGGTGATCAGGCGGGAGCCCTTGAAGCGCTTGTGCAGTTCGACGCCGCCCTCGTACGGGGTCGCCGCGTCACGCTGGGACTGCACGATGAGCACGCCGGGCAGGCCCTTGCCGGTGCGGACCTCGACCGGGGTCTGCTGCTTGACCGGCCAGGTCGCGCAGGGCAGGTTCAGCCAGGCGTTGGCCCAGGTCATGAACGGGTACTTCTTGTTGAGCGCGGTGTTGTCCCGGTCCCACTTCTTCCAGCTGGTGGGCCACTTGGCGTCGGTGCACTCGACGGCCGTGTAGACGGCGTTGCCGTTCTCCGAGGAGATGTTGCCCGCGGTGTCGGTGAGGTCCGGGGCGGCCGCGTCGACGAGCGCCTGGGTGTCACCGGCGACGTACTTGCTGAAGACCGTCGCGACCGGCACCCACGAGGAGTCGTAGTACGGGGCGCTCTGGAAGAAGCCGATCAGCTCGGCCGGGCCGACGACCCCGCCGATGGGGTTCTTCTTGGCGGTGGCGCGCAGTTCGAGCCACTTCGCCTGGACCGCGGCCCGGGTGGTGCCGAGGTGGAAGGCGGCGTCGTTGGCGGCGACCCAGTCCTCCCAGTCCTTCCAGCGGCCCTCGAAGGCGATGTCCTGGTCGAGGTTGGCCTCGTACCAGATGTTCTTCCTCGACGGGTTGACGACGCTGTCGACGACCATGCGACGGACGTGGCCGGGGAACATCGTGCCGTAGACGGCACCGATGTAGGTGCCGTAGGAGACGCCCAGGTAGTTGAGCTTCTTCTCGCCGAGCGCGGCACGGATGACGTCCAGGTCGCGCACGGTGTTGGGCGTGGTCATCTGCTGGAGCATCGCCTTGCCGGTGCGCTCGGCGCAGCCCTCGGCGTACTCACGGGCAAGCTTGCGCTGGGCGCGCTTGTCGGCCTCGGTGTCCGGCACCGGGTCGGCCTTGGGCGCCTTCACGAACTCCTGCGGGTCGATGCAGGAGATGGGCGCGGAGTGGCCGACACCGCGCGGGTCGAAGCCCACGAAGTCGTACGCCTTGGCAACGTTGGCCCAGATCGGGTTCTTGGTGGTGACCCGGAGCGGGAAGCGCATGCCCGAGCCACCGGGTCCGCCCGGGTTGTAGACGAGGGCGCCCTGGCGCTCCGCTGCGGTGCCGGTGTTGCCGATGTGGTCGACGGCGAGCTTGATCTGCTTGCCGTTCGGCTTGGCGTAGTCCAGCGGCACGCTGACCCAGCCGCACTGGACCGGCTTGGCGATCCCCCAGTCGGCGGGGCAGTCCGTCCAGTCGATACCGGCCTTCGCGGCGCGGGCGGCGGCGATCGTGGCGCCGACGGCCTCGCGCTCCTGTCCGTGCCGGGCCGTCCTGTCGGACGTGTTGGCGCCGGACGCGGGTGCCGCGACGGCACCGGATATCAGCGTGGCCGTGATGAGCACGCCGGCCGAACCGAGTGCCGTCGTGCGCCACTTCGGTTTCGTCTCCCTCAAGAGGGATCCCTCCCCGTACGTCGTTTCGATTTCGTACCGGGATCCTCGTGGTTGTGAAGTCGCTGTGAACAGGGTTTGTCGAGCTTCTTTGCCAATCCGATAAACGGAAGAAGCTGTTCGCTCGGCGGACTAGGGCCCTAGGGGGCAAGCGTCAGCAGCGCCGCGTCCAGCACCCGGCGCAGCAGCCGGGCGTCCGGGGCCACCGCGGTGACGAGCGCGGCGGGTCCGGCGAGCGGCATGACGGCGGCACCCTCGCCGAGCACCTGCGCCGGCACCGGCTCGTCGGCGAACTCCGGCCGTACGACGAGGAGCTGGCCGACCGCCCGGTGGCCCGCGAGCACGGCGGGGCCGTCCCAGCCGCCGGGCGCCCCCGGGCCGCAGGACAGCTCCTGGTCGAGCACGGTCCGGCCCGCGACCCGCAGCACGAGCCGGCTGCTGAGCCGCCCGGGCTCCTCCCCCACTCGCCCGAGGACCTGCTCCTCGCGCAGCACGAGCCGGCTCGTCGATGCGAGGTCGATCCGCGTGGTGACGTACAGGTCACTGCCACCGGCGGAGATCAACTGCTCGGGAAGCCAGCGCAGTTCGCCGCCGTCGGCGACGGTGAGCCGTACGTCGTAGCGGGCCTCGCCCTTGGTCTGGCCCGGCAGGGCGATGGTGGCGGCGGCCGATCCGACGCGCAGTCGAGCGCCTGTCAGGACGTTCGCCTGCACGGTGAAGTGGTCGCCGCCGAGTGGTCCGCTCATCGCGCCGACGAGCACGACCCGCGTCTCGGCGCCGCTCCCCCGGGTCCGCCGCAGCGCCAGCGGCCCGTCGCTCTCCAGTACGGGCAGGGCCGTGCCGCCACGCCCGTCGTCCCGCGCGACCATCCGCGCGGTGGCCCGCACCCCGGTCACGGCCGCGCTCACGCCGTCCACGCGGCGAGCCGCGCCCGCACCCACGCGGCAACGTCCTTGACGCCGGCCTCGCTGCGCAGGGACTGGAAGACGACGGGCAGTTCGGCGCGCTGGGCCTTGGCGTCGGCGGCCATCCGCGCGAGGTCGGAGCCGACGTACGGGGCCAGGTCGGTCTTGTTGACGATGAGCAGGTCGGCGGTGGTGACGCCGGGGCCGCCCTTCCTGGGGATGTCGTCCCCTCCGGCCACGTCGATGACGAAGATCTGGGCGTCGACCAGGCCCTTGGAGAAGGTGGCGGTGAGGTTGTCGCCGCCGCTCTCCACGAGGATGAGGTCCAGGGGTCCGACCTCGTCCTCCAGGTCCTCCACGGCTTCCAGGTTGGCGGAGATGTCGTCTCTGATCGCGGTGTGCGGACAGGCGCCGGTCTCCACCGCGGTGATCCGCTCCGGGGGCAGCACGGCTTCCCTGAGCAGGAACTCGGCGTCCTCGCGGGTGTAGATGTCGTTGGTGACGACGGCGAGGGACAACTCGTCGCGCAGGGCCCGGCAGAGGGCGGCGACGGTGGCGGTCTTGCCGGAGCCCACGGGGCCGCCGAGGCCGATGCGCAGGGCACGGCGGGAACCGTCGGGGCGGTGCGCGTCCGCGCTGAGGGCGGCGGGGGTGTCGTGGTGGTGGTCCAAGTGCATGTACGGCTCCTGGGGTTCGTTGTCGGGTGCGGATTCGTGGGGGCTTGTCGCGCAGTTCCCCGCGCCCCCAAAAAGCGGGTGCCCTGGGCCCTCTACGATGCGAACAGGCGTACTGGCCACGCCGCGTGCAGCTCGGCGGCGATCTCCAGCAGGGGCGCTGAAGCCGCGGGCAACGCGTCGGTCCCCTCGTCTACAGCCCTCCGTGCCGCCTCGACCGCCAGGCCGGCGACACGGTCCAGGTCCATCGTCAGGCGGGCCAGCGCCCCCGTCGCGTCGAAGGGGTCGAGGCTCAACAGGCGGACCGTGGCGCTCGCCGGGCCGCTCACGCTCTCGTACGCCGCGCAGTAGGCCGCGTCCAGGGGCTCCAGGCCCGCCGCCCGGGCTGCCAGCCCCAACACCACGGGCTGGTGTGCCCCTTTGGGGAACTCCCTTGCCACCGCTTCGAGTTCGTCCGACGGCCAGGTCGCCCGGGCGGCCCGCATCAGCTGTCGGCCCAGCTTCCGCGCGGCGGCCCGCAGCGCGGGCGACGGCGTGCGGGCGTCCGCCGCCGCGTCCAACTCCCGTGCATCCACACCGAGTACGGCCGCCGCGGCCAGCGCCGCCGACACCAGCCCCGCTGTGTGCAGCCGCCCCCGGCAGAAGGACTCCAGGCTCTCCGCCCCGGTGATCTGCCCCGCCTTGACGGCCGCCTCGGCCCCGCCGGAGTGCGCGTGGCCCCCGGCGGGAAAGCGGCCGTCGGCCAGGACGAGCAGTGCAGCCCTGGACATCAGAAGAGGAAGTAACGCTGGGCCATGGGCAGTTCGGCCGCCGGTGTGGCCTCCACCAGCTCGCCGTCGATGTGCACGGCGAAGCTGTCGGGGTCCACCTGTACGTCGGGCCGCGCGTCGTTCTCCCGCATGTCGGCCTTGGTGACCCCGCGCGTCGACTCGATGGCCACGAACCGCTTCCCGAGCTGGAGCCGCTCGGGAAGCCCGTCGTCTATGGCGAGCGGTGCCACGAAGTTGAAGGAGTTCGAGGCGGGGGCCCGCCCGATCGCCCCGTACATCGGCCGGGGAAGGATCGGCTGCGGGGTCGGGATGGACGCGTTCGCGTCGCCCATCTGCGCGTAGGCGATCTGGCCGCCCTTGATCACGAGATGCGGCTTGACCCCGAAGAACGCGGGCTCCCACAGCACCAGGTCGGCGAGCTTGCCCGTCTCCACCGAGCCCACCTCGTGTGCGAGCCCCTGCGCGACGGCGGGGTTGATCGTGTACTTGGCGACATAGCGCCGCACGCGGTGGTTGTCCGCCCGGCCGTCGCCCGGCAGGGCGCCCCGGCGCCGCTTCATGACGTGGGCGGTCTGCCAGGTCCGCATGATGACCTCGCCCACGCGTCCCATGGCCTGCGCGTCGGAGGAGATGATCGAGATGGCGCCCAGGTCGTGCAGGATGTCCTCGGCGCCGATGGTCGTGGGGCGGATGCGGGACTCGGCGAAGGCGAGGTCCTCCGGCACCGCCGCGTTGAGGTGGTGGCACACCATCAGCATGTCGAGGTGTTCCTCGGCGGTGTTGACGGTGAAGGGCCGGGTCGGGTTGGTCGAACTCGGCAGCACGTGCGGCTGGGAGACGACGGTCATGATGTCCGGCGCGTGCCCGCCGCCCGCACCCTCGGTGTGGTAGGCGTGGATGCCCCGGCCGGCGATCGCGGCGAGGGTGTCACCGACGAACCCGGCCTCGTTGAGGGTGTCCGTGTGGATGGCGACCTGGATGCCGGTCCGCTCGGCGACGGTCAGCGAGGCGTCGATGACGGCGGGGGTGGAGCCCCAGTCCTCGTGCAGCTTCAGGCCGAGCGCGCCCCCGCGGATCTGCGACAGCATCGCCTCGTGGGAGACGGTGTTGCCCTTGCCGAGGAAGCCGATGTTGAGCGGGTACTGCTCCATCGCCTCCAGCATCCGCGCGAGATGCCAGGGACCGGGGGTGACGGTGGTGGCCTTGGACCCCTCGGCGGGGCCGGTGCCGCCGCCGACCAGGGTGGTCACGCCGGACGCCAGCGCCTCGTCGGCGATCTGCGGGCAGATGAAGTGGACGTGCGCGTCGATGGCGCCCGCGGTCAGGATCCGGCCGTTGCCGGCGATGATCTCGGTCTCGGGGCCGATCACCAGGTCCGGGTGGATCCCGTCCATGGTGTCGGGGTTGCCCGCCTTGCCGATCCCGGTGATCCGGCCGTCGCGGATGCCGACGTCGGCCTTGACGACACCCCAGTGGTCCACGACCACCGCGCCCGTGATGACCGTGTCGGGGGTGCCTTCTGCGCGCGTAGCACGCGACTGGCCCATCGACTCGCGGATGACCTTGCCGCCGCCGAACACGGCTTCGTCACCGGCGAGTCCGGGGCCGCCGGAACGGTCCTCCTCGACCTCGATCAGCAGATCGGTGTCCGCGAGCCGGATGCGGTCGCCGGTGGTGGGGCCGAACAGGTCGGCGTAGGCGGCACGGGAGATCTCAGGCATCGAGGGCACCTCCGGTCTCTCCGCGCAGTCCCGGCACCACGCGGGCGCCGCTGAGCGGGACGAGTTCCACGTCGACCGGGATGCCGGGCTCGAAGCGGACGGCGGTGCCGGCGGCGACGTTCAGCCGCTTTCCGCGCGCGGCGCCGCGGTCGAACTCCAGGCCGGGGTTGGCCTCGGCGAAGTGGTAGTGGGAGCCGACCTGGACGGGCCGGTCGGCGGCGTTGAGGACGGTCAGCCGGGTGACCTCACGGCCCTCGTTGTAGGCGATCGGACCGTCGGCGAAGAGGATCTCTCCGGGAATCATCGGGGCCCCTAGACGATCGGATCGTGGACGGTGACGAGCTTGGTGCCGTCCGGGAACGTCGCCTCGACCTGGACGTCGTGGATCATCTCGGGGATGCCCTCCATGACGTCGTCGCGGGACAGCAGCGTCCGCCCGGAGGCCATGAGTTCGGCGACGGTACGGCCGTCACGCGCGCCTTCGAGGATGTGTGACGTGATGAGGGCGACCGTCTCGGGGTGGTTGAGCCTGAGCCCGCGGGCCCGGCGCTTCTCGGCCACGTCGGCCGCCACATGGATGAGCAGCCTCTCTTGCTCGTGCGGGGTCAGTTGCACGTCCCACCTCACAGTCCTCGCTCCGGGCCGTGCGGGGCCCGGTTGCCTCAGCCCCGGGGCAAAGTCCCTGGTGGCGTGGATCCGCAGGCTAATTGGATCCGGTTTCAGGCACGTTAACCGAGCTGTGATCCATCAGCGCGTGTCGGCTTCGTCCCGGGTGCTCATCAGCGCCCGCAGACCGTCGCTCAGGACCTCGGCGGGGGTCGGCCCGAACAGGGCCTGCTGCGCGAGAAAGCCCATCGCGGCCGCCATCATGGTGCGGGCCACGTGCTCCGGGGGCACGTCCGAGCGCATCGTCCCGGCGTCCTGGTACGCCCCCACGATCCGCGTCCAGGTCTCGCGCACGGCGCCGTAGCCCTCGCGCAGGACGGCCGCGAGCTCCTCGTTGCGGAGTGTCTCGGTCCACACCTGGACGACCAGCCGCGGGAACGCGGGCCGCCCGTCCACGGTCACGGACTCCTTGGTGGCGAGGACACGGCTGAGCACCGACGCCACCAGGACGTCCGGGGGCGGGGGCGGGCTGCTGCGGGCCGCCTCCTCGAACCCGTCATGGACCTGGCCGAGGACCTCCTCGACGATCGCGCCGATGAGCTCCTCCTTGCCGCTGAAGTAGCGGTACACGGCTCCGGCCGAAAGGTCGGCCTCCTTCAGGACGTCCTGCATGGAGGTGGCGTGGAAGCCGTTGCGCGCGAAGCAGACCGCGGCGCCGTCGAGGATCTGCCGACGCCGGGCGTCGAGGTGTGCCTGGGATACGCGAGCCATGCCAGCCAACGTAGAACGAACATTCCTTCTTGACAAGGCGCGGCAGTGGCGGGACGGTGTGAGCGAACCTAAAACGAACGATCCTTCTTTTTGGAGACCTCATGTCCACCCGCCGCCTGCTCGGGGTCGTCGTCCTAGTGCCGCTGCTCGCCGCCCTGGCGCTGTGGGCCTTCGCCTGGCCCGCCGCCCGGACCGCCCCTCGCGATCTGCCGCTCGGCGTGGCCGGACCGGCCGCCGCGACCGCACCCGTGGAGCAACGACTCCGGCAGCACCAGGGCGCCTTCGAGATCCACCACTACGCCGACGAGAGGGCCGCGCGGGCTGCGATCGAGGACCGGACCGTATACGGCGCGGTCGTCGTCACGGCACAGGGCCCCGAACTGCTCACCGCGTCGGCCGCGAGTCCGGTCGTGGCCCAGCTCCTCCATCAGGCCGTGACCCGGCAGGCCGCGGCGAGCGGCGCCGAGGTGAAGACCGTGGACGTCGTCCCGACCCCGGCGTCCGACCCGAGGGGCGCGGCCCTGAGCTCGTCCGTGCTGCCACTGGCACTGAGCGGGATCGTCGCGGGCGCGGTCGTGACCCTGCTCGGGCTGCGCGGCGTGCGTGCCGTGACCGCTCTAGTCCTCAGCGCCGCACTGGTGGGCGTCGTCGCGGCCGCCCTGGCCCACAGCTGGCTCGGCGCGCTCACGGGGAACTGGTGGGCGGAGGCGGGGACGCTGGGCCTTGCGACGCTGGCGGTGAGCGCGGCTGTCGCGGGACTCGCCGCCCTGGCCGGACCCGCCGGGATCGGCGCCGTCGGGTTCCTGGTGATGTTCCTCGGCAACCCGTTCTCCGGTGCCGCCTCGGCCCCGCGGCTGCTGCCCGAGCCGGTGGGCACGATCGGCCAGTGGCTGCCGCCGGGGGCGAGCGCGACCCTGCTGCGCTCGGTGTCCTTCTTCGACGGCGCGGCGGCGACCGGGCCCGCCCTGACGCTCATCTGGTGGGCCGCGCTGGGCCTGGGGGCCGTGGTGCTGGGCAACGCACTGAAGGCGCGGACGAAGGGCACCGCACCGGCCACCGGCGAACGTGAGCTCACCGCCGTCGGCTGACCGAAGGCACTGTCCTGCACCCCCGGCCCCGGTGGTCGGGGGCACCCGCATCTCTACGAGGCGCCCGGCCCCCGGTGGCGCGCCGCGATGCCGAACCGCTGTTGTTCGCGAGGAGCGGACGCGACCTCGCGCACGGTGGAGACCGCACTGATCACCGGTGCCTCGACGGGCTCCTTCGACTCCTCCAGCCGTTCGAGGTCGGCGGCCGAGACCAGGGCGACCAGCGGCTTTCCGTGCCGTGTGACGACGACGCGCTCACCGCCGTACACCACCCGGTTGATCAGGTCGGCGAGCTCAGCCCTGGCTTGCGTCACCGGAATCTCATACGCCATACCCCTAGCTTACGGGGCGTCCAGCTGGTCCACCGTGGTCTGTGACGACATCAAAGTTCCAGGTCAGGGGCTCTCACGTGCCGACAGCTCGTCGTCACCTCGTCTCACCTCGTCTCACACATTTCTCGAAGACGGGAGCACACACGGGAGCGGTCATCTGGCCCTCGGCCTGGGCTCAGCTCCCGTTCACCGTTGCGAGACGCCCAGGATTTCGCACACCGCGCTCAGGGGTGGCTCGCCGTGTCGATGTACGTCTTGGTGACGTCGGTGATGAAGCTGCGGCTGCTGTCGGGGCTGAGGGCCAGGGCCTGGAGGTGGTCGTACATCACGCCGTAGTGCTGCACGTCGGATGGCTTCTCCAGGTAGAGATCGCTGGTGAACCGTTCCAGATACACCACCCCGTCGGGGTTCCCGGCGAACCTCAGGACGGAGAACTGCCCTGACAGACCCGCATGGGCGCCCACGGTGTGCGGGAGGACCTGCACCGTGATGTGCGGTTCCCTGCCAAGTGCGTTCAGGTGCTCCAGTTGTTCACGCATGACGTCAGGACCGCCGACGACGCGGCGCAGTGCCGATTCGTCCAGAACGACCCACAGACGCAACGGGCAGGCCGGGTCGTAGATCCGGTGCTGCCGGCGCAACCGCACCTTGAGGCGCATGCCGGCCTGTTCGGCAGTGGGCAGAGGGATCGTTTCCCTGATGACGGCGTAGGCGTAGGCGGGGGTCTGCAACAGGGCGGGAATCATCATGGGCTCGTAGGTGTGGAGGACGGCGGCGTCGGTCTCCAGTGCGATGTAGACGCTCTGGGGGATGTCGCCGTAGGCCTGCCACCAGCCCTGCTGTCCCGATTCCTTGGCCATCTGGAGCAGGGAGTCGATGACCTGCTGGTCCGTCACTCCGTAGATCGTGCACAGGTCGCGCACGTCGCGGGGGCTGACGGCGCGGTTGCCGTTCTCCAGATGGCTGATCTTGGGCTGGGAGACCATGAGCCGTTCGGCCACTTCTGTGCTCTTCAGCCCACTGGCCAGGCGGAGCCGGCGGAGCTCGGCTCCCAGACGGCGTCTCCTGACGGTGGGGTTGGTTGTCGCCGCCACGAGCGGTGTACCTCCGGCTCCAAGTCATCGTGCTGGTCCGCAGATTGCCAGGGAGCAAAGGCTGTTGATC
Organism: Streptomyces sp. NPDC058307; assembly: GCF_042880295.1. Classification (NCBI taxonomy): domain Bacteria; kingdom Bacillati; phylum Actinomycetota; class Actinomycetes; order Kitasatosporales; family Streptomycetaceae; genus Streptomyces; species Streptomyces sp. NPDC058307. Next base: position 49,434 of record NZ_JBHVYZ010000012.1, read on the forward strand.
ACGCGCCATGCCGTGTTGTTCGACAGGCAACCAAAACGGACCGTGACCTTGTCATTTGCCTCACGGCAGGAACAGGCGCCGCTCCGGAGCGGTCCCCACCAGGGGACCGGTGCCCGGGCCGATCTCCCCGGCCAGGGTGATCAGTGCTCGCTGCCCGAGTCGTGCCGGTGGATGTTCAGCGGTGGAAGAGTCATGGCGCCTCGGTTCTGACGCCCCCTTTCGTGGTCCCGTGCCGGCTGGGTCGACGCTCCGGGCGCGGGCTGGTGACGGAAACCGGCTGGTCACCTGTGGTGAGTGGTACGACTGCGGCGGCGCGGCGGGAAGCGGCCAGAGCCTCCGTCGCGGTGGTCTCGTCGTTCGCCGGTGGTCGACGACTGATACGGGTCCGGTCCCACCGGGGGTTGCGGCGAGCCGCGTCCGCGGCGGCCGGGAAGAGCACGGCTGTAGCGGTGTACGGCGATTCTTTCCGCGTGTTCGATGTTGAGCCGGTGGATCACGTATGCCGCCGCCGCGATGAGGACCAGGAAGGCGGCGGTTGTCAGGAAGGCGTTCATGGCGGCCGCCTTACCTACTCGTGGCCGGACGACCGGCCCGACCGGGCCGGCCGACCTGTTCCGGAACGGCCGCGGCCACCGCGGCGGCGCCGCCTTCGTACTCCCAGGTGCCGTCCGGGTCCAGGGGCTCGCCGGTCGCACCGTCGCCGTGCCCGGTCCCGTCCGCGGCGAGGAGCGCGCTCGCGGACAGTGGTGGGCCGTCGTAGTCGGACGCGGCTGCCATCAGCCGGGCTGCCGACGCCGCCTCGGTCTCGGGCGGGATGATCAGCAGGTCCCAGCGGCCGGTGCCGTAGGAGAGCAGCAGCAGCTTGTGCGGGTCGATTTCCTGGGTGAACCAGCCGACCTTGACGATGTGGCCGTTCACGGGAACCCGGCGTGGGATGACCGGCCAGTGCTTCGGGTTGACGGCGATGCGGGTGATGCGGCCCCACAAGGGGTCCAACGCGTCGGTAAGCTCCGGCAGTTCCCTCAGCAGATCCCGGGAGCGGGGCCACCAGGCGCCGTCCAGGAGTCCGCGGGAGGTGCCGTCGGTCTTCAGCGCGAGACGCGCGGCCGGGGCTGCGACGAGCTCGGTGTGCGGCAGGGTCGGGTGCAAGGTCGCCGACATGATGCGGACCCGTCTCCGGGCCGCCTCTGCGGCGGCCCGGGTTTCATCTCTCACCGACGACGACCCGGCGTGGAAGCCGGTGTGCGAAATGCCTTCGGTACCGTCCACGCTACTCCGCGCTGCGCCGTGGCGCGCAGTGATGGCCCCATGGATGTGGAGCACCGACCAGGCCGTCTCCCGGCGCGGGGAGCCGATGCCGGCTCAGCGGGTGCAGGGCGGCTTCTACTGCGTCACCGTCGGGCCGGACGGCGGCCGGCCACCACGATCGTTTGCCGGGCGGGACACCGGCCTGGATTCGCTTCAGCCGTCCGGGTGGCCGACCTGCGGAGGGACGGTTCCGAGCCCTGTTTCCCGCCCGGGCGCCGGGGCCGGCGCACCGCATTGCCGGGTACCGCGCCGAAGGAGCCGGGGCAGCAGCGTGTAGAAGCGGTCGGGAAGGAACACGGCGTCCGCGACGATCATCGTGCCCGAGAAGAGAGGCAGTCCGAGGACCACCGCGATGGCGACGTGCATGCCCAGCAGCAAGGCCAGGACGGGGTACTTGAGCCGGCCGAAGAGCACGAACGGGAAGGCGACCTGGGTGAGAACGGTCAGGTACCCGACGACCGCCATCGCGAGCGGGTACTGGTCCATGGCGTGCGAGAGCGCGGGCCACGGCTGGAAGAGCTCCAGGTTCAGCACGTAGTGGAGCGCGGTGCCGTCGTCCCAGAATGAGCCCTGGACCTTGTAGAGACCGGCCGATCCGTACAGGAAGCAGACCTGAGCCGCGATCACGAAGACGCCGCAGTTGTGCACCACGGTCACCAACGTGGTGCGGGCCGCCCGCAGGTCCTGCGCGGCGACGCCGCGCGCCCGCGGCGCTGTGCCGTTCGCACGGGCCGCCTTGATCCGTGCTCTGCGCGCGTCCAGGGACCAGCGCCGGCCGCACGCGGTGAGCATGAGGTAGAGGGCCATCAGCAGGAGGAGATTGTCGCCTCCGTCCGTCATGAAGACCGCCCTGGCATGGAAGGAGGCCACCACGGCGGCGAAGAGCACGGATGTGGCCCGGGTCCGCCAGCCCAGCATGAACAGCGCGGAGGTCACGAGGGCCAGCACATAGCAGAGTTCGAAGTAGGCACGGCTGTCCGACAGGATCAGGAAGCTGTACCAGCCCGTCTGGTCGAAGAGCTGCGCCGCCAGTGCAGGTGTCCACGGGGAGCCGGGACCCCAGATCTCGGACCGGTGCGGGAACTCCCGCAGCAGGAAGAGCAGGTAGAGCAGCCCGTAGCCGATACGCAGAACCGACGTGGCGTACAAGGACACCGGCCGGCCGGTGAGCATGTCCCAGAAGGCGTCGGTGCGGGCGAGAAGCAGACGGCGGACTGCGCCCCGGGCCCCTACCCCGCCCGCCGACCTGCCCGGTGCGGCCGTCGTGGCCGTCGTGGCCGTCGTGGCGGGAAGTTCGTGGATCTGCTCATTTCCCATGGGCGGTCACCTTCCACCAGGGCAGGAGCCGGTTGTCCACCGGCGTCGGCGGCCGACGCCCGGCCGCGGCGCCGGGCGCGGCGACGGGCAGAGTGACGACCCGGAGCTGGATGAACTCGAACGTGCCTGCGCGGTGACCGGCGACGCGCTCTGCGGCGATATTGCTCAGGTACTTCTGCATCATCACGGCCCGCGGCGAACGTGACGTGTCGTCCGTGCCATGGGTGTCGGCGTAGGAGGCCCAGGCGCGGCGCAGGAGGTTCTGAGCCGTGTGGCTGGGAAACGGATCGTGTTCGACGGCGGCGCGGTCCAGTGCGGTCAGGTCGGTCCAGGGGCTGACTCCCACCGATCCGTCAGGTGCGGTGTGCGCGGTCCTCACCATGACCCGTCGGTTGACGGAGTCGGGGTTGGGGGCGAAGAGCCGCCAGTTCTGTTCGAAAAGGGGGTACACCCACGCGTCGACCTGGCGGCTGTACCGCTGCGAGACGGGGTTGGCAGGCGCCACATGAAGAAAGACGGCACCGACATGGACCAGGGTCGCCACCACACACATGAGGACGGCTGTGTGCAGCCCCGCTCTCAGGGCCCCGGCACCCCCGGACCGTTTGCCGGGTGGGTCCGCGTCCCGCACGTGTGTTGAACCAATTCCGCTTGACACCGCCCACCTTGCTTTCTCGTGTCCGCTGCCCGGCGTCCGGGGTTGCTGTGGACCGCCACCGGCGGCGCACGGCGGAATCGGGATCCCGCCGCGCGCCGTCATCCGGCGGTCGGACCTTTCGTGACCTGCCGACTAGCTTTCGTGGTGGCCTTCCTGGCCGTCGAGCTTCGGTGCGTTGGCGTAGCCGTAGTTGCCGGAGCCGTAGTCGCCGGAGCCGTAGTCGCCGGAGCCGGTGTGGTCGCCGTGGCCGTGGCCGTTGTTCTCATCGGGCCGATCGCCATGGCCGTGGTCCGGCTTCCCGGGCGCGCCCTGGTGTTCGTCGCCTGGCTTGCCGTTGTGGTCGGGCCCGCCACCGTGGCCCGGTCCGCCGTGCTCACCCGGCTTGCCACCGTGCTCACCGGGTTGGCCTCCGTGCTCACCGGGTTGGCCTCCGTGCTGTCCCGCGGAGTCTCCGGCCGTGTTGCCCGCAGTGTTCCCGGCCGTATTGCCAGACGTGTTCCCGGACGTGTTCCCGGAGGTGACGTTGTTGCCCGACGTGCTCCCGGCACCGGTGCCGCCCGTGACACTGACGACGGGCCCGCCCAGGAGACCACCGCTGACCAGCCCACCGCTGGTCAGCCCGCCACCGATCAGACCGGCGGTGGTGCCGGTTGTCGATCCCGGCGTGGGGCCGTTCGGGGTTCCGGCCGTCGTTCCGGTGGTCGTTCCGGTGGTCGTTCCGGTCGTCGTCGTGCCGGTGGAGCACGAGTTGAGGAAGATCCGGTTGGTGTCGAGCGTCACGGCGCCGTTACGGGCCAGTGCCCGGCCCTCGATGTTCGTCCCCGTGGTCACGTGAATGTCCGTCAGCGCCATGATGGTGCCCACGAAAGTGGAATTCGTCCCGAGGGTGGCCGAACTCCCGACCTGCCAGTACACGTTGCACGGCGAAGCGCCGTTCGTCAGGAGCACCCGGCTGGAGGACGCCGTCGTCAGAGCTTCCGGAATCTGGAACACCCAGACGGAATTCGGATTGCCCCCGGCGTCCAGGATCAGGTCGCCGGTGAGTCCGACACCGGAGGAAGCGGTGTAAACGCCCGGAAGCAGCGTGGTGGCATTTCCGATTCCCGCCGCGAGTGCGAAGTCCTCGGCCTGCCCCGCCGCATTGTTGTACGCCGTGACCAGGTCGGACTTGGCCTGAAGCGCCACAGCGTCGGCGGCGTGCACGGCGCCGAGCACCTGGCCCGGCGGGAAACCGGTGATGGCCGGGTTCGGATGGGTGCCGAGGTCGTGGCTGATCACCGTGGGGCCGGTGTTGGTGACTCCCGCGCCCGCGAGCACGGAGAAGCTCGCCGCCGTGGCCAGCGGTACCGGCGTGGCGATAGCGACTGCCTGGGCCGGCGACAGGACGACCAGCGCGGCGGCGACCGTTGCGGCGAGGGCCGAGGCCAGCACGCCGGGCAAAGTGCGGCGGCGAGCCATTTCAGGGATTTTCAGCTTCATCAAGATGCCATTTCCTGTGGGAGCCGTGGCGTGCCGGGCCCTGACCAAACGCCCGGGGAGCCTTGATCTGACGGATGCATATTACGGAGGAATCTCCGAGAGACGGCACAGAACAAGCGAGTCGCGCTCCCTGAACGTCAATCCCTCGAATGCGGAGCATTTATTGGGGAATTCGTATTTCTGATTATCCGGCGCGTTCCATGCGGACACGCGGGGCCGCTTCTCTCGATCGAGCCGGCCCACCTTCCGGGCCTGGAACACCTCTTCTGGCCGCTCGCGTACAGGAAGCCGCCCAGCTCCCCAGAAGCGCCCCACCCGGCGCGCAGCCCGGCAAAGCGCTTGGCATTGGGGTCCTTCTCGTCGATGACCGGCGGCTCGGACGTCTGGTCGAGCACGTCGAAGAAGCTCGGGATGTTCGGGGTCGCCTGGCCGTTGACGGGCTTGTCGTCGGACTGCGTGCGGGGTGTCTCCCTCGCCCGGGCGGCTGTGGTGGGTGGTGGTGCGCAGGCCGAATGGCCTGGCCCGCACCCGACCGCGAGGGGTCCGGTTGCCAGGCAGGTGGCCCGAAGTGCGGGTACTACTCCATCCACCCGTTCTGCGAAACACCGAGGTAACCCGGCATGCCCGCTGCTGGGCCCGCCATCAGTGCATCACCGGCCGCACCCACGCGGCCGCCGCGAAAGCCAGACCATGAACGGACGCGGGAGCGGCCGGTCCCGGCCGACCAACTCGAGCTCGAAGAAAGGCCGTCGGGCACCTACGACCGGATCTTCGGCGTCATCGACGGCGGCCTCGGCAAGGAAGTCGTCGCCTCATGGCAGGACCACTGTGAAGCAGAGCACGAACAGCCGGCCCGAGCCACCAGGGCCTGGCTGCCCGCCCTCGTGGACGGCCAGGTGCAGAGGGACGCAGGAGCGCGAACGCGCCACACCACGGCCGACGCCCTCGCGGCCCGTACGCGCTCAAGCACCACTACGAACAGCAGACGGCCGACGCCTCCAGCTAGCCGCCGACCGCTCCCCCGACCCCGGCGCGTCTGCGCCGCCCGGCGCGCAACAACGGTGAGCGGCGCCCCAGTCCCCGGCTGCGTCCGCGCCGCCCATTCCGCCCTCCTACGCTCCTCAACTCCAGCCAGGCATGGGCGAAGGGGGTCGCAACGGGGATGTCAGCAACCCGACCACGCCGTACGCCCGTGATGACCTGCACAGACTTCGGAGCCGCTGTGCAGGCCGGTGCAACACTCACCGCAACGAGTTGGCGCAACCTCTACCGCAACACCCAGCGCAGCACGGCGCCGGTATGAGGCGAAGCCGCGGCTGGCGGGCTGGTCACGGTGTCGCCCTGCGATCGGGTGTCCAGGGTCCGGAGCTGGTCGCCGGTCGCCGCACGACCAGGCCCATGACGTCGCCCCGGGCGAGCCGCAGTTCACGTCCGTCCTGCGACGCGGCACGGGGAGTCCAGGACCGCGGCGCACCGCGCTGCGACCGGTGCAAGCCGCCCGGGGCAGGCCTCGGGGCCGTACGGGGACGCTGTCGCACATCGCATGTGCACTGACCGCGCCCGCTCCCGAGACGGCAAATCAACCGGGCTGGGCGACGCGTTCGCCAGGACGAAGGGAACGCTCAGGGATACGCGCCCACCGGGACGACATGCTCCGTGTGACGGGTTCCTTGACTCTCGGCGAGGTTGGCGGCCACGACCTGATCCGCATGCTCACTACGGGCCGCCCCAGGCGGTCACGACCACACCATCCGCCTGGACCGGATCGCCACGAAGCGCCCGCGAATCCGAAAGATCGCGAGCCGGTCGGACGCCGTCTGAAACCATCCGCCCCCGCCGCTGCGACGCGGACGGAAGATCGAGGGCCATGCCGCTATCGGCGGTGGCGCCGCGTGCCCTGTCGCGGTGGCAGGGTCAGCGTGATCTGCCGGACGAGTTGCTGGAAGCACGCGAGGGAGGCGAGGGCCGGCAGGCACGCTCCAGCGATACCGGTGACGGTTCTGTCCGCCTGAGCCACGCACAGCATTATCGCGACGGAGGAGAACAGCAGAACGATGAACCACGAGTGCACAGCCCGGCGCTGGTGCAGGGCCGCCCGGAGGATGGAGAGTGAGGCCACCATCCAGGGGCCGTACACGAGAAGGGGCCATGACGAGGCCATGGTGCCTCCCGCCCCGGTGGTGATCTTCTGCAGAGGCCTGTAGGCCACCATGCCGCCGAAGACGCTGACCATCGCCACGATGACGGCAACGAGCGCGACGATGGAGAAGCTGCCGGTCTGCAACCACTTGAGCCGGGCTTTGCGGACGTGGAGCTTGCGGTGCCCGGCGGCGGCGGACCTTCGGATGGGCGGCAGTTGAGCAGTGATCTGCGCCAGATTCTCCATCGGGTCGGCGCCGGACGCGGGCTCGCTGCGAGGTTGCGGGATCCTCGCCGCGTGCTCCGCCGGAACAGCCTCCTGCAGAAGGTAGGCGAGTTCCTCGACCGGGTCCCAGCCTCCGGCGGGTGCGGTCAGGGGAACTCCTGAGTGCACGCCGTCGGCATGTCCTCCGTTCCAGCCAGTGCTCGGCCCATAGGAGTACGCATCGGAGTAGTACTCACGCTGCGCAAAGGCAGGATCGACGTAGTCATGATTCACGAAAATGCGACCCGTCATGCTGTACGCGGCGGCCGGAGTTCTCCTGACCGTTCCATCGCAGATTGAGTTCCTTCTGGGCTTCCTCCAGCAGGGTAAGGAACTCCCGAAGCAGTGGCTCAGTGACCTGCCGCTCTGACCGCTCGTCACACCCGGCCACCCGCCCCTGTGCCGTCAGCGCCGCGTACTCCGCACCAGGATGGTAAGTGGACTGGCCCACTGTCAGATCGCGGGCCACAGAATTATTATCCGTCCTCGTGGTGCGCCGAGGCAGACCGTGGATCCTTGATGTCGTCATGGCTTGATAACGCGACCGCCTTCCTTCAGGGCGTGCGGCAAACGAGTGAGCCGCGAAGACGGAAAACCTGAGAAAAGGGTTCTCAATCAATTATGCTACACATCTAACTCTGCACCTTATTGGGCGATAAATTCTTCTTCCCGACTCCACTTAAGGAGTAAATAGGATTCACCGCCGGTAGTGCCGGGCCGCCGACCGGATGGTCACATCACGTGACCGCCACCGCCGCGCTCTTGCCCACCAGCTCGCGGTGGACCTCGAAGCTCCAGCAGACGGCCGTGCCACTTCCAGACCATGCCGTCCCAGGCGCTGAGGCCCCTGGCCAGGATCACCGGCAACTGCGACTCGCTGTCCCACACCACGACCGCGACGGCCTCCAGCGATAGCCATTGGCGGAACTGATGGTGCGCGACCTTGTGACCGACGCGGAATGGCCCTGCTGCTGGCCTGGGAACTCACCGGACGGATCAGCCGCTCCTGTCCAAGCCGGGCACCGACTGGAGCTACTCGCACCCCTTCATGGACCACCGCTCCCGGAGCGGTGGTCGTACAGAACATCTGCGACCTGAACCGCTCGGCCCGTGCCATCGGCACCGGGGAACTGTTGTCCAAGAAGTCGTTCCGGACCCCCATCGAGCCGGGCACCGTCGGCCTCGGCCACGCCACGTCTTCGTGCCCGGCCAGCGTCTGCCTGGCTAACACGGCGGCGCAGCACTTCGGGCTCGGCTTCCTCGTCGTAAACGGCTGGATCCTGTCGAACCCGTCGTTCTCGGGCTACCCGGGAATGCAGGCCTACCTGCCCAAACAGCAGCTGTCGATCGCGGTCAGCGTGACGACCGCTCCCAAGAGCCCCCAGGGCAACTCGGCCCGGCCATTGCTGAACCCGCCGCCCTGGCCCCCGGACAGCCACTCAAGCAAAGCTGACGGAAGTAGCTGAACACCGTTGGCCGGGCGGTCCCTGTGTCAGGGGCTGCCCGCTCGGGAATGCCGACAGTCGCCCTGCGGCCCTGTGCCAGGCGTCTGCCGCCCGCGGCGGAAGCCTGGCACTTGTTGGGCCGGGGTGGGGAAGTCGCCGTCCGCCGCTTGCCGTGCGCCCAGTGTGCGGTGTCATTCGGGCCAAGGACGTGTTGTACGCGTTGTTGTCGGCGGTGAGGACCACAGCGGCCGGGTCGCCCCGGCGCTTGGTGCGCTGTGCGCGCGGTCCCCCTTGGTCGTGTAGGCATCGTCGCCCTCATGTGCGCTGGGGGCCACGAACTCCATGGATGGGAGCGTGTGTCGGATGCGCCTGCCGACGCTGGTGAGCGTGTGCGACGCTGCTCGAAGCCTCGGGTTCAGGCGGTGACGAATTAGGGCGCGATTTGCAGTCTGCTGCGGCCACCGCGTGGCGTGTGACCTGCTGGGCGTCCAGGTAGTTCCTCCTGCCCGACACCCGCATGGACGTACGAGGGACCGAACGGCGGGGACTCAATGTGCAGAGGCCCTCCTCACGAGGCAGGGGTCGAGTCCGGCGTAGCGGTGGGACGGCCCCGTGCTGCCCTCACCTTCGAGGCCGGAGCCCCGGTGCCCGCAGGCTCCACCGCGCCAATTCTTGGCGTGAGCCGGGCAGGGGTCTGGCGGCTTTCCGGGAGTTGATGTCGTCGGTCGCCTGCGTGTCCGGCTGCAGGCCTGTGTCTGATGTCCGACCCTTCCGGTTCACTGTGCGCCAAACCAAAGCAAGGGCAGGGACGTTGGACCTGGTGTACGACGACCCTCGCGGTTGGTTGCAGCACTACATCAAGAAGCGACCGGTCCCCAGCTTCTACACTGTGACCTGCGGCCACCGCGTGATGCCTGCCAGTGCCAGCAGGGCAGAATTGACTCGTCGAAGGAGGCGCAGTGCTGGGATTGCTGGGCTTCTACGACGAACTCGACACCCGCTCCGGCCAGCCGAACGGATCGATCCGCGACGCCGTCCGGTCCGTCGGCGAGCCGGACGAGGCGGACCTGGTGGCCTACCTGGACGCCGGCCACGTCCTGATCGACGTCATGGAAGCCGAACACGACGTCATCACCGGCAGGACCCACCGACACTCTCCGGGATGCTCGTCACTGGTGACCGACGGCACCTGGTTGTGGCGCCAGGACTTCCCGCACTACCTGGAAACCCACCACGTCTCGCTGCCCCAGGCGTTCCTCGAACACGTCCGCAGCCTGAACTACCGGATGACCACCATCGCCGTCGCGCAGTTCGCTCCGCACTACGACGAGACCATGCCCCTGGTTGGTTGGGCCTCGGCCGTCCCGTGGCGATCGACGGCGACCACGCTCGTACCTGAACCACGAGCAGTCACCAACAAAGCCCAGTTCGACGCAACGATGCCGGCCCAGGACCGGAACCGGCCACAAGGCAGCTGGGGCAAACGGCGCAAACCACGGAAAACATAGGCACCAACAGCCCAAGAGAGATCTACAGCTGGATTACTAGCAGGCTCCCGTCGCCCAGCACCCACCCTCCGTCGACCCCATACCCTGAGCCGCCTCCGCACACGCGAAGCCTGCGCCTGCCGACGCAGGCCTTCCCCGCAGTCGCGACATCTCACCTCCCGCACCCCCGGCGTAGTTCCCGTCCAGGACAGCAAGGTGCCGGACGGGCACGTCCTTCTTGTCGGGTCTGTCGCGTGGACGGAGTTCGTCGGCGCCGTGGAGGCGTCGGCTGTCAGTCGGTGATGTCGACCCGGAACTCGTCCGTGTTGTACAGGATGCGGTCGCTGAACTACCCGCGCGCTCGTCGAGTCCATCCAGGTCCGCGGCCTGGGCGAGCAGTTCGGGCACCGCACCCGCTGGTACGACGTGCGCGGCGGCTACCCGCTGGACGGCCGCCGACGGCTCGTCGAACTCTTCGAGGCCGCGGCCCGGCACGGCTGCAAGGTGATCGTGTCCTCGTGGGAGTACCAGCAGTCCCCCAGTTTCGCCGACACCGACACTTGGCACCGCGCCCTGGCCGCGGTCCCGGCCCGGACCGCGCCGAGGCGGTGGCCGAAGCCCTCGCCGGAGTGCTGGACTTCCTCGACGAACGCGCACTGGCCGACCCCGTCGCCTACGTCGAGGTGCACAACGAGGTCGACAACTGCGACCTGGTACCGGCGGACGGCACCCCCGGCCACTACGCCAGACTCCGCGGCCCCCTCGAACGCGCCGTGAAGCTCCTGCAGACACGCCACCTCGACATCCCCGTCATCTGCTCACTGGGCGAGCCCTGGCCCGCCGAACTCGACGACCTGCCGGAGCAGGCACAGATCGCGCACTTCCACATCCACGTCCACGTCCACGTCCACGTCCACGTCCACGTCCACGTCCACGTCCACGTCCACGGCGTGCTCGGCGCCCGTTACGAGGCGGTCGGACTCGGCCACGGCACCGAGGCGGCGCCCGAGACGGCCACCTGGCCGACCCCCGAACCGGCTGCCATGCTGCGCCCCGACGCACCCTCAGCAGAAGGCGTTGGAGACGCCGTGCCGGCCGGGCCGCGTTCGATGTGGTGTTCCTCGCGAATCGAGCCGAAGAGGTCGGTGCAGAAAATCGAGTTCGGTGAGCAGCCGCTCGACGCCCGCGCGCATCGCCGGCTCGTCGTACGACGCCCAGGCGCAGGGCGGTGCCGTCGATCCCGGCCCGCTGGCCCGACAGCTCAGCCTGATCGTCCACGGCACCAGCGCCCGCGGTCACCCGGCACGTCGCCGAACGTGCCCCCGCCGCACGTCGCCGCGCACGTCGCCGCGCTGACACCCATGAGCAGGGAGCCCTGTTGAGCACGGAGCCCTGTGCCTGGACAGCGGGGAGAGCCGACGCGGGGTACGGCGGGCAAGGGGCGTGACGGGGCTTGTTCCTGACGGACCCTAGGTGACCCCCTGATCCCGGCGTCGGGGCGCGTGGCCCTTTGTTCCGGGTAACCCCTTCGTTCCGCAGGTGGATTCGTCGTACCGGCGTGGCCGGGCAGCATCGTCCAGGCCAGCAGACGGCACCACGGAACAGCGAGGGCGGGAGAACGATGAGGGGCTCACGACTCGGGGCGGTGGCACTGGTGACGGTGTGCGCGCTGGTTTCCGCGGCGGGCAGCGCGGTCGCCGCGCCGCCCTCCGCTGTACCGGACGGAACCGCGTTGCAGGCGGCGCTTGACCGGGTGACGGCAACCGGCGCGATCGGCGCGGTCGCCGAGGTCAGGCGGGGCGATGCCGTATGGCGCGGCAGCAGCGGCAAGTCCAGGCTCCACGGCCGGCAACCGGCCCCCATCGACGGTCGTTTCCGCGCCGGAAGCGTCACTAAGACGTTCACCGCCACCGTGGTGCTCCAACTGGTGGGCGAGGGGCGGCTGCGCCTGTCCGACACAGCCGAGTGGTGGCTCCCCGGACTCGTTCCCGCTCTCGGAGGCGACCGGATCACGGTCCGGGACCTGCTCCAGCACGCCAGCGGTCTGCCCGAGTACACCGACGGACTGCTGGACGGCGACGCCCCCTATGACCGCTTCCGCACCTGGACCACCGGCGAGCTGGTCCGACGGGCCGTGAAGGACGGCAACCGGGACCGCCCTCTGCTATTCCCGCCGGGCACCGATCACCACTACTCCAATACGGACTACATCGTGCTCGGGATGATCGTCGAAAAGATCACCGGCCGCTCGTACCGCACGGAAATCGACCAGCGCATTATCCGGCCTCTCGGGCTCAGGAACACCCGCCTGCCGGGCTCCTCTCCCTTCATCACCGGACCCCACGCCCACGGCTACGAACCCGTGAGGAAAGCGGACGGGACACTCGTCCCGGTCGACTACACCACCGTCAACATGTCCGTCGCCGGAGCCGCGGGTGAGGTCATCTCCACCACCGCCGACCTCGACCGCTTCTTCCGCACCCTGCTCAGCGGCGGCCTCCTGCACCCCGCCGAGCTGCGCGAGATGACCGCCGACACCAGCGGCGGCGGCTGGGGCCTCGGCCTGGAGATCGCCACGCTCCCCTGCGGCACAATCGTGGGCCACGGCGGCGGCACTCCCGGATACCGCACCATCTCGTTCCACACACTCGACGGCGCCCGCCAGATCACCGTGGACTGGACCGACTGGGGCACCGAAGCCGACGCCGGCCCCGCGGCCCTCGCCCTGATGACCGCCGCCCTGTGCCCGTCGTAGCCACCACCGGCGAGCGTCCCGATCTCCTCCGCAACGAGGTAACAGATGCAAAGGTGGGATCGGTCTTCGTGGGGAACAGCCGCTCCGCCGCAGTGCCTTGAGGAGGAACGGCGGAATTCTTCTGCGCCGCTGCTGCCGGCCCGCTCCCGCCATGCCTTCACCATGGCCCGGGGCTCATCCCGTCGGCCCTCGGTCCAAGTCTCGGGCACACCACGCTTAAGCTGCGCGCGTGGATTACAGCGAGCTAGAGGCAGAGGTTCTCCAGCTGATCGTCGGGGCCGCTGAGGGCGACGTTCGTGCCTTCGGCGAGGAGACAATCACTCGTCTGGTGCGGCCGGAGCTGCTGCGCGGTGCGGCCGAGGACGAACTCTCCGAAGCGGCCCGGGCGGCACTGACCACCGCCTGCGCGAACGTCCTGACGATCAGCGCACCGCAGCTGCACCACGACCTTGCGACGATCTATGACGGAATCCTGGTCGAAGACGATCTGGATCCCGGAGTCCTCACCGCCATCACCGCGTTGGCGCACTGGAAGAGCTACCTGGAGCACAACCGGCGCGGAGAGCTCTACGAACTCGCCATCCGTTCCATCGAGGACATCGACCACGAGGTCTCCGCCGACCTCGACGACATCCTCGCCACACCGCAGATGGCCGCCGAGTACGAGCGCATCCGTCGGCTGCTGGACCCCGGCGCGAGGTAGGAAGGCGGGACCCGGCGCAGGCAGTTCCGGAACGACGGCCATGCGGGCAGCCTGGCGCTGCGCCCGTCGCTGTTCAGTCCCCGGCCCGTATCAGCCCGCTCTCGTAGGCGAAGATCACCGCGTGAATTCGGTCGCGGAGGCCGAGTTTGGTCAGGATGCGGCCGAGGTGAGTCTTGACGGTCGTCTCTCCCACGAAGAGGCGCTCGGCGGTCTCACTGTTGGTCAGTCCCCGGGCGATCAAGGCGAGGACTTCTTGTTCCCGGTCGGTGAGCGCTGCCAGGAGTTCGCGCTGGGCGGGCGCGGATGCGGGGGCTTGCAGGACGAAGCGTTCGACCAGGCGTCGGGTGAGTGAAGGCGCCACCATGACCTCGCCCCGCAGCACCGCGCGGACGGTGACCAGGATCTCCTCGGCCGGGGCGTCCTTGACAAGGAAGCCGTTCGCGCCGGCGCGCAGGGCAGCGTAGGCGTACTCGTCGAGGTCGAAGGTGGTGACGACGAGGATCCGGGGTCCCTGGGGCAGTGCGCAGAGGTGCTCGGTCGCGGCGAGCCCGTTCATGCCGGGCATGCGTACGTCCATCAGGACGAGGTCCGGCTCCAGCGCGGCCACCCCCGTGATCGCCGCATCGCCGTCGGCGGCCTCGCCCACCACGGTGAGGTCGGGCTGGCTTTCGATGACCATGCGCAGGCCCATCCGGATCAGCGCATGGTCGTCGCAGATCAGCACCCGTGACGATGACGGAACGGAAGCCGAGGACGGGGACGGGGTCGGGGTCGGGGTCGGGGTCGGCTTGGTCATGGGGTCACCGGGGCGGTCTTGAGTCCGGTGGGGCGCAGGGTGGCGGTGACCCGGTAGCCGCCGTCGGGTGTGGGTCCGGCGTCGACGTTCCCGTCGTACAGGGCGGTGCGTTCGCGCATGCCGGTGAGTCCGTGACCGGACAGAAGCAGCGGGGTGGGGTGCTCCGGGGCTGCTCCCCTTGTGGCTCCTGCCGAGTTCTCCACCCGGACGCTGACCTGCCGCCCGGGCCCTTGAGAACCTGTGTCGACCCGTACGCGGATCGTGGCGTCCGGCGGCGCGTGTTTGACGACGTTGGTGAGCGCCTCCTGCACGATGCGGTAGGTCTGCGCGGTGAGATCCGCCGGAAGACCGCCCCGTTCCCCACGAAGATCCAGCCGGACGCGCCTGCCGCTCGTGTCGAGGCGCCCGACCAGCCTCCGAAGATCAGCCGAAAGGGACTCGACGGCCCCACTGTGATCCGGCCCGGCCCCGCGGCCGGGGCCGCCGGCTGGGGCATCCGCGTCGGGGGTGCGCAACACTTCCAGCAGTCGGCGCAGTTCGTCCAGGGCCTCACGGCCGGTCGCGCTGATGACGCCGAGGGTGCGGTCGACGACCGTGGGATCGGTGTGCCGCATCAGCCGGCCGCCCTCGGCGTTCAGCACCATCACGCTGACACTGTGCGCGAGGACGTCGTGGATCTCGCGGGCGATGCGCGCCCGCTCCTCGGTGACGGCGACCCGGGCCAGGGCGAGGCGCTCCGACTCGGCGAGCGCGGCCCTGCGTTCGAACTCGGCGATATAGGCGCGCCGGGCACGGACGAACTCGCCGAACAGCCAGGCCCCGGCCAACAGGAGTCCCACCGCGAGCGGGGTGAGCAAGGCACCGCGGGCACCCGGCCCCCCGTAGTCCCGCTGCCAGGCGGGAACCCACAGCGCTACGCAGCCGGCGGCGCAGAGCACCGTCGCCGCAGCAGCACGGCGCAGGCCGCGTACCGTGAGGGTGGCCACGACCGCGGCCAGGGCGACGGCGCCGCGTCCCGGTTCCTGTCCCCACACCTGTCCGAGATACTGGGCCCAGAACGCG
Organism: Streptomyces sp. NPDC058307; assembly: GCF_042880295.1. Classification (NCBI taxonomy): domain Bacteria; kingdom Bacillati; phylum Actinomycetota; class Actinomycetes; order Kitasatosporales; family Streptomycetaceae; genus Streptomyces; species Streptomyces sp. NPDC058307. The sequence continues at coordinate 64,848 of NZ_JBHVYZ010000012.1, forward strand.
GCCGTCACCACGGCCGCGACCAGGACCGGTCGGCGGCGGCGCCACAGCAGGGGCAGCACCAGGGCGGCGTACACGACCATCTGTACCCAGACCGGTCGCCAGCCCGGCTGCGGGCGGATCACCGGGGGCACGGCCACCAGCACAATCAGCAGCACGTCCGTCAGCCACGGATGTGCGCGCCGCAGACGAGGCAGGGTCTCCATCAGCCGTTGCACGGCCTCACGCTACGGCCGGGCCCCGCTCCCCGGCATCGTCCTGGCGGGCGTCACCAGGTCCTCCCCCAGTCGTACGGACACCAGCCCGGGATACGACGTCCGGCCACCCGGCGCTCTTCCAGCATGGCCGCCATGTCCATCACCACCGAGTTCCTCAGACGGCCCCTCATGACCGGTGCCGTAGCCGCCAGTTCACGGCGGCTGGCGTACACGATGACCGAGGGCATAGGCCTGGAGCGGGCCCGGCTCGTTGCCGAACTCGGCCCGGGGACCGGGGTGTTCACCGACGCGATCCTCGCCCGGCTCGCCCCCGACGCACGGCTCGTCGCAGTCGAGCTCAACGAGGTGCTCGCCGCCCGGTTGTCGGCCACCCGGCGTGACAGCCGGCTGACCGTGGTCCAGGGCTCGGCCGCCGGGCTGGCCGCCGTGGTGGGCGAACCGGTCGACGCGGTGGTCTCCGGGCTGCCGTGGACGGTCATGCCGCAGGACCGGCGCGGACACATCCTGGACGCCGTGAGCGAAGTCCTCGCGCCCGGTGGCCGGTTCACCACCTTCGCCTATCTGCACGCGGCCTGGACCCCGCCCGCCCGCCAGTTCACCGCCGAACTGGCCTGCCGCTTCGACCGGCTGGAGCGCTCGAAGGCGGTGTGGGCGAACCTCCCGCCCGCCTTCGTACACCGGGCCAGCCGGAGGCTGTGACCACGAGCAGGTGGCCCTCGGCCCAATAGCGGGAAGCAAGCCGAGGGCCCTCGGGACGGCGGTGCGTCCGTCCTGCCCGGCTCAACGCTCCGGGCGCGGGTCAGGTCACTGAGGCGTCAACCGGCCGCGTCACCGTCTTGATCAGCGGCAGGCAGGCACCGCGCGGTGCAGCGGCCCCAGATCTCCATACAGGGCGGCGTGGAAGGCGGCGGTGAGTTCACGGGCCCGCCCTTCGCTGGGCACGCCGTGCAGCATGAAGTACACCGGGCCCGCAAAAGCATCCGATCCTGCCTCCCGCGCGCGGACCAGGCGGACGATGGCGGCCCGCATGGCGAGGTTCACGCTGTCCTGGACGATGTGGGCGGGGCCGGCGCTCAGCGCATCCGCCTTGACCGTCCACCGCTCGCCCTCGCGTTCGATACCCACGTACACGGCACGCTGCGCCTTGGCCGCCCGGTATGCGGCGTCGAACCTGTCGGTGGCATCCGGGATCAGATGGCCGGGGCAGGGGACGGGCACCCGTTGCATAACAGGCATCGTGCCAGGAATCAGCCTGATTCGCCGCAAGCCCCCCAGAGTACGGACGACGGGCCCTCCGGCGCTCGGAAGCTTGCAGACGGTCACTCACGGCTGCCGGTGACCTGGAGCGCGGTGGTCCAGTTGCCTACGCGCCGCCTCGGATCACCTCACGGTTCTGCTCGGCTTTGAGGGCGACGCGGGCTGCCTGAACACACCAGACGATCGTGAGGGAAACCTGCTTCACGATCAGCTTAAACACGGCCTGACCTGCGGTGATTTGTGGATCACTTCAATGCGCCCCATCATCACGTCACGTACGTCCTGTACATTTTTTACGGACAGCCTGCCGCGAGGAGGGGTACGCCATGATCCGACCCACCGCCCGTCACGTCCTGCCCGAGTTCCATGAGCGCACGAGCTTCGGGCACACGACGACGGATCCGTACTCGAAGCTGCTGGAGGAACGGATCGTCTTCCTCGGGACGCAGATCGACGACACCTCGGCGAACGATCTGATGGCGCAGTTCATGTACCTCGAGTACCAGGCCCCCGACCGGGACATCTCGCTGTACATCAACTCCCCCGGCGGCTCGTTCAGCGCGATGTCGGCGATCTACGACACGATGCAGTACGTCAGTTGCGACGTGGAGACGACCTGCCTCGGACAGGCCGGCTCCTCCGCCGCGGTGCTGCTGGCGGCGGGCACCCCCGGCAAGCGGTCCGTCCTGCCGGGCGCCCGGGTGGTGATCCACCAGCCCGCGCTGAGCGAGCCGGTGCAGGGACAGGCGAACGATCTGGCCATCCAGGCCGAGGAGTTGATCCGGGTGCGGGCCCGCCTGGAGGAGATGCTGGTCCGGCACACCGGACGCAGCCCCGAACAGGTGAGCGCGGACATCGAGCGCGACAGGATCCTGGACGCCCGGGGCGCCGTGGAGTACGGCCTGGCGGACGCGATCGTCCCGAGCCGCAGGTCCTCCCACCCCGCACCGGGCGCGAGGTGATCGCCCGATGGTCCCGGACCTTCCACCGCTGCCCGCACTCACGCGCGCCGAGGGCGAGCTGATCGACCGTTATCTCGACGTGGTCGACCTGCTGGGCCGGATCAACCCGGCCCGGCGCGAGGACACCTACGGCGGCCTGCGCGCCGCGCAGGCGCTGGTGAGCAGGGCGACCGAGCTGCGCGACGCGCTGGTGCTGATGCACGGCCGGGGTGAGCGCGAACTGCACGCCGAGACGCTGGCGCGGGCGCTGCGGGTCCTGGACGGCGAGCGGCGTACGGCCCGGGTCACCGTCCCTCCCGAGCCCGACAGTTGATGAGGCGTCCGGACCTGAGTCGAAACGGACCAAACGACGTACCCCCTATTGGAGGAGGCACGGCTCCCTTTTTGCGAGCGTCGAACTTGCGCAACGCGCCTGGTTCGCTACCGGAACGAGGCCCTTCTGTGCTGGTCCGGGGGTCTCCTGACCCCTCGACACCCCTTCCTTCGGGGTCCTTCGAAGGGGTGTCCACCCAAACGGGTGAGTGGTGAGTAACACCACAAATCATCGGTTCCGTTGGGCTTTTCGCACTTTCTTGCGCCAAGATCCCTGTCTGACGACAAGCCCCCGCCGCAGTGGCGGGGCGATCCGGGCGGACGCCGAGTCCTGCCGCCGCCCGGATGACCGGTCGACAGAAGTGGATCGGCAGGAGTGGAGGACCCAAGCACGACGGGTCGCCGGAACGGTCACACCATGACCGGGCCGAGCATCCCTTGGGGTGAAGCCGCGTCAGCGGCCGGGCAACTTCGCCAGCCCGAATCCGACAGGTCATCCTTCACAGGCGGCTGACGAAGGGTTGCGCATGACTGCGCTCAATCGTGTCCCGTCGCTGATGGTCCGGGCCGGTACGGCCTCGGCCTTCGCCATCGCCGCCGTGGGCGGCTCCGTCGTGGTCCCGGGCCTCGCGCCCGACGCCGCGGCAGCGACACCTGCGACGAAGGCACTCAAGGTAGCGGCCTCCAAGAAGGGCTCGCCGTACAAGTACGGCGCCACCGGGCCCCGCCGCTTCGACTGCTCAGGGCTCACGCTGTACTCGTTCAAGAAGGCGGGCAAGAAGCTCCCGCGCACGGCGGCCCAGCAGTACAACAAGACCCGCCACATCGGCGTGCGCAGCCGCAAGGCCGGCGACCTGGTGTTCTTCCACTCGGGTTCGAACGTGTACCACGTCGGCATCTACGCCGGGAAGGGAAAGATCTGGCACGCCCCGAAGACCGGGGACGTGGTGCGACTGCAGAAGATCTGGACGAAGAGCGTCTGGTACGGCCGGGTCAAGTGACGCCCCCGAGGGGGCGGCGGCGACCTGACCTCCCGTCGCCCTCTCGGGCCTCCCGTGACACGGGCTCAGGTGGTTACCCGTGCCGCATGGCCGACCACAGCCGGTGCACCGCCCGCAGCGAGACCCGTTGGAGTGCGCCGGCCGCAACTTCGGCGAACTGCTCCAGGAACTGCGCGTCACCCAGACCGGGGTGCAGATCCTCTTCGCCTTTCTGCTGACCCTGGCCTTCACCCGGCGCTTCCCGTCGCCCGACACCTTCCAGCGCGCCCCGTACGTCACCACGCTGCTGTTCGCGGTGCTCGCGGCGGCCCTCTTCACCGCGCCCGCCGCCCTGCACCGCTCGCTCTTCCAACGCGGCGCCAAGGCCCGCATCGTGCCGGTCTCCTCCCGGCTCGCGACGGTCGGCATGGGGGTTCTGGTGTTCGCGTTCACCGGATCGGTGCTGCTCGTGGTGGACGTGACGACGGGCCGGGCGGGCGGAGTGGCCGCGGGCGCGGCGACCCTGATGGTGTGTGTGGGCCTGTGGGGCACGCTTCCCCGACTGGTCCGGCGGGCGGGCCTCGCCGAGGAGCGCGAGGCGGCACCGGCGCGCCCGGCACCCCGGCCGGCGGAGCACGAGGTGATCAGGCCGCGCGCGGCGGCCCGCCCGGGAGCATCACCCCGAGAGCCGTCACCGCGCCTGCGGCGACCCCGACGACGGCTCGGCCGCCCCAGCGTGCGACAGAGCGCGGCCGGTCTGACACGCGTGCCCGCGGCACCCGCGTCCGCGACCGGTCGGTCACGGCTCCTGCTGGCCGGCGGCGGTGACCGGCTCCGCAGGTACGGTCCAGGGCAGTTCGATGGAGACGGTCTTGCCGCCTTCCCGGGTGGGCCTGACGCTCAGTCTGCCGCCGTACTCCGCGGCGAGCCAGCGGATGATCACCATCCCCCGCCCGTTGTCCTGCTGGACCGCGGCCGGCAGCCGCTTGGGGAAGCGGGGGTGGCTGTCGGTGACCCCGATGCGCAGGTGTTCGTCACGCTCCAGCTCGATGTCCACCGTGAAGGTGGGTGACTGCCCGAAGGTGTGCTGTACGGCGTTGGTGGTGAGTTCGGAGACGATGAGCCGGACGGTCTCGGCGGCGTCGGTGGTCGGCGGCAGCCCCCACTCCGCCAGTGTGGTCAGGACATAGGTGCGGGCCGCGGAGACCGAGGCGGGTTCGCTCGGCAGAGTGACGGATGCTTCCAGGTGGTCTGCCATGGCGACGTCGTCCCTTTCCCACGGGACCGGAGTCCGACACGGTGCGGATGGTTCGAGTACGGTCCCGGACTGGTGGTTCATCGTCAGAGTGCCATCACCGAGGCCGTGACGGGTGCCGATCCACCAAGATGTGCATATATCTGTCGCTCGAAGCGGTGAACTCCGCGACGCGAGACCGTATGCGGGCGGCTCGCACGGAGTAAGGAGTAGCGCCATGCAGCACGGCCCCGCGGTGCGTCGGCGAAAACTGGGCGCCGAACTGCGTGCGCTGCGCGCGAGTGCGGGGCTCACCAGCGGTGAGGCCGCCCGGCTCGTGGGCTGGCACCAGTCGAAGGTGAGCCGCATCGAGACCGGTGCCAGCGGCGTGAAGCCGGCCGATGTGCGGTTACTTCTCGACGCCTACCGCGTGGGGGACGCGAATCTGCGGGAGCTGCTGATGGTATTGGCGGGCTCCGACGAGACCGGCGGCCGGCACCACTGGTGGCACGCGTACCGGGGTGTCCTGCCGCCGACGTACCGGGACTTCATCAGTCTGGAGGCCCAGGCGAGCGCGATGCGCACGCTGGAGACCTCGGTCGTGCCCGGGCTGCTGCAGACGCCCGAGTACGCCCGCGCGGTGACCCGGGCCGCGGTGGATGGCCTCGACGACGAACGTCTCGACGCACTGGTCAAGGTGCGGCTGGCCCGGCAGGACATCCTTCGCGCGCAGCCGCCTCTGGAGTTGAGCGCCGTCCTGGACGAGGCGGTGCTGCGGCGGGAGGTCGGCGGTCCCGAGGTGATGGCCCGGCAGCTGAGGAGGCTCCTGGAGGCGGCGCGGTTGCCTCAAGTGCGGCTGCAGGTACTGCCGTTCACTGCCGGGGCGCATGTGGGTATCACGGGGCCTTTCGTAATCTTCTCATTCCCGCGCACTTCTGATCTGGATGTAGTTGTTCTCGACCACTTGACGAGTAGCCTCTATCTCGAGCGGAAAGAAGACCTCCAGGCCTACACCGAGGCCTTCAACACCCTTCAGTCCCACGCCCTTTCGCCCGAGGACTCGTTGGATTACCTCGCCGCGATGGGTGACGGCGCGTAAGGAGGCACCATGTCTGCACTGCCTCGGAACGTATCCACCACTACGGAACTGCCCGAAGTGCGCTGGCTGCGCAGCAGCTACAGCACCGGGGCGAACAACTGCGTCGAGACGGCGAGGCCGTCGGCCGGGCCCTGTGCCGGGCTGCTCGCCGTACGCGACTCCAAGAATCCGGACGGACCCGCGCTGCTCTTCTCCCCCGAGAGCTGGGCGGGCTTCACAGCCGCGTTCTGACCGTCAGACCATCAGGAGCACGGCCGTGTCACGCCGACTCATGGTCGTGTTTCGCCGATCACACGCACAGCGCGTTCGATCTGCTCCTCGGAGAGGTCCGCGCGGGCGGTCAGCCTGAGCCGTGAGATGCCGTCGGGCACGGAAGGGGGCCGGAAACAGCCCACGAAGAGCCCGGCGGCACGGCAGTTCGCCGCCCACTGCACGGCCTCCTCCGGGGAGGGCGCGCGCACCGAGACCACCGCGGCGTCCGGACGTACCGCTTCCAGACCCGCGGCGGTCAGGCGTGCGTGCAGTCCGGTCGCCACCTCGCGCGCGCGTGCGGCCCGCTCGGGCTCACGGCCGAGCAGCCGCAGGGCCGCGAGGGCGGCTCCCGCCGACGCGGGGGCCAGACCGGTGTCGAAGATGAACGTCCGTGCCGTGTTGACCAGGTGTTCGACGACCCGTGCGGGGCCGAGGACGGCACCGCCCTGGCTGCCGAGCGACTTGGACAGCGTGACCGTGACGACCACGTCGTCGGCGCCCGCGAGTCCCGCCGCCTGCGGGGCGCCGCGGCCGCCGGCGCCGAGCACACCCAGACCGTGGGCGTCGTCGACGACCAGGCCGGCGCCGTGCTCCCGGCATGCCTCGGCGAGGGCGGCCAGGGGCGCCGCGTCGCCGTCGACCGAGAAGACCGTGTCGGACACGGCGATGGCCGGGCCGTCGTGCGTGCCGAGCGCCTTGCGCACCGCGTCCGGGTCGGCGTGCGCGACGACCTGGGCCGTGCCGCGGGCCAGCCGGCAGCCGTCGATGAGCGAGGCGTGGTTGCCCGCGTCGGAGACGATCAGCGAGCCGTGCGGCGCGAGCGCGGTGACCGCGGCCAGGTTCGCCGCGTATCCGGAGGAGAAGACGAGCGCCGCCTCGAAGCCGCAGAAGTCGGCCAGTTCGCGTTCGAGTTCGGTGTGCAGCCCGGTGGTGCCGGTGACGAGCCGGGACCCGGTGGCGCCGCCGCCCCAGGTCCGCGCGGCCGCCGCGGCGCCTTCGACGACCTCGGGATGGCGGGCCAGGCCCAGGTAGTCGTTGCTCGCGAGATCGAGCAGCGGCGAGTCGGCCGGACGCGGCCGCAGGGTCCGTACGAGTCCGGCCCGCCGGCGCGCCGCCGCCTGCTCGTCGATCCAGCCGAACGCCATGGGTCCTCCGGGGCTTTTGTAGACAACGGACAGACCCTAGCGGCAGCAAACGCTACCCACGGTGTGGCAATACCCACACGTCGAAGCGGGTGTGTTGTCCGATCCCTACCTTGGCCAGGGGCGGGTCCGTAGGACAGGATCGGCTCTCATGGACCTGCTGAACACGCTGGTGGACAAGGGGCTTCGGCGCGAGCTGCCGACCCGCGAGGAGGCGCTGGCCGTGCTGGCCACCTCCGACGACGACCTGCTCGACGTGGTGGCCGCGGCCGGAAAGGTGCGCCGGCACTGGTTCGGGCGCCGGGTGAAACTCAACTATCTCGTCAACCTGAAGTCCGGGCTCTGCCCCGAGGACTGCTCCTACTGCTCGCAGCGGCTCGGCTCCGAGGCCGGTATCCTGAAGTACACCTGGCTCAAGCCGGAGCAGGCATCCCAGGCCGCGGCGGCGGGCCTTGCGGGCGGCGCCAAGCGGGTCTGCCTGGTGGCCTCGGGGCGCGGTCCGACCGACCGTGACGTGGACCGGGTCGCGGGCACCATCAAGGCGATCAAGGACCAGAACGAGGGCGTCGAGGTGTGCGCCTGTCTGGGTCTGCTCTCCGACGGCCAGGCCGAGCGGCTGCGCGAGGCGGGCGCGGACGCCTACAACCACAACCTCAACACCTCCGAGTCGACCTACGGCGACATCACGACCACGCACACCTACGCCGACCGGGTCGACACCGTGAACAAGGCGCACGCGGCCGGCCTGTCCGCCTGCTCGGGCCTGATCGCCGGCATGGGCGAGAGCGACGAGGACCTGGTCGACGTCGTCTACTCGCTGCGCGAGCTGGACCCCGACTCGGTTCCGGTCAACTTCCTGATCCCGGTCGAGGGCACCCCGCTGGCCAAGGAGTGGAACCTCACCCCGCAGCGCTGCCTGCGCATCCTGGCGATGGTCCGTTTCGTCTGCCCGGACGTCGAGGTCCGTATCGCGGGCGGCCGCGAGGTCCATCTGCGCACCATGCAGCCCCTCGCCCTCAACCTCGCCAACTCGATCTTCCTGGGCGACTACCTCACCACCGAGGGCCAGGCCGGCAAGGCCGACCTGGAGATGATCGCCGACGCCGGCTTCGAGGTGGAGGGCGCGGGCGAGGTGACACTGCCGGAGCACCGGGTCACGTCCGGGGGTGGGTGCGGTTCCCACGAGAGCGCCGGCTGCGGGTCGCACGCGGACGGCGGGGTCTGCGGTACGGCCGCCCCGGCCGCGCCGACGGTCAGCGAGCCCCGTACGGATCTGGTCGCCGTACGCCGCCGAGGCGCCGGAACGGATCTCGCGCCCAATGCCTGATCTGCCCGCCCTGCCGGTGCCGGAGCTGCTGGCGCTGGACCGGCGGCACGTGTGGCATCCGTACGGTCCGATGCCCGGCCGGGTGGACCCGCTCGTCGTGGAGTCGGCGAGCGGGGTGCGGCTGAAGCTCGCCGAGGGCCCGGAGCTGGTCGACGGGATGTCCTCCTGGTGGTCGGCGATCCACGGCTACAACCACCCGGTGCTGAACGAGGCGGCGCGCGAGCAGCTCGGGCGGATGAGCCATGTGATGTTCGGCGGGCTCACCCACGAGCCCGCCGTCCGGCTCGCGAAGCTCCTTGTCGACATGTCTCCCGACGGCCTGGAGCATGTCTTCCTCGCCGACTCGGGGTCGGTGTCGGTCGAGGTCGCGGTGAAGATGTGCCTGCAGTACTGGCGCTCGCTGGGCCGTCCGGGCAAGCAGCGCCTGCTGACCTGGCGCGGCGGCTACCACGGTGACACCTGGCAGCCCATGTCGGTGTGCGACCCCGAGGGCGGGATGCACGAGCTGTGGTCCGGGGTGCTGCCCCGCCAGGTGTTCGTGGACGCGCCTCCGGCCGAGTACGAGGAGTCGTACGCCGACGAGCTGCGCGCGGCGATCGAGCGGCACGCGGACGAACTGGCCGCGGTGATCGTGGAGCCGGTGGTGCAGGGTGCGGGCGGGATGCGGTTCCACTCCCCCGCGTATCTGCGGGTGCTGCGCGAGGCGTGCGACGCGCACGACGTGCTGCTGGTGTTCGACGAGATCGCGACCGGGTTCGGCCGTACGGGCGCTCTGTTCGCGGCGGAGCACGCGGCGGTCACGCCCGATGTGATGTGCGTGGGCAAGGCGCTGACCGGCGGTTACCTGACGATGGCGGCGACCCTGTGCACGTCTCGCGTGGCCGACGGCATCTCGCGCGGCGAGGTCCCGGTGCTCGCACACGGCCCCACCTTCATGGGCAACCCGCTGGCCGCGTCGGTGGCCTGCGCGTCGATCGGGCTGCTGCTCGGACAGGACTGGCTCGCCGAGGTCAAGCGGATCGAGGCGGGGCTGCGGGAGGGACTGGCGCCGGCTCGTGAGCTGCCGGGCGTGCGGGACGTACGGGTTCTCGGCGCCATCGGGGTCGTGCAGCTGGACCACGAGGTCGACATGGTGGCCGCGACGGAGGCCGCCGTACGCGAGGGCGTGTGGCTGCGGCCGTTCCGCGACCTCGTCTACACGATGCCGCCCTACGTCACGGGTGACGAGGACGTGGCACGGATCGCGCGTGCGGTGTGTGCCGCCGCTCTGGAGGGATGACATGCCGGTACTGGTGATCACGGGCACGGGCACGGAGGTCGGCAAGACCGTCACCACGGCCGCCGTCGCCGCCGCCGCGCTCGCCGCCGGACGGACGGTCGCCGTCCTGAAGGCGGCGCAGACGGGCGTACGGCCGGACGAGCCCGGGGACGCCGAGGAGGTGGCCCGGCTCGCGGGTGCCGTGACGAAGGCCGAACTCGCCCGCTTTCCAGAGCCGTTGGCCCCGGCGACGGCCGCGCGGCGGGCCGCTCTCGAACCGGTGCGCCCGCATCAGGTCGCCGAGGCCGCCGCCAAGCTGGCCGTCGACCACGACCTGGTCCTGGTGGAGGGGGCAGGCGGGCTGCTCGTCCGCTTCGACGACGAGGGCGGGACGCTCGCCGACGCGGCGGAGCTGCTGCGGGCGCCGGTCCTGGTCGTGGCGGCGGCGGGTCTGGGCACCCTCAACACCACGGAACTGACGGCCCGTGAACTCCGGCACCGCCGGGTGGAGTTGGCGGGCGTGGTGATCGGGAGCTGGCCGGAGTCCCCCGATCTCGCCTCGCGCTGCAACCTCGCGGATCTGCCTGACGTGTCCGGGGCCCCGCTGCTCGGCGCGCTGCCGGCGGGCGCAGGAGGGTTGGCGCCCGCCGACTTCCGTGCGGCGGCGCCGGGTTGGCTGGCACCGCGGCTGGACGGGACGTGGGACGCGGCGGCGTTCGGGGTACGCGAGGCACCCTGAGCGCGCGAAGTCCGGCTCGGGCCTGGGCCGCTCAGCGGGGTGCTCCGCAGTGGCCGAAAGGTCCCAGGGCGTCGGCCGGCGCGCAGCTGCCGGTGCACAGGCTGATCATCCGGGCGCCACGCGCGTGTGACCCCGCGCGGGACGACGTTGTCCGGCCGTCCGGGTACGGCAAGGGGGTCGGCGGCGTCCACGAGCAGATGCGCGACGCCGCCCAGTGAGCGTCGGCAGGGGTGCGACGGGGTCCCGCGGGGGACAATGGCGGTGAGGTCGGTCCTGTCCTGCGAGGGAGGCTGCCATGGCGCCGCGGTCCGCCGGTTCCGGCAAGGTGTCCCGGGACCCCGTCCACCATCCGTTGTTCGCCCGGTACTACGCCCGGGTCAGTGTCACCGCCGAGAGCAGATGGGGCATGGCCGGGGTCCGTGAGCGGCTGCTCGCCGGGCTGTCCGGGCGGGTGATCGAGATCGGGGCGGGCAACGGCCTGAACTTCTCGCACTATCCCGGCGCGGTCTCCGAGGTGGTGGCGATCGAACCGGAGCGCCGACTGCGGAAGTTGGCGGTGGAGGCCGCCCTGCGCGCGGAGGTGCCGGTCGACGTGGTGCCCGGGGCCGCGGAGGCGCTGCCCGTCAAGAGCGAGGCCTTCGACGCCGTGGTGATCTCGCTGGTGCTGTGCAGTGTGCGCGATGTGCCGCGTGCACTCGGCGAGCTGCGCCGGGTGCTGCGGCCCGGTGGGACCGTGCGGTTCTTCGAGCACGGCAGGGGTGGCGGCCCGGCGATGCGCTTCACCCAGCGCGCCCTGGACCGCACGGTGTGGCCCCCGCTGAACGGCGGCTGTCATCTGGCCCGCGACCCGGTCGCGGCCCTGCGCGAGGCCGGATTCGAACTCGGCCCCTACCGGCGGGTGTCGATGCCGGAGAAGGGGCCGGCGACGCCTACGTCCTTCTGCGTGCTGGGCACCGCCTGGCGGCCGCCACGGGAAGTGTCCTGATCACAGGGTCCACCTGCGCAGCTCGCGCGCGATGTCGTGCACCGAGGCGTCGCCCTTCTTGGCCACCTTGGCGAGGTCCCGGACGAGTTCGGGCGAGGTGACGACCCTCAGTCCGCTCGCGACGAGATAGGCGTACCCGACCGCGCACGCGAACAGCGCGTTGGTCCGCTCCAACGCCGGGACGTGGATGAGGAGTTGCAGCAGCGCGGCGGCGCGCAGGTGCGGGCTGTCGTAGACGGGGATGTCGAAGATCTCCGCCTGGTGGCGTGCCACGGCGGCGACCAGGGCGCCCCAGTCGGTGACCTGGGGATCCCCCGGGGTCTTCTGCTCCGCGAGCATCAGGAGCCAGGCGAGATCGATGTGCAGATCGCTCAACGAGTCTCGTGATCCTTGCCGAACTCCTCCGCGAACACGGATTCGTACTGCTTCATGAAGTCGGCCGCGGCCTCCACGAAGGCCTGGCCCGCCTCGCCGGTGTCTTTCATGACCAGTTCCTCGATGTAGCGGTTGACGCTCACGCCGCGGGCGAGGGCACGTTCACGGGCGGCGCGGGCGGTGCCCTCGTCCACCCGCACGTTCAACTGAGTCTTCGCCATACCTCGAAGCTAGCGCCGAAGTGCTAGCAACGGCAAGGGGTGCTTGCGGCGGGTGGAGGGTGCCCCTTACATCGATACGGGAGGCCCGACCTGCGATGGAGAGCGTCTCGACCCCACGGGGGATATCCGGTGTGGGGTGGGTCACATTACTCTCGGCCGGATGGGGACCGCCCGGTCCGCGAGCGACGTCACGAGCGAGGAGAGAGCCTTGTCCACAGCTGCTGCGGAGCACGCCCCGGCCGACACGATCGCGGCCCGCGCCCGCGGTCTGACGAAGGCGTACGGCTCGGGTGAGACGGCCGTGCTCGCCCTGGACTCGGTGGACGTCGACATCGCGCGGGGCCGCTTCACCGCGGTCATGGGGCCCTCGGGCTCCGGGAAGTCCACGTTGATGCACTGCCTGGCGGGGCTCGACACCGTCTCGGCCGGCCAGGTGTGGCTCGGCGACACCGAGATCACAGGGCTCAAGGAGCGTGAGCTGACCCGGTTGCGCCGGGACCGGATCGGGTTCATGTTCCAGTCGTTCAACCTGATCCCGACGCTGAACGCGGCCGAGAACATCACCCTGCCCATGGACATCGCGGGCAAGAAGCCTGACGAGAAGTGGCTGGACCAGGTCATCGACACCCTGGGTCTGCGGGACCGCCTCAAGCACCGGCCCTCGCAGCTCTCGGGCGGTCAGCAGCAGCGGGTCGCGTGTGCCCGTGCGCTGGCCTCCCGGCCCGAGCTGATCTTCGCGGACGAACCGACCGGCAACCTCGACTCACGTGCGGGCCTGGAGGTCCTCGGGTTCCTGCGCGAGGCCGTCGACCAGCTCGGGCAGACCGTCGTCATGGTCACCCACGACCCGGGCGCCGCCGCCCACTCCGACCTGGTGCTCTTCCTCGGGGACGGACGGATCGTGGACAGGACGGAGCGGCCCACCGCGGAGGCCGTACTGGAGCGCATGAAGCGGTTCGACGTGATCCGCGGCCAGTACGAGGGCGACCGCGACGCCGAGCCCGAGCCCAAGGCCGGTCCCGACGCCGACCCCCACGCCGACCCCCACGCCGACTCCGACGAGGAATGACCCCGTGCTGAAGGCGACGCTCCGCAGTTTCCTCGCCCACAAGGGGCGGCTGCTGCTCTCCGCGCTGGCCGTGGTCCTGTCCGTGGCGTTCGTCTCGGGCAGCCTGATCTTCTCCGACACCCTGAGCCGCACCTTCGACCGGCTCTTCGCCTCGACCGCGCCCGACCTCACGATCAGCCCCAAGCAAGACCTGAAGGAGGCCATCCCGTCGGGCACGACGGCCACCCTGCCGGCCGCGCTCGCCGACCGGGTCGCCCGGGTCGACGGGGTCCGCGCCGCACGCTTCGACGCCGAGGTGGACGGAATCACCGTCGTCGACTCCGACAACGAGTCGGTGGGCTCGACCACCGGCGCCCCCACCATCGGCACCGACTGGAACCCGACCTCGCGCAGCCCGGTGAAGCTGACCTCCGGCCATGCCCCGCACGGCCCGGCCGAGGCGCTGCTCGACTCGGAGACCGCCGACCGCAAGGACCTGCGCATCGGCGACCCGCTCACCGTGATCGCGGGGCCGGGCTCCTTCAAGGTGCGGATCGTCGGCATCGTCACCTTCACCACCACCAACCCCGGCGCCACACTGCTGTTCCTCGACCCGCCGACCGCGCAGGCGAAGCTGCTCGGCTCCCCGAAGGCCGCCACCAGCATCTCCATCGACGCGGCTCAGGGCGTGAGCAACGACCGGCTCAAGCAGCGCGTGGCCGCCGCGCTCGGGACGGGCACGTACGAGTACCGGACCGCCGATGAGCAGGCCAAGTCGGACGTCGACCAACTGGGCGGATTCCTCGACGTCATCAAGTACGTGATGTTGGGATTCGCCGGGATCGCCGTCCTGGTCGGCATCTTCCTGATCGTCAACACCTTCTCCATGCTGATCGCCCAACGCACCCGTGAACTGGGCCTGTTGCGGGCGCTCGGCGCCGACCGCCGCCAGGTCCGCCGCTCGGTGCTCACCGAGGCCACGCTGCTCGGCCTGGTCGGCTCCACGGTCGGGCTCGGCACGGGCATCGGACTCGCCGTCGGGCTCATCGCGCTGATGAACGCCTTCGGCATGAACATCCGGACGAGCGAGATGGTCATCGGCTGGGGCACCCCCGTGGCGGCGTACGTCGTCGGCGTGGGCGTCACCTTCGTCGCGGCCTATCTCCCGGCCCGGCGCGCGGCCGGCGTCTCCCCCATGGCGGCCCTCTCGGACGCCGAGATCGCCGGGATCGGACGGCCGCTCAGGGTCCGGGCGATCGTCGGCGGCCTGGTGGGCGCGGCCGGCACGGCCGCGCTCGTCGGCTGCGCCCTTGCGTCCAAGACCGCCTCCGCGGCCTCGCTCCTCGGAATCGGTGTCGTGCTGACGCTCCTCGCCACCGTCATCGCCGGACCCCTCCTGGTGCGGCCGGTGATCCGGGTGCTGGGCGGCGCCTTCCCGGCCCTCTTCGGCCCGGTCGGGCGGATGAGCCAGCGCAACGCCCTGCGCAACCCCCGCCGCACCGGCGCCACCGCGGCCGCCCTGATGGTCGGCCTGGCCCTGGTCGGCGGGATGTCCGTGGCCAGCGCCTCCATGTCCAAGTCCTTCGACGACCAGATCGACAAGACGCTGGGCGCCGACTTCGTCGTGCAGAACGGCAACTTCCTGCCGTTCCCGCAGGAGGTCACGGACGCGGTGCGCAGGACCGACGGCGCCGGGCTCGTCGTACGGTCGAGGTTCGCGCCCATCGCCGTACGGCTGCCCGACGGCAAGCGCGTCGAGACCACCGCCGCCGGGTACGACCCACGGCTCGACGAGGTCGCCCACATCACCTACGCGCAGGGCGACACCGCGGCCGCGCTCGCCGCCGGGCACCTGGCCATGGACCTGGACTTCGCGCGCGAGCACGACGTGAGGGTCGGCAGCAGGGTCCCCGTCGAGTTCCAGGGCGGGCGCCGGACCGAGCTGACCGTGGGCGCCCTCACCGACCAGGACTCGGCCGAGGGGTTCGGGACGCAGGGCGGCATCTACTTCGGCCTGGACACGCTGGAGCGGTTCACGCCGGGCGGCCAGGACTCCGCGCTGTACGTGAACGCCGCGTCCGGCACCGGCGCCGACCGGCTGCGCGCGAGCCTGGAGAAGACGCTCGACCCGTATCCGCAGGTCCAGGTGCGCGACCTCGCCGACTACAAGGACCTGGTCCACGACCAGATCGCCGTCCTGCTCTATCTCGTGTACGCGCTGCTCGGGCTCGCGATCGTCATCGCCGTGCTCGGCGTGGTCAACACCCTCGCCCTGTCGGTCGTGGAGCGCACCCGGGAGATCGGGCTGCTGCGCGCCATCGGGCTCGCCCGGCGGCAGCTGCGGCGGATGATCCGGCTGGAGTCGGTGGTCATCGCCGTGTTCGGCGCGGTCCTGGGGCTCGCGCTCGGGCTGGTGTGGGGGGTGTGCACCCAGCAGGTGCTGGCCCTGCAGGGCCTCAACGCATTGGCGATCCCCTGGGGCACGATCGTCGCGGTCGTCGTCGGCTCGGCGGTGGTGGGCGTCGTGGCGGCGCTGCTGCCGGCGTTGCGTGCATCGCGCATGAACGTACTGGCGGCGATCGCGCACGAGTGATGCAATCGCGGGGCAGACGACTCAAGTCGCTTACAGCTGAGGAGAGTCCATGCCCCGCTCCGTGCAGCCCAGCCCTGTGCAGGCCCGCTCCTTTCGCTTCGCCGTCAACCTGACCGCCGCCGCCACCGACGAGGACTGGCGTTCCAAGTGCCGACGGGCCGAGGAACTCGGCTACGACGTGATCCTGGTCCCCGACCATCTCGGCAAGGTCGCGCCGTTCCCGGCGCTGGTCGCGGCGGCGGCGGTCACCGAGCGGCCGCGGCTCGGCACGTTCGTCCTCAACGCGGGGTTCTGGAACCCGACGCTGCTCGCGCGTGAGGTGGCCACGGTGGACGCCCTGACCGGCGGCCGCCTGGAACTCGGCCTGGGCACCGGCTATGTGCAGTCCGAGCACGACCGGGCGGGGCTGCCCTTCGGCTCGCCGGGCGAGCGGGTGGACCATCTGCGGCGCACGGTCGGGGAGTTGGAGCGGTTGCTGTCCTCGCCGGACCATGTGCCGCAGCCGGTGCAGCTGCCCCGGGTACCCCTCCTGATCGGCGGCATAGGCAACCGGATGCTGAGGCTGGCCGCCGAGCACGCCGACATCGCGGCCTTCACCGGGGCGACCCTTGTGCCGGGCAGCGCGACCGGCAAGCTGACACCGACCACCGCCGAGCAGCTCGACGAGCGCGTCGCGCGCTATCTTCAACTGGCCGAGGGACGCAAGGAGCCGGCCGAACTGAACCTGCTCATCCAGACGGTGGTCGTCACCGACGACCGTGAGGCCGTCGCCACCCCGTTCCTGCACCGGCTGCCGGACCTGACCCTCCGGCAGGCGCTGGAGCTGCCCATCATGCTGATCGGCACAGTCGAGGAGATCGTCGCGCAGGTGCGGGCACAGCGCGAGCGGTACGGCTTCACCTACCTGACGGTGCTGGAGGCGTCCATGGAGGCGTTCGCACCGGTGATGGCGCGGCTGCGCGGCGGCCGGTAGCCGTCCGGATCGTGGAATTTCCCGTACCGGTGGGAACGGCCGTGATGGGATCGCCGTATGACAGACCTGCGGATACGGGCCGCGACGCCCGACGACCTCGACACCGTGCTGGCCTTCTGGAAGCAGGCCGCCGAGGGGACGAGCATCAGCGACGACCGGGGCGGCGTGGAGCGGCTGGTCACGCGCGACCCCGAGGCGCTGATCCTCGCCGAGCTCGACGGCGAACTCGTCGGCACGGTGATCGCCGGCTTCGACGGCTGGCGGTGCCATCTGTATCGGCTCGCGGTGCACCCCGAGCGTCGGCGGCGCGGCATCGGGTCGGCGCTGCTCACGGCCGCGGAGGAGCGGTTTGTACGGCTCGGCGGGCGGCGCGGGGACGCGATGGTGCTGGTGCGCAACGAGACGGCCCAGCACGCATGGCGTGCGGCGGGGTATGCGCCCGAGGAGAAGTGGCGGCGCTGGGTGAAGCCCCTCGCCGGGTAGGACGGGCGATCCTGGGGACCCTGTCCGATCATGGGACGGAGGTGACCCGATGACCGAAGTGCTCCTCCTGCTGCTGGCGATCCTGCTCTCGCTGGCCTGCGGTGCGTTCGTGGCGGCGGAGTTCTCGCTGACCACGGTGGACCGCGGACAGCTGGAGCGGGCGGCGGAGCGGGGCGAGCGGGGCGCGTCCGGCGCCCTGAAGGCCGTACGGAATCTGACGTTCCAGCTCTCCGGGGCGCAGCTCGGGATCACCGTCACCAACCTGGTCGTCGGCATGCTCGCGGAACCGTCGATCGCCGCGTTGATCGCGGGACCCCTGGAGTCGCTCGGGATCTCGCGGTCCACGTCCCGGTCGGTGGCGCTGGTACTGGGCACCGCGCTGTCGACCGTCTTCCTGATGGTGGTCGGTGAGCTGGTGCCCAAGAACTGGGCGATCTCCTCTCCGTTGGCCATGGCCAAGCGGGTGGGCACCGCGCAGAGCTGGTTCAGCGCGGCCTTCCGTCCCTTCATCACCCATCTCAACAACACGGCCAACCGGGTGGTGCGCCGCTTCGGCCTGGAGCCCGCCGAGGAGCTGGCCTCCGCGCGCGGTCCGCAGGAGCTGGCCGCGCTGGCCCGGCACTCCGCCCGGGCGGGCGCGCTGGAGGCGGACACCGCCGAGCTGTTCGTACGGACGCTCAACCTCGCCGACCTCACCGCGGAGAACGTGATGACCCCGCGGGTGCAGGTGATCGCCCTGGACGTCCAGGCGACCTGCGAGGACGTGGCGAACGCGACACGCGCCACCGGTCTTTCCCGCTTCCCCGTCTACCGCGGCAGCCTCGACTCGGTCGTGGGCATCGCGCACATCAAGGACATCCTCGCGGTACCGGCCGAACGCCGTCCCCGCGCCTCGGTCGTCGAGCTGCTGCGCGAGCCGCTGCTGGTGCCCGAATCGCTCACCGTGGACCGGCTCCTGGACCGGCTCTCCGGCAAGCGCACGATGGCGGTCGTCATCGACGAATACGGCGGTACGGCGGGCGTGGCCACGCTGGAGGACATCGTCGAGGAGGTCGTCGGCGAGGTGCGCGACGAGCACGACCCGCACGAGACGCCCGACCTGGACCCCGCGGGCACCGACGAGGAGGGCAGGGAGCTCTTCCGGGCCGACGGTTCGCTGCGGGTGGACCAGCTCGCGCGCGTGGGACTGCGGGCCCCCGAGGGACCGTACGAGACGCTGGCCGGCCTGCTGGCGACGGAACTCGGCCGGATCCCGGCCGTCGGCGACTCGGTGGAGGTCACCGGCTGGCAACTCGACGTGGTGGACGCGCAGGGCCGCCGTGCGGCGCGCGTACTGCTGCACGCGCCCGTGTCCGGCGAGGGGGCCGAGTCATGACCGTCGTCCAGTCATCGGAGGAGGGGGCCCGCGCGATGACGGCCCCCCGTCCGCTCGAGGGGACCCGCGGCCCGACCACCGTCCAGCCACCACCGGAGGCGACCCGCGCCACTCCCGCCCCGGTGCCGCCCGAGCGGAGGGCCGAGGGATGACCGCCGTCCAGTTGCTGATCGGTCTGGCGACTCTCGTCGTGAACGCCTTCTTCGTGGGGGCCGAGTTCGCGCTGATCTCCGTTCGGCGCAGTCAGATCGAGCCCTACGCCGATCAGGGAGACCGGCGCGCGAAGGGCGTGCTGTGGGGGCTGGAGCACGTGTCCGCGCTGATGGCGGCCGCGCAGCTCGGGATCACGTTGTGCACGCTGGTGCTGGGTGTGGTCGCGGAGCCCGCGATCGCGCATCTGCTGGAGCCGGTGTTCCACGCGGTGGGCGTGCCGGAGAGCGCGGGGCACGCGGTGTCCTTCGTCATCGCGCTGACCCTGGCGACCTATCTGCACATGCTGCTCGGCGAAATGGTCCCGAAGAACATCGCGCTCGCGGAGCCGGTGCGCAGCGCGCTGCTGCTCGGGCCGCCGCTGGTGGCCCTGGCGCGAGGGCTGCGCCCGGTGATCTTCGCGGTCAACGCCTTCGCCAACGCCCTGCTGAAGCTGTTGCGCGTGGAGACCAAGGACGAGGTCACGGCCACCTTCTCGGACGCCGAGCTGGCACGGATCGTGCGGGACTCCGGCGAGGCGGGACTGATCGACGAGCGCGCACGGGAGCGGCTGCACGACGCGCTGGAGCTCGGCCGGCGGCCCGTACGGGACGTGGTGCTGCCCCTGGAAGGCGTGATCTACGCGCGCGTGGGCGTCACCCCGGAGCAGCTGGAGGCACTCTCGAACGAGTCCGGGTTCTCGCGGTTCCCGGTGGTCGACGAGGGACGCCGGATCGTCGGCTATCTCCACGTCAAGGACGCGCTGGACGCCTCACCGCGGGACCTGCCGTTCCCGGTCCGGGACATGCGGCCGATCGCACGGATCCGGGAGGGCACACCGATGGACGACGTGCTGACGGCGATGCGGCGCAGCCGGACGCATCTGGCCGCGGTGCTCGGCGCGGACGGACGGCTGGCCGGACTGGTGACGATGGAGGACGTGCTGCGGGAGCTGTTCGGGCGGCAGTCGTGACAACCCGGACCTACCGACCGGCGGGTATGTGACCGCGTTACCATTTCTTCCGCCATGCAGACGAATCCCACTTACTCCAGCCTGGTCGCGGTCGGCGACTCCTTCACCGAGGGCATGTCGGACCTGCTTCCGGACGGCTCCTACCGGGGCTGGGCCGACCTCCTGGCCGGCCGGATGGCCGCCGTGACGCCCGGCTTCCGGTACGCCAACCTCGCCGTGCGCGGCAAGCTGATCCAGCAGATCGTCGACGAACAGGTCGACGTGGCGGCGGCGATGCAGGCGGACGTGATCACGCTGGTCGGCGGCCTCAACGACACCCTGCGACCCAAGTGCGACATGGTCCGGGTGCGCGACCTGCTGACGGAGGCCGTGGAACGGCTCGCCCCGTCCTGCAAGCAGCTCGTCCTGATGCGCAGCCCCGGCCGCCAGGGCCCGGTCCTGGAGCGCTTCCGGCCGCGCATGGAGGAACTGTTCACGGTCGTCGACGAGCTCGGCGCACGGCACGGCGCGGTGGTTGTCGACCTGTACGGCGCCCCCTCCCTCTCCGACCCGCGCCTGTGGGACGTCGACCGGCTGCACCTGTCGGCCGAGGGTCACCGCCGCGTCGCCGAGGCCGTGTGGCAGACCCTCGGCTACGACCCCGAGGACACGGAGTGGCGTACGCCGATCCCGGCGACGGTCCCCCCGAGGTGGGTCGCCCGGCGCATCGCGGACGCGCGCTTCGCCCGGCAGCACCTGCTGCCGTGGATCGGACGGCGCCTGACGGGCCGCTCCTCCGGCGACGGCCTGCCGCCGAAGCGGCCCGACCTGCTGCCGTACGAGCACCTGCCGCACGAGCACTGAGGACGTCGTGCACACGCGCGTGGTCAACGTCAGGGGCCGTATCCACGAGTACGGCCCGCGCCTCGAACACGCGCCCGCCGACCTCGTCCACGTCGGCCGCCGCTGGACCATGGGCGGCTGGGACCTGCCCAAGTACCCGCTGTACAACCCCTTCGTCTACGACACCCCCACGCACCGCCGGGACGGCACGCGAGCCGAGGTGATGGCGAAGTACCGGGCGTATCGCACCGACCGGTACCCCCGCGGCCGGGCAGCCCCGGCTGCAGACTCTCAGCGAGCGCGAACGCGAGGTACTGGTCGCCATCGGCCAGGGCTGGACCAACGCACTCACCGAGATCGGGGCACGTGACCGCATTCAGGCCGTGAGAGCATCACGCTGCGCTACATGTCCGTTGGCCGTAGCTGTACGAGAACAGGGCCGTCGCGGCGGTGGCGTGGTCAGTCCTGGGTGGTGGGGAGAGGGAGAAGCCGCTGGAAAGTCGGGACGGCGACGGCGGCAACAGCGACGTGCATGACCATCAGGGCGATGACGGCGCCCCAACTGGTGCCGGGCCGACTGTCGGAGATGCCGACCATGACGTCCGGGATCAGGCTGACGATCAGGACGACGGGCACGAGGGTGCGCAGCAGCCGGGCCGGGCGTGCCGAGCGCGCGCGGATGATCGCCCAGGCGGCAGCGGCGATCAGGACGCCGAAGACGGTGAGGGCGGCGTAGGCGGGCAGTTGGAGGGCTTCGAAGTCGTCCGAGGCGCCGGCGGCGTGGGCTGTCGCGGCGACAATGGCGTTGATGGCGACGGCGACCGCAGCGGTGCCTATCAGGCCGCCGGCGACGACGAGGCCGCTGCGGCGGGCCGGGTGGGCGACGAACTGGTGGCTCATGGTGTTTCTCCGGATCGTGTGGGGGACGGGTCAGGGAAGCGGGTGGGGTCAGCCGGCTATGACGACGGAGCGGCGAGTGGTGGTGGTGTCGGAGAGCGCGGTGAGCATCCAGGTGGCGACGTCGGCGCGGCTGACGGTGTTCCCCATGCGCAAGGTGGCCGACTCGGGCAGGGGCTTGGCGGCGCCTGTGGCGGGACCGTTGGTGAGACGGACGGAATGGACGAGGGTGCAGTCGAGGTCGCTGGCGCGCAGCGCGTCCTCGGCGGCCGCCTTGTCCTTGACCATGGCGCCCATGGCTGTGCTGGACGTGAACTCGGCGGGTCCGCTCAGGCGCTCGCGCAGCACGGCGGAGGAGGACAGCTCCAGGAACCGGGTGACGCCGGTGGTGGCGGCGCCGGAGATGACGGCACGCGTGGCGTCGGTGATGACGGTTCCGCCGGTGGCACCGAGCGTACTGATCACCGCGTCGATGCCGGCCATGGCCTGCGTGACGTCACCGGCGTCGGTGGCCCGCCCGAAAACAACGTCGAGGCCGGGCTGAGCATCCAGCTTCCGCGGTGAGCGGACGAGCGCACGCACGGTGTGGCCCGCGGCCGACGCCTGCTCGACGACCAGGCGCCCGGTGGCACCGGTGGCACCGAGGACAAGCAGCTCCATCGGGGACTCCTCAAGGTTCGGCGCTGCTCGGAACCCCGGGCAGTCACTTAAAGCGTTAAGTCGAAAGTAGCGGCAATGACTTAAAGCTTCAAGTGAAAACGAGAGGGAGTCACTTGAAGCGTGAAGCGTCGGTACATTGGAGGGCATGACGAACACCCCTGCTGACGAGGCACCCCGCTGGCTTGACGAGGAGGAGCGCCACGCCTGGCACGGATTGATGGGCGTCATGCGGCGCCTGGAACACGCGCTCGACACGCACCTGCGCGACGAAGGGCTGACGCACTTCGAGTACGGGGTGATGGCGGCACTGTCGGAATCACCGCAGCGGGAACTGCGCATGAGCGCGCTCGCCGCGTTCGCCGAAAGCTCGCTCTCTCGCCTCTCCCAGGTCGTGGCCCGGCTCGAACGCAAGGGATACGCCCAACGCCGCCCCGATCCGGCCGACGGCCGCTACACGCTGGCCGCCCTGACCGACGAGGGGTATCAGAAGATCGTCGACGTCGCTCCCGGCCACGTCGCGGAAGTCCGCCGCCTGGTGTTCGACCCGTTGACCAAGGCACAGGTCAAACAGCTCGCCCACATCGGCCAGCGCATCCTGCACACCATCGCCGGCGACGGCGACCGCGGCTGAGACCGTCCGGGCGCCAGCGGCTCGACATGGTCGTTGCGGCACCTGGCTACGATCGCCGCCGCAAGCCCGGTCGCGCGACAGCTCCACCGGTCACAGCTCGGTGGTCAGCCGGTCCTGGGTCCTCCTCAGCGTTCGCCCGGTGCGGCTCTTCAGCGGTGAGCCGGTGATGCCGTGCGCCGTTGCCCTTCGTGGTCGGAAGGCGGATCGTCCTGTCCCAGGACGCGGTCCTGGAGACGGCGATGGCGTCGCGGCTGGAGAAGCTCGATCGGCGGGAAGCCGCCGCTCAGGGCTCGGTGATCTCCGAACGCAAGAACGTCATGGCTTGCCTGGGCTGAGGGCCGTGACGCGCCGATCAGGCCACGTGGCCACTCTCGAAGAGGTGGCCCACGTCATCACCACTGAGCGAACCGGGGGCCGTTCCGGGTGCGGTAGGAACGTGTGGTGATCTGTCACAGCGGTTCCTCCACCACTCGGTTGGCCCCCGCCCGGGCAGCGGGACCGGGATGAGGGCCCGTCACCGGTGCTGGGCCGTGCCCAGCTCGTCGGTGTACCGGGCGAGGGCCTCCTCGGCCGTGGGGACGGGGCCGAACAGCTGCTGCTGGCGGCGGGGGTCGGCGACGTAGCGGCCGGTGTCGAACCAGCCGAACATCGCGGCCATGTCCTTGACCACCGGATTGAAGCGGCCGACGACGGCTCCTGCGGCGCGGACGACGACGGAGGGTACGGCCCACACCTTGATCTTCTTTCCGGCCCGGCGGCCCATCAGGTCGGCCACTTCGCGCATGCTGGCCGCACGGTCCCAGCCGATGTCGATGCGCTCACCGTTGTCTGCCTCGGCGTCGACGGCGGCCGCCAGGTAGGCCGCGAGGTCGGAGGTGTGGACGAAGGTCAGCGGGACGGTGGCCTTGGCCGGCCAGATCAGGCGGCCCGTGTCGAGCGGGTTGCCCGCCATGGTGGCGACTTGGTCGAGGAAGGCCCCCGGGCGCAGTGCGACGAAGGGGACGCCGAGCTGTTCGAGCTTGTCCTCGGCGAGCTTCTTGTGCCAGAAGTGCGGGACCTGGGGTGTCTGGTCGCTGGTGAGGATGCTGGTCAGGACGAACCGCCGGATGCCGGAGCGGTGGGCGGCCTCGGCGAGGTTGGCGTTGCCGACGGTGTCGATGTCGTGTGCGTTCTTGCCGCCGCGGGTGTAGCCGGCGGCGGTGGTGATGACGGCGTCGGCGCCGTTCATGGCGGCGACGAGCGAGTCGAGGTCGAGCATGTCGCCGCGGGCGATCTCGACACCCCGCTTTTCGAGTCTGCTCGCGTCGGTGGTCGGCCGGACCAGGGCGCGGACGTTCTTGCCGCGCGTGAGTAGTTCGTCGACGACCTTGCCGCCGAGGGAGCCGGTCGCGCCGACGACGAGGACGGGGAGGGTGGTGGTCATGGGGGTCTCACTTTCCATCAGGGCAGGAGTGGGGGGATTCAAGGTGGCGCGGACGTGGGCGCCGTCGGCCAGGGTCGCTCAAGGTGCGGGCCTGTGATGGGCGGATCTGCGGCGCGGGTCACCGCCGGTCCGCAGGAGCTTGTGGGGGTCGGCTGTGAACGGGACGCGGGTGATGCGGCCGTCCTCGATGTGCAGCCTGGCTGGCGACGGTGAAGGGCTCGACATCCCCGTCTGAGGCCCCGCTCAGCCCGTACTCCCTGACGTACCGGGGTGAGCGGGGGTCGCGCCACATCCGCCGGCGCGGCTCACCGGGCCTTGTCCGACAGCCGCGGAGCCCGGGCTCCGTTCAGCACGTGCCTTCGTGCAGTTGGGTGCGCTGCAGCGCTGTCGCGAGGACGCCGAAGCGATGTGCACTCCAGGCGGAACCGGGTGCACAGGCCGCGGGAGTTACTCAGACTCTTCCCGGGGAAGAACGCCGCTGTTGATCGCGTCGGCTATGGCGTAGGCGGTGCGGACAAAGGCCTCTGCCTGCTGCGCCGAGAGGTCCCGTGCGGAGGTCTCCTCCAGGGCCTGCCACATGGCTGTGATGGGTTCGCGCATAGCGCGGCCTTTGTCGGTGAGGTGGACGACCATGACGCGCCGGTCGTGTGCGGCAGGCTCGCGGACGAGCAGGCCGGCGTCCTGCATGCGGCGCAGGGACTTGGAGACGGTGGAGTGGTCCAGGCCGACGCTTTCGAGCAGCTCGGACTGGGTCTGGCCGTCCCGGTCGAGGAGTTGCATCAGCAGCAGTTCCTGTCCGGGGTGCAGGTCCATCTCGCGGAGCATGGCGCCGGCGCGGGCACGGTGGGCGCGGGCGAGCTGGAAGATCGCGTAACTCATCGGCCCCTCGCTCGCCGTAGAGGGGGTGCGGTGGGTGGAGCGGGGCATGATGCGGTTCCTCAGACGGTGTGGGTGGGGTAGTCGGTGTAGCCGGCCGCTCCGCCGCCGTAGAAGGTCGCCGGGTCGGGGGTGTTCAGCGGCGCGTCAGAGCGTAGCCGCTCGACCAGGTCCGGGTTGGCGAGCGCGAGGGCGCCGACGGAGACGAGGTCGGCCGTGCCGTGGTCGATGTCCTTGGCGCGGGTGGGCAGATCGGTGCCGGCCCGGTTGAGGATCAGCGTGGTCGGCCACAGCGCGCGCAGGGTGGCCAGCAGTTCCTCGTCGCCGGCGTGCGTCACGTGGAGGTAGCCGAGGCCGAGCGGGGAGAGGGCGCGCAGGAGCGCCGGATACAGCTCGGCGGTGTCGGACTCGGCGATGTCGTTGAAGGGGTTGCCCGGGGAGATGCGCAGGCCGGTGCGGTCGGCGCCGATCTCCTCGGCCACGGCGGCCGCGACCTCTACGGCGAAGCGGATGCGGTTGTCGATGGAGCCGCCGTAGCCATCGGTGCGCTGGTTGGTGTTGTCGGCCAGGAACTGGTGCACCAGGTAGCCGTTGGCGCCGTGGATCTCCACACCGTCGGCACCCGCCGCGACGGCGGCCGCTGCGGCGCGGCGGAAGTCGTCGACGGTCGACTCGACCTCCTGCGTCGACAGGGCACGGGGCGTCGGCATCTCCTGGGGCCCGGACGCGGTGAACATCACGCCCTGCGGCTGGACCGCCGAAGGGGCGACCGGCTGACGCCCGTGCGGGGTGTTGTCGGGGTGCGCGATACGTCCCGTGTGCATCAGCTGAATGACGATCCGGCCGTCGGCCGCGTGTACGGCGTCGGTGACCTTGCGCCAGCCGGCGATCTGCTCGTCATCGTGGATACCGGGGGTGAAGAGGTAACCCTGACCGTCGGCGGAGGGCTGGGTCCCCTCGGTGACGATCAGCGCGTGCGAGGCGCGCTGCGCGTAGTACTCGGCGTTCAGCTCGGTCGGAACGCCTTCCGGTGTGGCCCGGCTGCGGGTCATCGGGGCCATGACCAGGCGGTGCGGGAGGGGGATGCCACCGACGGTGGTCGGTGTCCACAGGGCGTTCAGCATGGGTAGTCCTTCGGTGCGGTGGATCGGAACAGGGGGAAGGGCGGGTGTGATCAGTCGAGGGTGAGGGCGAGCTTGCCGCGGACGTGTCCGGCGTCGCTGACCTGCTGGGCGGTGGCGGCCTCGGCGAGCGGGTAGGCGGTGACGGTGGTGACGAGCTTGCCGGTGGCGGCGTCCTGCGCCAGGGCGGCCAGGCGGGCGGCCGAGCGTTCCTGGCCACCGCTGGAGAAGGTGACGCCGAGCTGGTGCGCGCGGAAGTCGGCGATGGTGACGATGCGCTCGGTGCCGCCGCGCAGGGCGATGGAGTCCTCCAGGGCTCCCTTGCCGGCCAGGTCGAACACCGCGTCCACGCCGTCGGGGGCGAGCTCCCGGACCCGTTCGACCAGGCCCTCGCCGTAGAGGGTCGCGGTGGCGCCGAGCGCGGTGAGGTACTCCTGGTTGCCCGGGCCGGCGGTGGCGATGACCCGCGCTCCGCGGGCCGTGGCGAGCTGGACCGCCAGAGTGCCGACCGCTCCGGCCGCGCCGTGCAGCAGTACGGTCTCCCCGGCTGTGACGCCGAGCAGGTTCAGGACCCGCTCGGCCGTCTCGCCCGCCACCGGCAGCGCGACCGCGTGCTGCCAGTCGAGGCCGGCGGGCTTGGGGGCGACGGTGGTGGCCAGCGCGTACTCGGCGTACGAGCCGGTGTCCGACCAGCCCAGGACCTCGTCACCGACCTGCACGTCCCGCACGCCCTCGCCCAGGGCGTCCACCACGCCGGCGAGCTCGACACCGGGGACGGCGGGGAGCGGGGTGGGGAACGCGGCCTCCATCGCACCGGAGCGGATCTTGCCGTCCAGCGCGTTCAGCCCGGCCGCCCTGACGCGGACGCGGATCTGCCCGGGGCCGGGCTGCGGGACCTCGATGTCCGCCTCGTGCAGCACGTCCGTGCCTCCGAAACGGTCGAACTGGATGGCTCTCATGACGACTCCTCTCGTGCCGCCACCCATTTAGGTGGCTGGCCACACGGATTAACGTACCAGCAATCGCGTGGCTAGCCAAGTATTTGTCATTGCGGGGTGGAAGTGGCCGCTTCTACCTGGACCCGGACATCCCGTACGTGGTCGGCGCGAACGCCGAGCAGGTGGTGGACCGGCTGCTGTCCGCCGAAGGGTTGCGTCGCTCCAACATCGGCCACTGGCTGGTGCATTCGGGCGGCAAGAAGGTCATCGACGCCGTGCGGGTCAATCTCGGGCTCACCCGGCACGATCTGCGCCACACCAGCGGCGTGCTGCGCGACTACGGCAACCTGTCGAGCGGCTCCTTCCTGTTCTCGTTCGAGCGGCTGATGCGTGAACGCGTCGTACGGGCGGGCGAGTTCGGGGTCCTGATGACCATGGGACCCGGCTCCACGATCGAGACAGCACTCGTCCAGTGGTGAGGAGAATCCGGTGAACGACCAGCTGAGACTGCGTATCGACGGCAGCCGGCCGCTGAGTGCGGAGACCGTCGCGGCGGTGGGCGCCGTGTGCGACGCCGCGGAGGACGGCCGGGCACGGGGCCCGGTCGTCCTCGAACTGACCGGCAGCCCCGCCGGCCCCGGTTGGACGGACGGCCTGACGGTCGGGCTCGTCAGCAAGTGGGAGCGCGCTCTGCGCCGGCTCGAACGGCTGCCGGCGGTCACGGTCTCCATCGCCGACGGCGCCTGCGGCGGCGCCGCTCTGGACGCACTCCTCGCCACCGACCTCCGCGTGGCGACCCGCTCCCTCCACCTCCGGCTCCCGGCCCTGGACGGCACGACGTGGCCCGGCATGGCCCTCCACCGCCTCGCCCAACAGGCCCCCGGCATCGCGTCGATCCGCCGCGCGACCCTGTTCGGCACTCCGATCGACGCCTCCGAGGCCCTGACCCTGCATCTGATCGACGAGGTCGCGGACGATGTCACGGGCGCGGCCGCAGCGGCTGCAGGCCTGGCGGCCGGCGTCAACGGCCCGGAAATGGCCATCCGCCGCCAACTCGTCCTGGATGCCCACGCCGTCCCCTTCGAAGAGGCGCTCGGCGCCCACCTGGCAGCCTGCGACCGAGCCCTGCGACGAACGGCGGCGGAGGCGGCCGCGTGATCCACACGCACAACGAGCCCGGCCCGCGCCGACTGCGGGCCGGGTTTGCGTGCGTCGAGGCGGCGCCGGCGACCGGCGTCAACGGCCCCGAACGCCAACCAGCCCGCACCACAGCGGAAGCGAGCCCATGACAGACACGCCCATGACAGACACGTACGCCCCACCCGACCTGCACGCTCGCAAGCAACGGGCCGGGCTCGCGCACGACCGCGCCGCCCTCCGCCACGCCGCCGGCCTCGGTCCGGCGCGCGCGGACGAACGCCGGGCGTTGCGAGCCGCGGTCCTCGCCGTGCACGCCGATGCCGTGTATGCCGAGGTCACCGAGGAGTACACCCGCCGACTGCGGTTGGCCGAGTTGGCCGAGTCCGCCGGGGCGGCCTTTCCCGGGCTGTTGCCGACGCCGGCCGAACTGGCCGCGGACCAGCAGTTGCCGCAGGCGCTGAAGGAGGGCCACGAGATCGATCTCGGCATCTTCTTCGGGGCCGTCCTGCACGCACCCGCCGCCGGTGGACATCTGATGGGGACGATGCTGCGGCCGACCTCGCGCGCGCTGGAGCTGCTGCCCACGTACACGGCGGTGGGCGAGGCCGACCTGGGCTCGGTGCGGATCGAGCGCCGGGACGGCGTGGCCCGGCTGACGATGTGCCGCGACGACTGCCTGAACGCGGAGGACGACCGCCAGGTCGACGACATGGAGACGGCCGTGGACCTCGCCCTGCTCGACCCGGCGGTGGAACTGTGCCTGCTGCGCGGCGGCGTCATGACGCACCCCCGGTATCAGGGCAGACGGGTCTTCAGCGCCGGCATCAACCTCAAGTCCCTGCACGCGGGCGGCATTTCACTCACCGGCTTCCTGCTGCGCCGCGAGATGGGCTACCTCCACAAGATCTGGAGCGGCCTGCGCACCGGCGAGGACGGCGAGTGGCCACCGCCGGTGCGAACCAAACCCTGGGTGGCAGCGGTCGACGGCTTCGCGATCGGCGGCGGCATGCAGCTGCTCCTCGTCTTCGACCACGTACTCGCCGCCGCGGACGCGTATCTCAGCCTCCCCGCCGCCCAGGAGGGCATCGTGCCGGGCGCCGCCAACTTCCGTCTGGCCCGGTACACGGGCCCTCGGCTGGCCCGGCAGATCATCCTGGAGAGCCGCAGGATCCACGCCACGGACCCGGAGGCACAGCTGCTCGTGGACGAGGTGCACCCGGCTGAGCAGTTGGACCAGGCCGTCGAGGACAGCGTCGCCCGGCTGCGCGGCCAGGCCGTGGCGGCCAACCGGAAGATGCTGAACTCGGCCGAGGAGGACCCGGAGGCGTTTCGCCGTTATCTTGCGGAGTTCTCCCTGGAGCAGGCCCAACGCCTCTACAGCACGGACGTGTTGACCAAGGTCGACCGCTTCACCACGAAGAGCACGGAGGGCTCCGCCGGTATCGGCGCCGCACCGCCCGGCTGACAGGCCACTCCTCCCCGCACCGCAAGGAGAACACCCGGGCGGTACCGGATCCACCGGTACCGCCCGGGCGTTCCTCGTCAGTTCACCCTGTACGCCTCCCGCTCACTCCGTACGCAGGGCCCGAGCCGTCCCCGTCCGGGCCGCCCACCCCGCCGGCAGCAAGGCGCCCGCCGCCGCGATGACCACGCCGCCCAGGGCGAGCAGGACCAGGATGCCAGGACCGTAGATGTCGATGTCCGCGGCGGGGATCTCCGTGCCGGTGGAGCGGCCCATCGCCGGCATGACGAGGTGGTGCAGGGCCACGCCGAGGGGTACACCGATGGCGCCGGCCACCAGACCGGTGGCGGCCACGGAGGTGAGGACCATGGTGACGGTCTGGCGCGGGCTCATCCCCAGCGCCTTGAACACTCCGAGGTCGTGGACCCGTTCGCGGGTGTCGAGCACCACCGTGTTGAGGACGCACAGGCAGGCCACGACCACGAGCATCGCCGTCAGCATCGCGATCAGCGACTGCATCACCACGATGACGGTCGAGGTACGGCTGTCGTCGGAGCTCGTGGCGACCCCGCCGATCTTCTTCAGCCGGGTGTTCAGCCCGTCCAGGTAGTCGCCCTTGTCCTTGCCCGAGGCGAGGTCGACGGTGAAGTGGTCCAGCTTCACGTCGGGCACGATCTGGGCCACCGACGCGGCGTCGGCGCGTACCGCCATGCCCTGGTCGCCGAGGTCGAAGATCTCGCCGACCAGCTTCAGCCGTGCGCTGTGGCCCTGGTCGGTCAGCGTCACGGTGTCGCCGATCCTGGCCCCGGTGGCCTGCAGGAACCGGGCCGGTGCCACCGCCTCGCCGGGTGCGGAGAACCAGCGCCCCGACACCATCACCTGACCGGCGCCCTTGGCGTCACCCTCGTAGACCACGAGCGGTGTACCGCCCTTGACGCCGGCGACGCTCACGAAGGTCTTGCCGGTGCCGAAGTACGATCCCGTGCCGGACTGCGCCTTGATGGCCGCCTCGACCTTGGCCGGGTCGGCCGGCTTCACATCGTCCTGTGGACCCGTCGTCGTACCGGGCGCGCCGCGGCCGTCCTGCTCTTCGCGGGCCGTGGCGCCGCCGTCCGAGCGGGAGCCCGTCCCGGGCACCGTGCCTTCGTCGCCGCGCGTCGGCGCCTGGCGGTCGCCGGCTCCGCTCCGCTCCGGCGCGCCGGGCCGTCCCATGGTGCTGACGGTGACGTCACCGACCGAGTCCGGGTTGCCGTGCGTCTGGATGGCGAACAGCGAACTGCCCAGCCCCACCGCGAAGGTGATCGCGAGCGCGCCGAAGCCGACGGCCGCCGCGGTGGTCGCCGCCCGCGCCGGACGCGCGAACGGTGTCGCGAGGCCGAGGCTGACGGAACGCGGCACCGGCAGCCGGGCCAGCAGTCCACGGACGTGGCGCCCGCGCCCCTCGCTCGGCGTGCGCCCGACGTTGATCGCCACCGCCGTACGCAGCCGGGCGGCGCGCAGGGCCGGGCCCAGCGCGGCGGCCACGACCAGCGCCAGTGCCGCAAGGGGCACCAGGATGTCGATCCACAGCGGGATGAGGAGGGCGCTCGTGTGGTACGCGGTCTCGACCTCGTTCAGCATCGGGATCGCCAGCAGGTTGCCGACGACCGCGCCCAGCAGCGCGCCGAGCGAGGCCGGGATCAGGGCCTGTCCGACGTACGCCCGGCCCACCTGCGACGGTGTGAAGCCGATCGCCTTGAGGATGCCGATGCGGCGGGTGGACGCGGCGACGGCACCGCTGACCACGATGGAGATGATGAGCACCGACATCGCCAGGGCGATGAGCGCGAACGCGCTCACGAACGGGACGAACGCCGAGACGTTGTTGTCCGCGATCTGCTTGACGTCGAGCCACGACTGCGCGCCACGCAGGGCGCCGTCGGGCAGCCCCGCAGAGACGGCCTTCTTGCCGGCCGCGACCGCGGACTGGCTGTCGGCGTCGTCGAAGCGGTACAGCATCTGGTAGCTCGAGTCCGCGCCGGACGCGGCCAGTCGGCTCAGCTGTGCCGGCAGCACCCAGGCGTCGGCGCTCTCGCCGACCGATTCGGCGATCCCCGTCACGGTCAACTCGGCTTTTCCGGCCGGCCCGGTGGCCTCCACCTTGCTGCCCACCGCGATGCCCGGGGTACGGGCACTGGTCTCCAGCACGATCTCGCCGGTCTTCGTGGCCCACTTGCCCTCGACGAGGTTCACCTGGTCCACCGGCTGGTCCGCCTCCGCGCGGCCGACCACCGTCACCGGCGGCGGTTCGATGCCCGGGGGCCCGCCGCTCGCCGACTCCAGCCGCAGCGAAGCCACGGGGAACGGCCCGGCGGCCGCAGTCACGCCGTCGGCGGCCGCGGTTGCCGCCAGTTGCGCCGAGGACACCTTCGTCGCGTCGAACTCCGCGCTGAGATGCGCCCCGTGCTGCTTGGAGAAGGCCTGCTCGAACGGTCCCTGTGAGGCCACCAGCAACCCGGCGCCGAGCACCGAGGCCGCCACCGCGAGCAGCGTGGTCAGCACCATCACGACGGTCTGCACCCGGCGCCGTCCCACGCCCGCGCGGACCACGCGGCCGAGCGCACCGCCACCGCTCGGCCCGGTTCTGCCGTCCTGGGTCCCTCCGGGCGGCGGGGACGCGATCGCGCCGGGCTCCGCGAGTCGGGTGCCGGCCGGGCCCACCGGCCCCAGCGCGCTCATCGGGCCACCTTCGGCATGCTGTGGGCGGTGTCGCGGGCAACCTGTCCGTCGACCAGTTCGACGGTCCGGGTCGCGCAGGCCTCCGCCAGCGACAGGTCGTGGGTGACGAGCATCATCGTCTGTCCGTCCGCGTTGAGCTCGCGCAACAGCGCCTGTACGTCCGCCCCCGACGCGGAGTCGAGTGCGCCGGTCGGCTCGTCGGCCAGCAGCAGCGCGGGACTGTTCATCAGCGCCCGGGCCACGGCGACCCGCTGGCGTTCGCCGCCGGAGAGCCGGCCGGGGTAGGCGTGCCGGTGCCGGGCGATGCCGAGGTAGCCGAGCAGTTCGTCGGCGCGGGCCGCGGCGCGGCCGCGGGGCATGCCCGCGAGCTGGGCCGGCAGCAGGACGTTGTCGGCGACGGTCAGGTCGTCCAGCAGGTTGAAGAACTGGAAGATCATACCGATCCAGGCCCTGCGGTACTTGGCGGAGCCGGTCTCGTTCAGTTCGTCCACCCGTACTCCGGCGACGGTCACGCCGCCCTGGGTCGGCCGGTCGAGCCCTGCGACCAGGTTCAGCAGCGTCGACTTGCCGCTGCCGGACGGGCCCAGCACGGCGACCGCCTCGCCGGGCTGCACGTCCAGTGTCAGCCCGGACAGCGCGGGCGGGCCCTCGTCGTACGCCTTGCTCACGTCACGCAGTTCGATGAGCGGGTCGATCAGGTCCCTCACGGCGCCTCCAGGTGTGCCAGATCTCGTTCAGTACTCGAAGAAGCTAGGGGTGAGGGGTCAAGTAGCGCGTCGGCCGCTGTGTCGAATGTTCCTACCGTGTGGGGCGGAGGCCCGGCGGCCTCAATACAGCGATGTAGTCCTCAGGCTGAGGCCTGACCGACTCGTGGACTGATCCCCGGCGGACGCCCGCTTGCCACAATGGAGCGGTGAACTCAGCGAGGCGAATCCTTCGACGCCGACCGTTCCCCACGAGAGGGCTGCGGACAGGTCTCATGCAGTCGTACGGTGGCCGCGGAGCTTCGGTGCTGCGCGCCATCGGCATGCCGCCGCGGCGCTCACGCTGGACCTGGATCGCCGATGTGCTGCTCGCCGCGGTGCTCGCGGTGGGCACGGTCTCCGCCGACCTGGGCCGCTCGGCCTACGACGACCGGCCGCAGGTGCCGCGCGTCACGACCTCGGCTCCGGCCTCGACATCGTCATCAGCTCCGGCCTCCGCGGCGCCGGCCCGCCCGCTCCCGCCGCGCGAGCAGGACTCCACGCCCGCTCAGCAGACCGACCGGAAGCTGCCCCCCGCCAAGCCGTGGGAGCTGGCGCTCGCCGTGCTCTGCGCGGCCCCGCTGGCACTGCGCCGGCGGTATCCGCTGGCCGCGTTCTGGGCGGTACTGGCCGCGACCTGGCTGTTCCACCTGGGCGAGATCACCACGGACGCGGCGGTGTTCGCCTTCGCCGGCGCGCTGATCGCGGCGTACAGCGCGGCGATGTACAGCCCCTACCGGGTGGCCGCGCTGGTGAGTCTGGCGCTGGGCGGCGGCGCGTTCACCGCGCTGTCCCTGCTGCCGGAGATAGACCGTGGTCTGATCCCCCTGCTGGTACTGCTGCCGGTGGCGCTCGCCGCCAACCTGGTGCACGCCTGGCAGCAGCGGGGCCGCGCCCAGCAGGAGGCGACCCGGCTCGCCGTGGAGCGCGAACGCTCGCGTATCGCACGGGAGTTGCATGACGTCGTCACCCACAACGTCAGCATGATGACGATCCAGGCCAGCGCCGCCCGCAAGACCCTCGACGCCTACCCCGACCAGGCCCGCGAGGCGCTGCAGGCCGTCGAGGCCGGCGGCCGGGCCGCGTTGGCGGAACTGCGGCACGTGATGGGTCTGCTGACGATGGTCTCGGACGGGCCGGATCCGGCCGCGACGGCGGACCTGGCACCGCAGCCGGGCCTGGGCCAACTGACCGAACTGACCGGGCGGGTGCGCGGCACGGGCGTACCCGTCGAACTGTCCGTCACCGGCACCCCGGCCCCGCTGCCCGCGGGCGTGGACCTCGCCGCGTACCGGGTGGTGCAGGAAGCACTGACCAACGCCGTCAAGCACGCCGCGGGCGCCAAGGTCACGGTGTCCGTGGAGCACGCGCCGGGCGAGCTGCGGGTGGCGGTCGAGGACACCGGCGGGCAGCGCAGGACACGGGTCACAGGCAGCGGCCGCGGACTGATCGGGCTGCGCGAACGGCTCGCCCTGTACGGCGGTACGCTGTCTGCCGGCAGCCGCCCGCACGGGGGCTTCGCGGTCCTGGCGGTCATCCCGGTGGAGGTCGAGTGAGCACCGAGGCACAGCACACGGACGACGGCATCGGGCCGCCCCGGGTGGTGATCGCCGACGACCAGGCGCTCGTCCGCACGGGCTTCCGAATGATCCTCGCGGCGGACGGCATCGAGGTCGTGGGTGAGGCGACCGACGGCGAGGAGGCGGTGGCCGTCGTCCAACGCACGCTCCCCGACGTCGTGTTGATGGACATCCGTATGCCGGGCACGGACGGACTGGAGGCGACCCGCCGCATCCTCGGCCGGGACGCCCCCTCGACCCCGCCGCGGGTCATCATCCTCACGACATACGACCTCGACCAGTACGTCTACGGGGCCCTGGCGGTCGGCGCCAGCGGCTTCCTGCTCAAGGACGTCACCCCGGAGCACCTCTCCGCCGCCGTGCGCCTGGTCCGCTCCGGCGACGCGCTGCTCGCGCCGTCGATCACCCGCCGTCTCGTAGAGCGCTTCGCCGTGCCCACCGGGCGTACGACCACGACGACACACCGCGATCTGTCCACGCTCACCCGGCGTGAACTGGAGGTCCTCGAATCCCTGGCCCGCGGCCTGAGCAACGCGGAGCTCGCCGCCCGTTTCCACCTGAGCGAGGCGACGGTGAAGACCCACGTGACGCACATCCTCGCCAAGCTCCAACTCCGCGACCGTGCCCAGGCGGTCATCGCCGCCTATGAGACGGGCCTGATCACACCGGGCTCCCTGGAGACCCCGTCGGCGGGCTGACGGCGCCGCCCGGGCCTTCGGGGCCCGGGCGGCGGTGTTTACCGGGGCTGTCGGGGCAGGGTGTCAGTTGCCACCGCGCGATGTCCCCGCGGCGGTTGAGCAGGAAATAGACGGTGCCGTTGGGGCCGACGAGGTCGGCGGTGAGGTCACCGCGGTAGGTGTGGACGATGTTGACGTACACCTTGGTCGTCGCGGAAGCGTTGCCGTCGCGGCCGGTGATGGTCACCGGAGACCCCACGGCGGCGCCGTTGTCGGGGATGTCGACGCGGGTGGAGTTGGCGTAGGCGTAGGCGATCTGGCAGCTGAAGGTGTCCGAGGCGCTCGCTCCGGTGCTGTCGGTCACCGTGACCGTGACGCCCCCCGTGCCGAGGGTGGTCGGGGTTCCTCTGATCAGGCCGCTCTGGGCTGAGGGTCAGGCCGTCCGGCAGGCCGCCGGCCTCGTAGGTCAGCGAGGATCCCGTGTTGGTGGTGTAGGCGTCCAGCTGCAGGCTGACCACCTGGTTGACGCCGCTGATCTGGTCGGCGATCGGGGCGAGGTCGACGCCGAGGGCGATGGGGTTGCCGACGTTGATCGCGGCCCAGGCGTCGGCGACGGCGAGGTAGGTCGGGCTGTACGCGCCGAACAGGTCGGCGGCGGCCGACAGGGTGGCGGTGCGGGCTCCGGCGTAGTAGGTGGTCGAGGTCATATACGTGGTCAGCGCCCGGTACCAGATGGCGGCGGCGTTCTCGATGCCGATACCGGTGACGGGCCGGCCGTCATGGGTCGGGCTGTCGTAGGAGACGCCGTTGACGGTCTTGGCTCCGCTGCCCTCGGAGAGCAGGTAGAAGAAGTGGTTGGCGGGCCCGGAGGAGTAGTGGACGTCGATGCCGCCCAGGGTGGAGCTCCAACTGTCCCTGGAGTCACCGTCCTTGGAGGGCTTGTCCATGTAACGCAGTGGAGTGGCGTCGCCGTTGATGTCGATCTTCTCGCCGACGAGGTAGTCGCCGGGGTCGGCGGCGAGGTTCTCGTGGAACTCGACCGCGGCGGCGAAGATGTCGGAGGTCGCCTCGTTCAGGCCGCCGGACTCGCCCGAGTAGACGAGGCCCGCGGTGGCGGCGGTGACCCCGTGGCTCATCTCGTGGGCGGCCACGTCGAGCGCGGTCAGCGGGTGGGGGTTGCCCGAAGCCGTCGCCGTAGGTCATGCAGAAGGACTCCCGGACGTCCCACAGCCGAGAGGCGATGCCGCGGTGGGCCTCGGACTCCTCCTCGAACTTGGAGGTCTTCGTCCCAAGGCTCATCCAGCTGACCAGGAGCGCGATAGAAGAGGTCGCGAGGCTCGTCATCACTGCGTTGCCGAGCAGGCCGACCACCGCGGCCAGGAAGGTGCCCGAGCTGATCGCCGTGAGAGCAATGAGGACGCCCTGCTGCCACCGGTGCTTGGTGAAGCAGATGTCCGCCTGCTTCTCATGGGTCTTGTGGCTGTAGACCACGCGCCCGAAGGCCTCTCGCATCTGCGCCAGAAGGTACGGGTCGCGGTCGGGCACCGCTTCGCTTTCGTGTGTCAGTTCGTTCCTACTCGGTCGAGGACTCCTGGACATGCGCCTGAAAGTCAGGTGCACGTCTTCTTTGTATGGCGGCGACCACTGACACTCCGACCGACGTGAGCTACCTCCCGTTCAGGTCTCGTTCGATCCGGCCTGCCCTGCGGCCCTCTCCTGCTTCGCGCAGGTAGCGGAGAGCGGTGGACACGATGCCGCAAGGCCGCTCGCCCTCCTTCTCCGCGGCGGCCCCGCGAAGCTCCTGGCTCCAGGCCCGGGCGAGAGCGAGGCTCGGAACAACTGGTGCTGTTCCGGACGGACCGGGGGCGGCCCCGGCAGCTCGCCGACGCCTGTGCCGCGTGCGCGGTGGTGATTCCGTAGGCGGCGACCATCCCGGAGCCCCCTGCGGCGTGCGACGGCACGGCCCGCGAGCCGCCGTCGTCCGGCCGTCGACCTCGATCACGCGGGGACCGCTCGCCGTCAGCCGCAGCTCGACATGAAGCACCCCCAGCTCAGGCCCAGAGCCCGGACCGCGGCGGCCACGACCCCTTCAACAGGCCGCTCGACCTACGCGGCATCGCCTGACCTGCACGATCACCCGCAAACAGGACTTCGAATCGACCCTGCCCCATGCCTCCCGCGTCAGGCACGAGGAGACACCGCGTGGGAAGCAGTACCTGCGTGTACTGCTTCGCCCGCAAGACCCACAGCCATCTCGACCTGGACACCGGTCTCGGCTTCGCCTCGCAGATCGTGGTCAAGGTGAACGCCCCGGAGCTGCTGCGCCGCCAGCTGGGCTCGCGCCGGTGGGTGGACGATCACATAGCGATGGGCACCGACGTCGACTGCTACCAGCGCGCCGAGGGCCGCTACCGCCTGATGCCGGGCATCCTCGCCGCCCTGCGCGACCAGGCGAACCCCTTCTCGATCCTGACGAAGGGCACGCTGATCCTGCGGGACCTCGGCCTCCTCACGCAGGCCGCCGAGGTGACGGACGTCGGGATCCCCGTGTCCGTCGGCTTCACCGACTCCGAGCTGTGACGCACCGTCGAGCCGGGCACACCGGCTCCCGAGCGGCGCCTGGACGTCGTACGGACTCTGGGTTCGAGCACGGGATCGGGTGCGGGGTGCTGATGGCACCGGTGATCCCGTTCCTGAGCGACCAGCCGGCCCAGCTGCGGGCCACCGTGCGCGCGGTCGCCGCCGCGGGGGCCACCTCGGTCACCCCGCTGGTGCTGCACCTGCGGCCGGGCGCCCCGCGAGTGGTTCATGGCCCGGCTGAATCGCGAGCACCCGCATCTGGCGTTGCCTGAACTGCGGCAGCCACGTGTCCACGAGCGGCCAGGGCACACCGCACGTGTCCAGCGGCAAGGCGCAATGTGCTCAGGAGCCCTCGAGAGAGCACGCGTCGCGACGGCAGAAGCGGGCGTCTCACACCCGTCTCACAGAACCCACGGAAGAGTGCAGGTCGGAGTGCATCCGACCTGCACTCTCTGGACCCTATGGACGTTTCAGAGCCCCCACGGACGGCAGGTAAACTCCGTACACGTGACTTCCGCTCCCGCCAAGCCCCGCATCCCGAACGTCCTCGCCGGACGTTACGCCTCCGCCGAGCTCGCCACGCTCTGGTCACCCGAGCAGAAGGTGAGGCTCGAGCGTCAGCTCTGGCTCGCCGTGCTGCGGGCCCAGAAGGACCTCGGGATCGAGGTGCCCGAGGAGGCCCTCGCCGACTACGAGCGGGTCCTGGACACCGTCGACCTGGCCTCCATCGCCGAGCGCGAGAAGGTCACGCGGCACGACGTGAAGGCGCGGATCGAGGAGTTCAACGACCTCGCCGGGCACGAGCAGGTCCACAAGGGCATGACCTCCCGTGACCTCACGGAGAACGTGGAGCAGCTCCAGATCCGGCTCTCCCTGGAACTGATCCGCGACCGCAGCGTGGCCGTCCTGGCGCGCCTGGGCAAGCTGGCCGGGGAGTACGGCGAGCTGGTCATGGCCGGCCGCTCGCACAACGTGGCCGCGCAGGCCACCACCCTCGGCAAGCGTTTCGCGACCGCGGCGGACGAGCTGCTCGTGGCGTACGGCCGGGTCGAGGAACTCCTGGCCCGCTACCCGCTGCGTGGCATCAAGGGCCCGGTCGGCACCGCGCAGGACATGCTGGACCTGCTGGGCGGGGACGCGTCGAAGCTGGCGGAGCTGGAGCAGCGGATCGCCGGTCACCTGGGCTTCTCGCAGGCGTTCACCTCGGTCGGCCAGGTCTATCCGCGCTCCCTGGACTACGAGGTGGTCACCGCGCTGGTGCAGGTGGCCGCGGCCCCCTCCTCGCTGGCGAAGACGATCCGTCTGATGGCCGGGCACGAGCTGGTGACCGAGGGCTTCAAGCCGGGCCAGGTCGGCTCCTCCGCGATGCCGCACAAGATGAACACGCGGTCCTGCGAGCGCGTCAACGGCCTGATGGTCATCCTGCGCGGCTACGCCTCGATGACCGGCGAACTGGCGGGCGACCAGTGGAACGAGGGCGACGTGTCCTGCTCGGTGGTGCGCCGGGTCGCGCTGCCGGACGCGTTCTTCGCACTCGACGGTCTCCTGGAGACCTTCCTGACGGTCCTCGACGAGTTCGGCGCCTTCCCGGCCGTCGTCGCGCGCGAACTGGACCGCTACCTGCCCTTCCTCGCCACCACCAAGGTGCTGATGGGCGCGGTACGCGCGGGCGTCGGCCGTGAGGTCGCGCACGAGGCGATCAAGGAGAACGCCGTCGCCTCCGCCCTCGCGATGCGCGAGCAGGGCGCCGAGCGCAACGAACTCCTCGACAAGCTGGCCGCCGACGAGCGCATTCCGCTCGACCGCGCCGGGCTGGACGCGCTGATGGCCGACAAGCTGTCCTTCACGGGCGCCGCGGCCGACCAGGTCGCCGCCGTCGTCGGCCGGATCGAGGAGATCGTCAAGCAGCACCCGGCGGCCGCGGGTTACACGCCGGGGGCGATCCTCTGACCCGGTTCACCCCCGCGGACCTGGAGGCCGCCCGCGACCGGCTCGTGCCGGATGTCGTCGCGGACGGCCTCCGCGTGCTGTTCTGCGGCATCAACCCCGGGCTGATGACGGCGGCGACGGGCCATCACTTCGCCCGCCCCGGCAACCGGTTCTGGCCGGTGCTCCATCTGTCCGGCTTCACACCGAGGCTCCTGAAGCCGTCGGAGCAGCAGGAGTTGCTGTCGTACGGGCTCGGGATCACCAATGTCGTGGCCCGGGCGTCCGCTCGGGCGGACGAGCTGAGCGCCGAGGAGTACCGCGAGGGCGGGCGGCTGCTGGCGCAGAAGGTGGCGCGGCTCAGGCCCCGCTGGCTGGCCGTGGTGGGGGTCACCGCCTACCGCGCGGCCTTCGACGACCGGAAGGCACAGGTCGGACCCCAGGAGCGGACGATCGGGGACTCGCGCGTGTGGGTGCTGCCCAATCCGAGCGGCCTCAACGCGCACTGGACCGCGGCGACCATGGCGGAGGAGTTCGCCCGGCTGCGGGTGGCGGCGGAGCGGGGCTAGCGGGTCACAACGGGTCGATGTCCGAGGCCACGGCGAGGACGTGGACCTCGTCGGTCTCGTCCCGGTAGTCCACGCCGAGGGCGATCCAGCGGTCCTCGCCCGGAGGCTGCCACAGGCCCAGGTCGTCCGCCACGCGGCTCGTCATGGCCCAGGGTTCGGGTATCTCGTCGCCCCGCTCGCCGTGCACCCGGAGCGTGCCCGTTCCCCCGGGGCGGCTGCTGCGGTAACCGGGTCCCACCCCGTAGGGAGGCTCGCCGTCCGCCGCGGTCAGGCCGCGGGCGCACAGCGAGTCGATCGCGGCGAGGTACTTCGCACTGTCCATGTGATCCAGTAAACCGGCCACCACTGACATTTGGCGGGGCGTCAGGCGACTTGCGGTCAGGCGACTTGGGGTCAGGCGTCCCGGTGGCGCACGCTCCAGGCCCCCGCGGCCAGAGCGGCGGCGGCCCAGGCCGCGGTCACGGCGAGTCCCGTCCACGGTCCCAGCGGGCCCTCGTGCGTCTCGTACAGGACGATCTGTCCCGCCCGGTCCGGCATGAAGTCGGTGGCGCCACCGGCCACGTCGCCGATCACGAACGAGACGACCAGGACGAACGGGATCAGGAGCGAGAGCGCCGCCACCCCACTGCGCAGCGCTGCCGCGAGACCCGCCGCCAGCAGCGCCATCAGGGTGAGGTAGATCCCGCAGCCGACGACACCGCGTACCTGTTCACCGGTGCTGAGGCCGC
The DNA here is from genome assembly GCF_042880295.1 of Streptomyces sp. NPDC058307. Taxonomy (NCBI): domain Bacteria; kingdom Bacillati; phylum Actinomycetota; class Actinomycetes; order Kitasatosporales; family Streptomycetaceae; genus Streptomyces; species Streptomyces sp. NPDC058307. Next base: position 106,331 of record NZ_JBHVYZ010000012.1, read on the forward strand.
TCGCCGCCTCGCCCAGCCCGGCACGTGCCACGACGAGGGCGGCGCAGGCGGTCACCAGGCCGACCAGGAGGGTGGGTACGGCGACGGCGGTCGCCTTCGCCGCGAACCACCGGCCCCGCCGCGGCACGGCGGCCAGTGACAGCCGCAGGCCACCTGCGTGGAACTCCGACGACACCGCCATCGCGCCGAAGGAGATGGCCGCGATCTGGCCCGGCGCGACCCCGGACAGCGCCATGGACAAGGGATCGAACTCCGGGTCGGAGGTCTCGGACACTCCGGCGATCGCGGAGAACGCGGTGGTCGCGGCGAACAGGGCGAGCAGTGACCCGAGGAGCGAGCGCAGCGTACGGATCTTCAGCCACTCGGAGTGCAGAACGGCGGTGAAGGACATGTCAGGCCTCCTGGGACTGTGCGGTGAACTCGGTTTCGGCGGCGGTGAGGTCGAGATAGGCCTGCTCCAAGGTGCCTTCCTGCGCGGCCAGTTCGAGGAGGGGGACGCCCGCGGCGGAGACGATGGCGCCGATCTCGTCCACGCGTGCGTGCTGGACGGTCCAGTGCCCGTCCTCGTGTTCCTCGGCGTCATGGCCGTGCCGCGCGAGGGCGCTCTTGAGGGCGGTCGGGTCGCTCGTGCGGATACGGACGCTGGGCTGCACGCGTGCGTGGATGAACTCCCGCATCGGTGTGTCGGCGAGGAGGTGTCCCCGGCCCAGGACGACGAGGTGGTCGGCGAAGGACGCGGTCTCGTTCATGAGGTGGCTGGAGACCAGCACCGTGCGGCCCTCCCCGGCCAGCCGGCGCAGCAACGCGCGGATCCAGATGATGCCTTCGGGGTCGAGGCCGTTCGAGGGCTCGTCGAGCATGATCACGCCGGGGTCGCCGAGCAGGGCGGCCGCGATGCCGAGCCGCTGCCGCATGCCCAGGGAGTACGTCTTCACCCGCCGCCGTGCGACCGCGGCCAGCCCCGTCTGCTCCAGCATCTCGTCGACCCGGCGGCCGGGAATGCGGTTGCTCGCCGCCAGCGTGCGCAGGTGATCGCGGCCGGTACGGGAGCCGTGCGCGGCTTGGGCGTCGAGCAGGGCGCCGACATGACGCAGGGGTTCGTCGAGGGTGGCGTAGGCGCGGCCGCCGATCGTGGCCGTCCCGGAGGTGGGGCGGTCGAGGCCGAGGACGAGCCGCATGGTGGTGGACTTTCCGGCGCCGTTGGGGCCGAGGAAGCCGGTGACACGGCCGGGGAGGACTCGGAAGGTGACGTCGTCCACGGCGCGTCGGGTGCCGAACTCCTTGGTGAGGGCCTGGACTTCGATGCTGGTCATGGCAGCAGCCTGGCCGGTGGCAGGGGGGCGGGGCCTCCCCCGCGCGTGGAGATCGGCTCCCCCGTGCGGGGGAGGTTCGTTGTCGGTGCCGGCTGGCACGATGACCGCATGGCCCGCTTGCTGCGCCCGTTCGGACGGGCGGTCACTTACACACGATGGCTGCATCTGTTCGTCGCCGTCGTGTGGCCGGCCATGTGGTTGTTCGTCGAGGAGGCGTGGTGGATCTGGCCGTTGGCGGCCGTGACGCTCGCGCCCGCCGGGCTGGTGCCCGCGATGCGCACCGTGGAGGGACTGCAGGCGAGGCTGCTGCTGACCGGACACCGGGACGACGACGAGAGCTCCGACATCGTCGTCGCGCCGTCAGCGTCCTGGAGCGACCGGTGGCGGCTCCTCCTGTGGCTGGAGGCGCGGCTGCTGCTGGGCAACGCGACGGCGATGCTCACCGTGCAACTGCTCATCAGCGTCGTGGATCTGGTGGCGTCCGCCTTCGGTCAGGACGTCGACGAGGGGGTGCTGGTCCTCCTCGACGGCCACCACTGGTGGCACGTCCTGCTCGCACCCGTGTCGTTGGCCGCGCTGGCGGCGACCGTGGTCGGTTCGGGCCGTCTGATCACCGCGCTCGCCCTCCGGCTGCTCGGCCCCTCCCCCGCCGAGCGCCTGGCCGCCCTGGAGGAGCGCACCGAGCAGCTCCTGGAGCGCACCCGTATCGCCCGTGAGCTGCACGACTCCATCGGGCACGCCCTGACCGTCGCGGTCGTCCAGGCGGGCGCCGCGCGGGCGGCCGGCGATCCGGCCTTCACGGACCGTGCCCTGGACGCCATCGAGGAGACCGGCCGGGCCGCGCTGGAGGACCTGGAGCGGGTCCTCGGCGTGCTGCGCGAGTCCGAGCGACCGGTGAGCAGCCGCCCGACGCTCACGGACGCCGACCGGCTCCTGGAGTCCGCGCGGGCGTCCGGAGCCAAGGTGGACGCCGAACTGACCGGGCCCGTGGACACCGTCCCCGGGCCGGTCTCCCGCGAGGGTTACCGGATCCTCCAGGAGGCGCTCACGAATGTGCTGCGGCATGCCGGGTCCGTCCCGGTCCGGGTCCGTGTCGAGGTCACGGACGGGGTCCTCGCTCTGGAGGTCCGCAATCCGCTGACGACCGGCATACCGGGCCCGGGGCGGGGCAGCGGGCTGCGCGGCATACGCGAGCGTGCGGCCCTGCTCGGCGGCCACGCGCACACCGGGCCCGACCGGGGCGACTGGCAGGTGCATGCCGAGCTGCCGCTGCGCTGACCTACGCTGGCGGAATGCCGGTCACCGTTCTCCTCGTCGACGACGAACCCCTGGTCCGCGCCGGTCTGCGGGCCGTACTGGAGGCGCAACCCGACATCGAGGTCGTCGGCGAGGCCGCGGACGGGGCGGCGGTGATCCCCCTCGTACGGCAGTTGCGGCCCGACGTGGTCGCCATGGACGTACGGATGCCCCTGCTGGACGGCATCGAGGCCACGCGCGCGGTGCTGCGGACGGTCGAGGAGCCGCCGAAGATCCTGGTGGTGACGACGTTCGAGAACGACGAGTACGTGTACGAGGCGCTGCGGGCCGGCGCCGACGGGTTCCTGCTGAAGCGGGCGCGGCCGGCCGAGATCGTGCACGCCGTGCGGCTGGTCGCCGAGGGCGAGTCGCTGCTGTTCCCAGCCTCGGTACGGCAGCTGGCCGCCCAGTACGGTGACGAGGGCGGCAATCGGGCCGCCCGGGCCGCGATGGAGAGGGCCCAGTTGACCGAGCGGGAGTCCGAGGTGCTGCGGCTGATGGCACGCGGTCTGTCCAACGCGGAGATCGCCGCGCGGCTGGTCGTCGGCACCGAGACCGTGAAGTCGCACGTCAGCGCCGTGCTGGCGAAGCTGGGGGCGCGCGATCGGACCCAGGCGGTGATCGCGGCGTACGAGTCGGGGTTCGTGGCGCCGGGGTGAGCCGAGCGTCCCGCCGGGGCGTGTGACGTATCTCCCGGCCCGGCACTGCCGACGGGGCGTTTCCCCGAGTACGATCCGCCCAACACGCGCACGAGCTGGGAGGACGGACGTTGGGGCGACTGACCGGCGGGGATCCCTCTCTCCTGCGAAGGATCAATTCCGCGGTGGTGCTGCACGCCCTGCGTGCCACGGACTGCGCGACGCTGACCGAGATCACCCGGGTGACGGGCCTGTCCCGGCCGACGGTCGAGGGGGTCGTCGAGGGGCTCATCGAGGGCGGTCTGGTCGTGGAGAAGGCGGCGGACGAGAGCGTCGCCCGACGACAGGGGCGGCCCGCGCGGCGGTTCCGGTTCCGGGCCGAGGCCGGGCATCTGCTGGGCCTCGACATCGGACCGCACCGGGTCGCCGCGCTCCTGTCCGACCTCGACGGCCGGGTGCTCGGCGCCGTCGCCAAGGACGTCGACGAGACGGCCGCCGCCGACGAGCGCCTGGAGCGGCTGCGCACCGCGGTCGCCGAACTGCTGCGCCGGGCCGGCGTCGCGCGCGACTCCCTGTGGGCCGTGGGCGTCGCCTCGCCGGGCATCGTGGAGGCGGACGGCACCATACGGCTGTGCGCGGCGCTGCCCGGCTGGACGGGGCTGCGGCTCGGCGAGCGGCTCAGCCGTTCCTTCAAGTGCCCGGTGCTGGTCGAGAACGACGCCAACGCGGCCGCGGTCGCCGAGCACTGGAAGGGTTCCGCCACCGAGTCCGACGACGTGGTGTTCGTGCTGGCCGGGCTGAGCCCGGGGGCCGGTTCGCTTATCGGCGGGCGGCTGCACCGGGGGTACGGCGGGGCGGCCGGGGAGATCGGCGCGCTGCATCTGCTGGGCAGCGAGGTCAGCCCGGAGACGCTGCTGTCCACCACCGACGAGCCCCTGCACCCGCTCGACGAGCAGGCCGTGGCCGAGGTCTTCGCGCAGGCGCGCGAGGGCGACCAGCGGGCCCGGGCGGCCGTGGACCGCTTCATCCAGCGGCTCGTGCACGACGTGGCGGCCCTCGTCCTGGCCCTCGATCCGGAACTCGTCGTGGTCGGCGGCTGGGCGGCCGGCCTGGACGGCGTACTGGAGCCCCTGCGGCGCGAGTTGGCCCGCTACTGTCTGCGCCCGCCGAAGGTCGCCCTGTCGCTGCTCGGCGAGGCGGCCGTGGCGACGGGTGCGCTGCGGCTGGCCCTGGACCATGTGGAGGAGCAGTTGTTCGCGGTGGAGGGCACGGTCACGGCACGGCGCTGAGCGGTCCGGTGCCGGCGTCGCGGTGCCCCGGACACCCGCCGGGGCACCGCCGTATCGCTCAGGAGGCCTGGCGTTCGGGGCTCTCATGGATCTCCACCGCGCCGGAGTCCCCGAAGGTCAGCCGGCAGGTGTCCGCGCGGTAGGTGGCCACCGAGACGGCGGCGGTGCGGCCCCCGGCCAGGTAGCGGGTGGTGACGACGAGCACCGGGGCGCCGGGCAGGCGGTCCAGTTCCTTCGCGTCGTCCGCGCGGGCCGAGCCGAGTTCGACGGCGTTCTCGCGGCTCTCCAGCTCCAGGCGCTGCAGTTCGCGCAGCACGGCACGCGCGCGTGCCGCCCCCGACGGGGCGTCTATGGCGGAGAGCTCCGGCACCGACACCTCGGGGATGTACAGCAGTTCGGCCGCGACGGGCTGGCCGTGGGTCATCCGGGAGCGGCGTACGACGTGCACCGGCTGCTCGCGGTCGGTGCCGAGCGCGTCCGCGACGGACGCGGGCGGCACCGCGGCGGCGCAGTCGACGGCCTGCCAGTCGTCGCCGGCCGCACCGGGCCAGGCCTGCTGCTCGCTGCCGACGGCCACGCCCACGCGTGGCGGCGCGACGGTCGTCCCGACACCGCGGCGGCGCTGCAGCCTGCCTTCCAGCTCCAGCTGCTCCAAGGCCTGGCGGAGCGTGGCGCGGGCGACGCCGAAACGGGCGGCGAGGTCGCGCTCGTTGGGCAGGATCTCGCCCACGGAGAATTCGGAGTCCAATGCCTCACTGAGCACGGTCTTGAGATGCCAGTACTTCGGTTCCGGCACCGATTCGAGCTGCGTGGTCCCCACCCTTGCCTCCGCAATCGCCGTGGTCCGGCGGCGTTTTAGCGCCCTTGTTTATTAAAGGTTGTTGCACTTCTCTGCGACCATAGGGCGGCACCCACCCTTGGTCAAGACCAATCCTCGATCCCCTGCAGGCCACGCGGCCGGGATGCCACACAGCGTTCATGAGGCCTTCAGACAACAGGCAGAGCGCGCAGCTTGTCCGGGTTGCGGATGATGTAGACGGACTGGATGCGGCCGTCCAGGATGTCCAGCTGGAAGACGGAGTCGGGCTTTCCGCCCGACAGGACGAGCACCGCGGGCCCGCCGTTGAGCTCCAGGAAGCGCCAGCTGAAGTCCGGGACGCCCTTTTGGGCGACGCCGACGACGAAGCGGCCCACGTGGTCGGCCGACTCCAGGATCCGCAGCGGTGCCTTGGCCTTGCCGCCGCTGTCGCCGACGAGCCGGACGTCCGGGGCGAGCAGCGACATCAGCCCCTCCAGGTCGCCTCCGCCCGCGGCGGCGAGGAAACGCTCCGTCAGAGCGCGGCGCCGCACCGGGTCGACGTCGTAGCGCGGCCGTCGTTCGTCGACGTGCCTGCGGGCGCGCCCTGCGAGCTGCCGTACGGCGGGTTCGGCGCGGTCGAGCATGGCGGCGATCTCGGCGTAGGGGTACCCGAAGGCCTCCCTGAGGACGAACACCGCCCGCTCCAGCGGTGACAGCGACTCCATGACGACCAGGACCGCGAGGGAGACCGAGTCGGCGAGGACGGCCTGCTCGGCGGTGTCCGGGACCGCGTCCCCGAACTCGGTCACGTACGGCTCGGGCAGCCAGGGGCCGACATACGTCTCGCCGCGCGCCTTGACCTGGCGCAGCCGGTCGATGGCCAGGCGCGTGGTGACGCGGACCAGATAGGCGCGCGGTTCGCGCACCTCGCTCCGGTCGGCCGCCGACCAGCGCAGCCAGGCGTCCTGCACCACGTCCTCGGCATCGGCGACGCGCCCGAGCATGCGGTAGGCGACGCCCAGGAGGACGGGACGGTGTTCTTCGAAGACATCGGTCTCGGTGTCAGTGGCCACGGGTTCATCCCAACGCAGGCGCCTGGTCGTGTCCAGGCGGTTATGAGGCGCGGCGGACCGTTGGGACGGCAGGGTCTACCCGCCAGTAGCAATTGCTGACAAGCTGTCTACAGCGCGTCCGCCGCGTCACCGCGTCAGCCCCCGTGAGCCGCCGTCAAGGAGCCCCATGTCCGCCACCGTCTCCTTCAAAGTCCCCTCCGCCGAGGGACCGCAGCCCGTGACCGTCTCCTACGCGCGCGTGGGCCGCGGTGAGCCGCTGCTCCTGCTGCACGGCATCGGTCACCACCGGCAGGCCTGGGACCCGGTTGTGGACATCCTGGCGACCGAGCGCGACGTGATCGCCGTGGACCTGCCCGGATTCGGCGCGTCGCCGGGGCTGCCCGAGGGGCTGTCGTACGACCTGGCCACGACGACGTCCGTGTTCAAGGCGCTCTGCGAGGCCCTCGAACTGGACCGCCCGCACGTGGCGGGCAACTCCCTGGGCGGGCTGCTGGCCCTGGAACTCGGCCGCGCGCAGCTCGTGCGGTCCGTCACGGCGCTGGCTCCCGCGGGGTTCTGGTCGCAGGCCGAGCGGCGCTACGCGTTCACGGTGCTGCTCGCGATGCGGCGCATCTCCCGGCGGCTGCCGCTGCCGCTGGTCGAGCGGCTGTCACGCAGCACGGCCGGCCGCACGCTGCTCACGAGCACCATCTACGCCCGCCCGGGCCGACGTTCACCCGAGGCCGTGGTCGCCGAGACGCTGGCGCTGGCGCAGGCCACGGGGTTCGACGAGACGCTCCGGGCCGGCACCGCCGTCCAGTTCGGCGACGACGTCCCGGGATTGCCTGTAACGGTCGCCTGGGGCACCAGGGACAGGGTGCTCGTGCCCCGGCAGGGTGTGCGGGCCAAGCGGATCATTCCCCGGGCCCGGCTCGTGCGCTTGCCCGGCTGCGGCCACTGCCCGATGAACGACGACCCGGCCCTGGTCGCGCGGGTCATCCTCGACAGCAGCCGCTGAGCCCTTCCGCCCCCGGCTCAACGCCCCGGATCCCAGGGCGACTCCGGCGCCGACCAAGGCGCTGCCCACGGCCTGGGCGGCGCCGTAGGAGCCGGTGCCCACGAGGGGCGCGGTAGCGGCGGCCGCGACCGGGATGAGGCCCGAGAACAGCGTGGCGCGCTCGGCGCCGATCCGCTGCATGCCCATGTACCAGCACACGAAGCCGACAACGGTGACGACCGCCGCCTGCCACAGCAGCGCGGCGGCCTCGGTGGTCTCGGGGCGGCGCAGCCACGCGGTGCCGTCCAGGAGCACTCCGGCCACCGCGGCCTCGACGGCGGCCACCGCGCAGACGGTGGCGGACAGCAGCCGTGGCCCCAGGGGCCGCAGCACTGGCACGGCGAGCACCGCGAAACCGACCTCGCCGGCCAGCGCGCACACGGAGAAGGCGAGGCCCGCGCCGTCCGTACGGCCCCAGCCCTGGACGGCGAAGGCGCCGAGGGCCACGAGCAACGCGCCCCGCAGGACACGGCGTCGGGGCCGGCGTCCCTCCAGCAGAGGGACGAGGACGGCCACCAGCACGGGGGCACAGCCCACGAAGACGCCGGGGACGGCCGGTTCCGCGGTGCGTTCGGCGGCGATGACGGCGAGGTTGAAGCCGACCATGCCCACGGCGGCGAGGAGCGCGAGACGGGTCCATTGACGGGGCTCCAGTGCGCGCAGCCGGGCCGTGGCGCCCTTCGCGGCCAGGGGGACCAGCAACAGCGCGGCGAGGCCGTAGCGCAGGGCCTGGCCGCCCGCGTACGGGTAGTCGCCGAGGAGGCTGTTGGCGGTGAAGGAGCCTCCGACGAGGACGCAGGCGAGCGCGGCGAGGAGGGAGCCGCGCATGGTGGTGGCGTTCATGGGGACGACGCTAGGAACTGCTGCGGCCCGGTTTAAGGTCCAGTGGCATGACGTCATCGGGGACCAATCCGGAGCAACGGCCGCACGACCCTCCCGTCGGGTCGGCCGCCTGGGAGCTGCTGCTGCCCGCCGTCTCCGCGCCGGCACGCACGCGTGGCCGTTCCCTTCAGGCGGCGCTGAGGGAGGCGGTCCGGTCCGGGCGGCTCGTGCCGGGGACGCGGCTGCCGTCGAGCCGGGATCTGGCCGCCGACCTCGGTGTGTCGCGCGGGCTCGTCACCGAGGCGTACGAACAGCTGACGGCGGAGGGTTATCTGCGCAGCGGCCGGGGGGCCGGCACCTGGGTCGGCGGTGCCGTGCGGGCCGCCCGGCCACGCGCGCGTGACCTGGCCCCGCGCACCTCGGGCACGCGCGCGGACTTCGTCGTCGGGACGCCCGACCTGTCGTTGTTCCCCCGCACCGCCTGGGCCACCGCCCACCGGGGCGTGCTGGCGGAGCTGCCGCACCAGGACCTCGGCTATCCCGACCCGCGCGGGTTGCCCCGGCTGCGCGCCGCGCTGGCCGAACTGCTGACGCGCCGCAGGGGTGTGGTCGCCGATCCGGAACGGATCGTGGTCGTCTCCGGCGTCGCGCAGGCGACGACGCTGCTCGGATTCGCGCTGCACGCGCGCGGCTTGCCGACGGTCGGCGTGGAGGACCCCGGGAGCCCCCAGCACGACTCCCTGTACGCGGCGGCGGGCGTCGCCACCGTTCCCGTACCGCTGGACGAGGACGGCATCCGCGTCGGGTCCCTGCGGGATGCGGGCGTGCGTGCCGTCGTCACGACGCCCTCCCACCAGTTCCCCACCGGTATCGCCTACTCCGCGCGGCGGCGCACGGAACTGCTCGACTGGGCCCGCTCCGTCGACGGCCTCGTACTGGAGGACGACTACGACGGCGACTTCCGTTACGACCGGGCGCCCGTGGGGGCGCTCCAGGGGCTGGATCCGGACCGGGTCGCCTACGCGGGATCGGTCAGCAAGTCCCTCGCTCCCGGACTGCGGCTCGGCTGGCTGCTGGTGCCGCAGACGCTGGCCGACGAGGTCGTCGAGCGCAAGCGGACCATGGATCTCGGCCATCCCACGCTCGACCAGGCGCTGTTCGCCCGGTTCGTGGAGCGCGGCGACTACGACCGCCAACTGCGCCGCTGCCAGCACGCCTACCGGGAGCGGCGCGACGCGCTGGTCTCCGCGCTGGAGGAGCACCTGCCCGGCACGGAGGTGTCCGGGATCGCCGCGGGGCTGCATGTCATCGCCGCGCTGCCACACCGGTACGGCCCCCAGGGGAAGTTCCTCGCCCGTCTCGGCACGGCGGGCGTGGCCGTCCGTCCGCTGACGGACTACGCACACGCGCGTGCCGAGCCCGACGACGAGGGGGGCGTGCGGCTGGTCCTGGGATACGCGCACCTGTCGCCGACGCGGATCCGGGACGGCGTAAGGCTGATGGCCGAGGCCGCCCGCGACTGAGCCGCGCTTGAACACACAGGTTCTTCCCGCGGCCGGTTGTTCACCTGCGGTTCGCGTGTGCGCTGCGGCGTCACGGTAGTTGTGGCAGCGCACACCGGCCGGATCCCGTCCCTGGAGGCGCATCCATGTCACACCGTCCGTTCCCCGGCCGCCGCGGCGTGCTGCGCGGCTCCCTGGCCGCATCGGCCGCCCTCACCCTGCCCGCGATGTCCGGAGCCGCACCGGCCTTCGCCCTCTCCGGGCGCCCCGGGGCGGGCTGGGGGGTGCAGACGGGAGACGTGACCTCCGACTCCGGCCTGGTGTGGGTGCGTTCCGACCGTCCGGCCCGGATGATCGTGGAGACGTCCGCGACCGAATCGTTCCGCAACCCGCGCAGATGGCACGGCCCGCTGCTCGGCGCGGACACCGACTTCACCGGTACGACCCGGCTGCGCGGTCTGCCGTCGGGCGAGCAGATCCACTACCGCGTGCTGCTTGCGGACCCGGATGACCCGCGCCGCACCGGCGAGCCGGTCGCCGGCACCTTCCGCACGGTGTCCCCCAAGCGCCGGGACGGGGTGCGGTTCCTGTGGTCCGGCGACCTCGCCGGGCAGGGCTGGGGCATCAACCCCGACTTCGGCGGCTACACGATCTACCGGGCGATGGCGGCACTCGACCCGGACTTCTTCCTGTGCAGCGGCGACAACATCTACGCGGACGGCCCGATCGCGGCGACCGCCGCCCTGCCGGACGGCAGCACCTGGCGGAACATCACCACCGAGGAGAAGTCCAAGGTCGCCGAGACCCTGGGCGAGTTCCGCGGCAACTTCCGCTACAATCTGCTCGACCACAACCTCCGGGCCTTCAACGCCCAGGTGCCGTCCGTCATCCAGTGGGACGACCACGAGGTGCGCAACAACTGGTACCCGGGCCAGCGGATCCTCGACTCCGACGCCCGCTACACCGAGAAGAGCGTCGACGTGCTCGCGGGCCGGGCGCGGCGCGCGTTCAGCGAGTACTTCCCGGTCTCCACGCTGCGGCCGGGAGCGCGGGACGGCCGGGTGTACCGGGTGCTGCGGCAGGGGCCGCTGCTCGACGTGTTCGTGCTGGACATGCGGACGTACCGCAACGCCAACTCGCCCGACGACCAGAGCGTGGACCCGCAGGGCATCCTCGGCCGGGAGCAGCTGGAATGGCTCGAGCGGGAGCTGTCGCGCTCGCGGGCGGTGTGGAAGGTGATCGCCTCCGACATGCCGCTCGGCCTGGTCGTGCCCGACGCCACGGAGGGCAGGGCGAACATCGAGGCGGTGGCGCAGGGCGATCCGGGCGCCCCGCTCGGACGTGAGCTGCAGATCGCGGAGCTGCTGCGGTACATCAAGCACCGGCGGATCACCGGCACCGTGTGGCTGACCGCCGACGTCCACCACACGTCGGCCCAGCACTACCAGCCGTCGCGGGCCGCGTTCACCGACTTCGAGCCGTTCTGGGAGTTCGTGTCGGGGCCGCTGAACGCGGGCGCCTTCCCGGCCAGTGCGCTCGACGGCACCTTCGGCCCCGAGCGGGTGTTCGTGAAGGCGCCGACCGCCTCGAACGTCTCCCCCGCGGGCGGCTACCAGTTCTTCGGCGAGGTCGAGATCGACGGCCACAGCGGTGAACTGACGGTACGTCTGCGGGAGCAGGACGGCACGGTGCTGTTCACGCAGGTGCTCCAGCCGGGACGGGTGGGACAGTGATCTCTCATCGACGTCACTCGTGACTGAACAGTTGAAAAGGGTACAAAAAAGCGCAGAACCACGCTTTACCGATCAGTCACAGTGCGTTCGTGATCACGCAACACCGTTCCTCCACAGTGGCTGTATGACTCGAGACATGTCTGATGTGACCCGTGCGAAAGACGGTCGCCCCGTGCACCACTGGCGGCGCGACGTCATCGAACTCGCTGCCCTGTTCACGGCCGTCGCGGTGGCCGACACCGTGGCGAACCTGATCGGGCACGGCCCCGACGGCACTGCGCTGCTGGTGATCTCGGCGGTGGCCCTGGCCGCCACGGCGGGATTCCACACCTGGTGGGCACGCCGCCACGGTCACGCGCCCCCGACGGGCGATACCGGCGCCCGGCCGCTGCCCGAGGGGGAGCGGGCCGGGCAGGCCGAGCAGCCGCACGTGACCTCGGATCCTGTGACCTCGGATCCCGTGATCGCGGAGAGCACGCTGTGGCGGATGCGCACCACGGTCAAGGACGAACCGGGCTCGCTGGCCGCCCTGTGCACGGTCCTCGCCGGGCAGCGGATCGACATCCTCAGCCTGCAGACCCACCCGCTGGCGAACGGCACGGTCGACGAGTTCCTGCTGCGGGCCCCCGGCGCGCTGGAGGGCTCCGAGATCACCCGGTCCGTCGCGCGGGCCGGCGGCTTCGACACCTGGATCGAGCGGGCCGACACCCACGATCTGGTGGACGCTCCGACCCGGGTGCTCGGTCTCGCCACCCGCACCGCGCTGGACGCGGCGGAACTCCCCCTCGCGTTGCGGCAGTTGCTGGGCCGCAGCACGATCCGGTCCTTGCCGGCCGCTCCGGCGGGAGGGGGTCACGGCGTGCCCGTGGAGGGAGTTCTGGAGGACACCGTGATGCGGTTGCGGGCGCCGGAAGGCGGAGTGATCACCGTGGAACGGCCGCATCTGCCGTTCACGCCGACGGAGTTCGCCCGGGCCCGGGCCCTGGTCGAGCTGGACGCCCGGCTCGGTCCGCGGGTGCCGCGCAGCCAGGACGTGATGACGCTGCCGGAAGGCCGGGACATCACCGTCCGCCGTGCCGACACCGGTGACCTGGAGGCGGCCCGGGCGATGCACGAGCGGTGCTCGTCGCGGACGCTCACCATGCGGTACCACGGGCCCGTCGGTGACGCCGACCGGTATCTCAACCACCTGCTCAGTCCCCGTTTCGGCCGCACACTCGCCGTGCAGACCGCGTCGGGGCGGATCGTGGGACTCGGGCACCTCCTGTGGGACGGCGACGAGACCGAGGTGGCGCTGCTCGTCGAGGACGCCTGGCAGCGGCGGGGCATCGGGAGCGAGCTGCTGGAGCGACTGGTGGCGCTGGCCGTCGAGGCCGGGTGCGAGAGCGTGTACGCCGTGACCCAGTCGTCCAACACCGGGATGGTCGCCGCGATGCGGGGGCTGGGGCTCCCCCTCGACTACCAGATCGAGGAGGGCACCCTGGTGATCACCGCGCGTATCGCTCCGCAGCAGGAGGCAGAGCCTGTTATGGGAGTCGCCGAGCCGCAGGCCGATACAGCTCGGCGTCCCTGACCGGGCGCTCCAGCGCCGCGTCGAGATCCGCCCACAGGTCCTCGACGTCCTCCAGTCCCACCGACAGCCGGAGCAGACGGTCGCTCACGCCCGCGCCCCTGCGGTCGTCGGCGTCCACTATGCGATGGCTGATGGAGGCCGGGTGCTGGATGAGGCTGTCCACACTGCCCAGGCTCACCGCCGGGGTGATCAGACGGACCCGACTGATCACCCCGTGCGGGTCGCCGGCCACCTCGAAGGCGATCATCGCGCCGCCGATGCGTGGGTAGTGGACCCGGGTGACGCGCGGGTCGGCCGCGAGGCGGCGGGCGAGTTCGGCGGCGTTCGCGGACGCCGCCCGCACCCGTACCGGAAGAGTCGCGAGACCTCGCAGCAGAAGGTAGCCGGCCAGCGGATGCAGGACGCCACCCGTGGCGAAGCGCACCTGCCGCAGCCGGCCGGCGAACTCCTCGTCGCAGGCCACCACCCCCGCCATGACGTCCCCGTGGCCGCCGAGGTACTTGGTGGCGCTGTGCAGCACCAGGCGGGCGCCCTGTTCGGCGGGGCGCTGGAGCACCGGCGTGGCGAAGGTGTTGTCCACGAGGAGGGGCACCGAGCCGCAAGAGTGGGCCAGGGCCCGCAGGTCGATCTCGGCGAGGGTGGGGTTGGCCGGGGACTCGACCAGGACCAGGCCGGTGTCCGGGCGCAGCGCGTCGGCGACTCCCGCCGGGTCGGTCCAGGTGACCTCCGTGCCGAGGAGTCCGGCGCTCAGGAGGTGGTCGCTGCAGCCGTACAGGGGGCGTACGGCCACCACGTGGCGCAGGCCCAGGGAGGCCCGTACGAGAAGGACCGCCGTGAGCGCGGCCATGCCGCTGGCGAAGGCGACCGCGGCCTCGGTGTTCTCCAGGCGGGCCAGGGCGGTCTCGAAGCGGGCGACGGTCGGGTTGCCGAGGCGTCCGTACACCGGCGGACCCTGCGGCTCGGCGCCCGTGGCGGCGAAGGCGTCGATACGGGCGGCCTCGCCGCGGCTGTCGTAGGACGGGTAGGTCGTCGACAGGTCGATGGGCGGGGCGTGCAGTCCCTGGCGGGCGAGGTCGTCGCGGCCGGCGTGGACGGCCTCGGTGGCCAGTGCTCTGAGCGGCGTACGGGATGCGGTGGAGGTGCGCGCTGAGTCCATGCCCGCAAGGGTGAACACCGACCGGCGTTCTCGGGGTGAGGCCCGTGCTACGTTCGGCCGATGGCCGAATCTGTCGTACTGGACCCGGTGGACCTGCATCTGCTGCGGCTGCTGCAGAACGACGCCCGGACCACCTACCGCGATCTCGCCGCCCAGGTCGGTGTCGCGCCGTCGACCTGTCTGGACCGGGTGACCCGGCTGCGCCGCTCGGGCGTCATCCTCGGACATCAGCTGCGGCTGGATCCGGCCAAGCTGGGCCGGGGCCTGGAGGCGCTGCTGTCGGTGCAGGTGAGGCCGCACCGGCGGGAGCTGGTGGGGCCGTTCGTGGAGCGGATCCGGGCGCTGCCGGAGTCACGCAGCGTCTTCCATCTGACCGGCCCGGACGACTACCTCGTGCACGTGGCCGTGGCGGACATGACGGATCTGCAGCGGCTGGTGCTGGACGGGTTCACCTCCCGGCGCGAGGTCGCCCGGGTGGAGACCCGGCTGATCTTCCAGCAGTGGGACTGCGGGCCGCTCCTTCCGCCGGCCACGCCGACAGCGGAATCGGGGTGACTCCCGCGAGGTCCGCGTATGAGGATGGACCGCATGTCTGAGACTCAGAGCCCGCTGCCCCGTCAGGTCGCCGACGCCTACGTCGACGAGCTCATCGCCCTCGATCCGATCACCGGTACCTACCTGGGTGTGAAGGAGAGTTCGAGCAAGCTGCCCGACACGTCACCGGCGGGCCAGGAGGCGCTCGCGGAGCTTCGGCGGACCACGCTCACGAAGCTCGACGAGGCCGAGCGGCAACCTGGCGCGGACACTGACATCGAGCGTCGGTGCGCCCGGCTGCTGCGGGAGCGGCTGACGGCCGAACTCGCCGTGCACGAGGCCGACGAGGGCCTGCGCGCGGTCGGCAACATGGCCACGCCCGCGCACGAGATCCGTGAGGTCTTCACGGTCACCCCGGCCGACACGGAGGAGGACTGGGCGGCGATCGCCGAACGCCTGCGTGCCGTGCCCACGGCGTACGCGGGCTACCGCGCGTCCCTCCAACTCGGCCTGGACCGCAAGCTGTACGCGGCGCCGCGTCCGACCGCGACCTTCGTCGAGCAGCTCACCGAGTGGGCGGACACCGACGGCAACGGCCGCGGCTGGTTCGAGGACTTCGTCTCGGCGGGCCCCGAGGCGCTGCGCGCCGAGCTCGACGAGGCCGCCCGCGCCGCGACCGCCTCCGTGGTGGAGCTGCGCGACTGGATGCGGGACGTGTACACGCCGACGATCGAGGACGCCCCGAACACCGTGGGCCGGGAACGGTACGCCCGCTGGGCCCGCTACTTCAACGGCACGGACCTCGATCTGGACGAGGCGTACGCGTACGGCTGGTCCGAGTACCACCGGCTGCTCGGCGAGATGAAGCAGGAGGCCGAGAAGATCCTGCCCGGCGCCGAGACGCCGTGGGTGGCGCTGGCCCACCTCGACGAGCACGGCAGGCACATCGACGGCGTCGACGAGGTCCGCGACTGGCTCCAGGGCCTGATGGACCAGGCGATCGACGCGCTGGACGGCACCCACTTCGAACTCGCCGAGCGGGTGCGGAAGGTGGAGTCGTGCATCGCCCCGCCCGGCGGCGCGGCCGCCCCGTACTACACGCCCCCCTCGGAGGACTTCTCGCGCCCCGGCCGCACCTGGCTGCCGACCATGGGGCAGACCCGCTTCCCCGTCTACGACCTCGTCTCGACCTGGTACCACGAGGGCGTACCGGGCCATCACCTCCAGCTCGCCCAGTGGGCCCATGTCGCGGAGAACCTCTCCCGCTACCAGGCGGCGGTGGGCGGGGTCAGCGCCAACGCCGAGGGCTGGGCGCTGTACGCGGAGCGGCTGATGGACGAGCTCGGCTTCCTCACGGACGCGGAGCAGCGGCTCGGCTATCTCGACGCGCAGATGATGCGGGCCGCCCGGGTCATCGTCGACATCGGCATGCATCTGGAGCTGGAGATCCCGGCGGACTCGCCCTTCCACCCGGGCGAGCGCTGGACCCCCGAGCTGGCGCAGGAGTTCTTCGGCGCGCACAGCAGCCGTCCGGCGGACTTCGTGGAGAGCGAGCTGACCCGCTACCTCACGATCCCCGGCCAGGCGATCGGCTACAAGCTCGGCGAGCGGGCCTGGCTGCTGGGCCGGGAGAAGGCCCGCGAGCGGCACGGCGACGCCTTCGACCTCAAGGCCTGGCACATGGCGGCGCTGTCGCAGGGCTCTTTGGGGCTGGACGATCTGGTGGACGAACTGGCGCAGCTCTGACGCTCGGGATCAGGTGACCGACTCGGACCCGTGATCCGGGTCGGTCACCGACCGCAGCCGTCAGCCCGCCAGCCGCCGCAACTGCACGAGCCCCAGCCAGGTCTCCGGCCCCGGCCGCACGTTGGCGGCGCGTACCGCGTACGTGCCGGGAGCGAGCGTGACCTTCAAGTGGTCGGTGTCGACCGACTCGTTGCCGCGCCAGGCCGCGTCGAAGAGGACGACCGGGCCGGGTACCGTCCAGCTCACCTCGTCCTCCCAGACGGCGGTGGCGAGGGCGGCGGGGACCGCGGCGAGGAGTTCGTCCTCGGAGTCGGCGGCGCACCACCGTACGAAGGTGTCGTGGTCGGCCAGGTAGGAGGTGGAGGCGGGCTCGTCCCCGAGAACCAGTGCGGCGGAGTCGCCGACCGGCAACAGGCCCACCATGCAGTCGACTTCGCAGGCCCGGTCGTAGTCCGAGACCGTCTCGTCGCCGTCGGCGCCCGCCCAGAAGGGGAGCACCGTCTCCGGCACCGCTATGAGCGGGCCGCCGCCCGACTCCACCCACTCCACCGCGCCCGGCTCCGCATATCGCACCATGGGCCAGAACCTACACGCACAGGAACCCCAAAGTTGCACCTGCACAGGAACCCCACTTCGGTCGCCGGAACTCAGCAGCCGCAGTCCTCCGAGCCGGCCGGCGCGGTCAACGGGTCGGCGGCGCGCCGCTCCCGGCCCTGCCAGGTCTCGAACGCGAAGCCCTCGCGCACCCAGTACTCGAAGCCGCCAAGCATCTCCTTGACCCGGTAGCCGAGTTCGGCGAGGACGAGGGCGGCACGGGTGGCGCCGTTGCAGCCCGGGCCCCAGCAGTACGTCACTACGGGGACGGACCTGTCGAGGAGCTGTTCGGCCTGCTCGGGGATGAGGGCGGTGGGCAGGTGGACCGCGCCCGGGATGTGGCCCTGGTCCCAGGCAGCGGTGGAGCGGGAGTCGAGGACCACGAAGCCGGGGTCGCCGTCGGCGGCGAGCGCGGCGGCGACGTCGGAGACGTCAGCGTGGAAGGCGAGTTCGGCGCGGAAGTGGGCGGCGGCCTCGGCCGGGGCGGCGGGGGCGACGCGCAGGACGGGGTTCAGAGTGAGCGAGTCGGTTGTCGTCATGCCGGAAATCTACGGTCGATGATCACCTACCTGAAGGGGGATTCCACGGCGTGCACCTTGCCCGGCCGGGGATTGCCCTGCTATTCCTCGGGCATGACCGCGTATTCCCCGGACGCCACCGACTGGCTCATCCTCGACGTCCTCCAGCGGGAGGGCCGGGCCAGTTTCGCCGAGCTCGCCCGTGCCGTCTCCATGTCCGCGAGCGCGGTCACCGAGCGGGTGCGGCGGCTGGAGGAGGCGGGCGTCATCCAGGGGTACGCCGCCGTCGTGGACCCCGACCGGCTGGGCCTGCCGATCCTGGCCTTCGTCCGCCTTCGGTACCCCAACGGCAACTACAAGCCCTTCCACGACCTGGTCGCCGTGACGCCCGAGATCCTGGAGGCGCATCACGTGACCGGCGACGACTGCTTCGTCATCAAGGTCGCCGCGCGCTCGATGCGGCACCTGGAGGAGGTGTCGGGCAGGATCGGCACGCTGGGCTCGGTGACCACGAGCGTCGTGTACTCGTCCCCGCTCCCCCGGCGGCCCGTGGGGCGCTGACCTCAGCCTCCGTTGACCTCACCTCCGTTGACCTCAGCCTCCGTCGACCTCAGCCGCCGCCCCGCTGTCTCAGCACCGACCCCGACCGCCCCTTCACGACCTCCAGTTGCGCGTGGATACGGCGGCGCAGATCGGCCACATGGCTCACGATGCCCACGCTGCGGTCACGTTCCCGCAGTGAGTCCAGGACGTCGAGGACCTCGTCCAGGGTCTGGTCGTCGAGGCTGCCGAAGCCCTCGTCGATGAAGAGCGTGTCGAGCCGGACCCCGCCGGCCTCGTCGGTGACGACGTCCGCGAGGCCGAGGGCCAGGGCGAGCGAGGCGAAGAAGGTCTCGCCGCCCGACAGCGTGGCCGTGTCCCGCTCGCGCCCGGTCCAGGCGTCGACGACGTGCAGTCCGAGTCCGCTGCGGCCGCGGCCGGTGCGGTCGTCGGAGTGGACGAGGGTGTAGCGGCCGGACGACATCCGTTGCAGGCGCGCGGTCGCGGCGGCCGCCACCTGCTCCAGGCGGGCCGCGAGCACATAGGACTCCAGACGCATCTTGCGTTCGTTGTCCGCGGAGGTGCCCGCGGCGAGCGCGGACAGGCGGGCCACCCGGTCGTACTCCTCGCGCAGCGGCGCCAGCCGCCTGAGGCCGGTGGCCGAGCGGGCGGAGAGCCGGTCGAGTTCGGCGCAGCGCCGGGCGGCCGCGTCGCGCGCGGAGGCGGCCTCGCGGACCCGGCGGCCAGCGTCGGCGGCGGCCTGCTCCGCCCGCGCCACGTCGGCGGGCGGCTGCTGGGCGGCGTCGGCGGTGTCGGTCTCGGCGAGTACGGCCCGTACGGCGGCCTCCTCGGCCTGCCAGGCGTCCAGCCGGTGCTGGAGGTCGCGGTGGGCCGCCTCGTCGAGGAGGGCGGCGGCCGCGGCCTGCGGGGTGTCGAAGCCGGCCCGGAAGGCGGCGTCGGCGAGCCGGGCGTCGGCGTCCTTGAGCCGCTGGGCGGTGTCCTCGGCGACGCGCGCGGTGTCGGCGGCGTCGGTGAGCAGCGCGGCCTGCCGCTCCAGCTGGGCGGCGCGGGCGGCCACACTGTCGGCGGCACCGCGCGCTTCGGTCAACTCCGCCTGCAGGGTGGTTCGTTCCCGGTCGAGGGCGTCTCGGCGGGCGCCGCGGGAGGCGGTGCGCACGGCGGCCTCCTGCTGGGCGGCCAGCCGTTGTTCGCGCTCCCGCTCGGCCTGCCGCAGCTGTTCCGTCGCGGTGTGCAGTGCCGAGGCGGCGGTGCGGACCTGGCCGTACTCGCGCTCCAAGTCGTCTACCTGGACGGCGAGTTCCTCGGTGGAGGTGTCGCCGGCCTCACCCTGGGCGGCGGCCAGCGCCCGCTGGACGAAAGCGAGGCGTCGCTCGGCCTCGGCCCGCTGTTCGTCGGCGCGCTGCGAGCCGGCGAGCGCGCGCTCCTCGGTCTCCCGGTCGACGTGTCCGGCGTCCTTGCGGGCGGGGACGGGGTGCTCGGTGGCACCGCAGACCGCGCAGGGTTCGCCGTCGGTGAGCTGTGCGGCCAGCTCGGCGGCGATGCCGTTCAGTCGCCGCTCCTTGACGTCCAGCCAGTCGGCGCGGGCCTTCAGGGCCCGGTCCGTCGCCTCGACGACCTGCTGCTGGGCGTCGTCGGTGTCCCGGGCGAACTGGTCGCGCTGGCGTGCGGCGGCGAGTCGCCTGCGGGCGGGCTCCCGCTGCACGGAAAGCTGTTCGGCGCGGGTGGCCGCCTCCTGGGCGGACTCGACGGCGTGCTGAAGACCCGCGCGGGTCTCCTGCCACCCGGCCAGCCAGGCTTCGGCCTCCTGGAGGACGTCCTCGTCGGAGCGCTCCTGGCGGTCCAGGTCGGTGCGTTCGTCGTCGAGTTCGGCGAGCCGCTGCTCGGCGCGCCGGGCCGAGTCCAGGCCGCCGAGTTCCTCGGCCGCCCGGCGTGCGGCGGTGGCGAGCCCGGCGGCGCCCGCGCCCGCGAAGGTCTCCGGCAGCAGTCCACGCGCGCGTGTCTCGGCCGCGGCCGCCCGCCGGTGCTCGGCCTCGGCCGCCTCCCGCAGCTCCAGTGCGGGCGCCACCGCCTCCGCCTTGCGGGCCCGCTCCATCCGGGCCTGCGCCTGGTGGTAGCCGTCGGCCCGCTCCGCCAGCAGTGCGGCCCGCTCGCGGGCCTGGGCGAACCGGCGTTGCAGCCGGTCGACCTCGCGTACGTCGGCCAGGTCGCGCTCGGCGGCGGCCTGGGCGGACTCGGCGGCACCGAGCCCGCAGTGGGCGATCGTCAGCTGTTCGCGGGCGGTGCTGCGGGCGACGGCGGCCGCGCTCAGGACGGCCTCGGCGAGACCCGGCTCGCCGGGTGCCAGCTCGGGCAGCTCCATGGCGTCGCCGGCGGCCTGCTGCATGCGGTGCGCGTCGGCCAGCAGCGCGGCGTCGCCCTCGCGCACCTGTGCCTCGGCCGCGCGGCGTCGCTCGGCCAGCCGCTTCTCGACCTCGGCGAACCGGTGGGTGTCGAAGAGCCGTCCGAGCAGTCTGCCGCGTGCCTCGGCGTCGGCCCGCAGGAAGCGTGCGAAGTCGCCCTGGGGCAACAGCACGACCTGGCAGAACTGCTCGCGGCTCATGCCGAGCAGCTGGGTGATCTCCTCGCCGATCTCCTGGTGGGACCGGCTCAGGTCCTTCCAGGCCCCGGCGACCGCGTCGTACTCGCGCAGCCAGCTCTGTGCCTTGTCGAGCGTGGTGCCGGTACCGCGCTTCTTCGGGCGCTCCCAGGGCGGCTGGCGGGTGAGCTCCAACCGGCGTCCGGCGACGGTGAGTTCGAGGCGGATCTCGGTGCGGGTGCTCGCGGCGGCGTGATCACTGCGCAGCGCCGTCCCCTGACCGCTCTGCCGGGCGCCCGGCACCGAGCCGTACAACGCGTAGCAGACGGCGTCGAGCACGGAGGTCTTTCCGGCGCCCGTCGGCCCGTGCAGCAGGAACAGTCCGGCCGCCGACAGCTCGTCGAAGTCGACCGCCTGGGAGCCGCCGAACGGTCCGAAGGCGGTGATGTCGAGCCGGTGCAGCCTCACCGCGCCACCTCCCGCACGACCTCGTCCGCGCGCACGGTGTCGAACGCGTCCCGCAGCACGGCCTGTTCGCGCTCGTCGGGCCCGGCGCCGCGCACATGGGCCACGAAGTCCTCGGCGATCTCCTGGTCGCTGCGGCCGGCCAGCCGCCGGGCGTAGGACACATCGGGGTCGTCCGGCGCCCGTTCGGGATCGAACACGAGGCTGAGCGTGTGCGGGAAGCGCTCGCAGAGCCGGGCCATGGGTTCGGCCGGGCGGACCGGGTCGGTGAGGGTCGCCTCGACCCATGCCTCCTCCTGCGCGACGAGCCGCGGGTCGGCGAGCAGTTCCTCCAGCGTTCCCCGGATCCGGGCCAGCGCCCGCGGCACCGGGCAGTCGACGCGCTCGGCGGTGACCGCGCCCTCGGCGTCCAGGTCGACCAGCCACATGCTCTTGCGGTGGTCGGTCTCCGAGAAGGAGTACGGCAGCGGGGAGCCGGAGTAGCGCACGCGCTCGGTGATGGTCTGGCTGCCGTGCAGATGCCCGAGGGCCGCGTAGTCGACCCCGTCGAAGACACCGGCGGGCACGGCGGCCACTCCCCCGACGGTGATGTCCCGCTCGCTGTCACTGGCCTCGCCGCCGGTGACGAAGGCATGCGCGAGGACGACGGACCGCGTCCCCCGCGCGCGTGTCGCGAGGTCGGCGCGGACCCGGTCCATGGCGGCGGCGAGCACGGCCTCATGGCCCGCCTTCTTCACCCCGAACTCGTCCTTCACCAGGGCGGGTTCGAGATAGGGCAGGCCGTAGAAGGCCACGTCACCATGGGTGTCGGAGAGGACCACGGGGGTCCCGCAGGCCGCCGGTTCGGTCCGCAGATGGATGCCGGCGCGTCCGATCAGCCCCGCGCCGACACCCAGGCGGCGGGCGGAGTCGTGGTTCCCGGAGATCATCACGGTCGGCACGCCGAGCTCGGCGAGCCGGTGCAGGGCGTCGTCGAACAGCTCGACCGCGGCGAGCGGGGGCACCGCGCGGTCGTACACGTCTCCCG
Organism: Streptomyces sp. NPDC058307; assembly: GCF_042880295.1. Lineage (NCBI taxonomy): Bacteria > Bacillati > Actinomycetota > Actinomycetes > Kitasatosporales > Streptomycetaceae > Streptomyces > Streptomyces sp. NPDC058307. The sequence continues at coordinate 128,581 of NZ_JBHVYZ010000012.1, forward strand.
ACACGAGCACCGCGTCCACCCCGTGCTCCCGCACGGTCGTGACGAGGTGACCGATGAACTCGGCCTGGGCCCCGAGCATGTTGACCCGGTGGAACGCCCGGCCGAGATGCCAGTCGGAAGTGTGCAGCAGCTTCATGATCCCCGACCCTAACGGCCGGGTCTGACATCACGGGCGGTTACTCCCGTATCGCCCGTCATGACCAGAGACAGGAAATGCCGTTATGCCCGAAAAGCGCAACTAGGCGTCTCCGTACGCCTCTCCGCCGAGCGCGAACCCCGCCGACCCCGCGGTCACGTCCGCCAGCCATCCCCGGAACGCCTCCACGTCCGCGTCCGGCAGGCCGATCTCGATCGTGACCGCCTCGCCGTACCGCACGTCCCGCACCTCGCGTCCGGTCGAGCGCAGGTCGTTCTGCACCTTGCCCGCGCGCTGGTGGTCGACGGTCACCGTGGCGAGGCGGAACCGGCGGCGGGTGAGGGTGCCCACGGCGTCCAGGGCCTCGCCGACCGCACCGCCGTACGCCCTGATGAGCCCGCCCGCACCGAGCTTGACGCCGCCGTAGTAGCGGGTGACGACGGCGACGACGTACCGCATGTCGCGGCGCAGCAGCATCTGGAGCATGGGGACGCCCGCGGTGCCGCCGGGTTCGCCGTCGTCGCTCGCCTTCTGGACCGCGGCGTCGGCGCCGATGACGTACGCGTAGCAGTTGTGGGTGGCGTCGGCGTGCGCCTTGCGGACGGAGGCGACGAAGTCCTGGGCCTCCTGCTCGGTGGCCGCCGGGGCGAGGGCACACAGGAACCGCGAGCGGTTGACCTCGGTCTCGTGCACGCCCGCGCGGGCCACTGTGCGGTACTCGTCCGGCATCCGGTCAGCCTAATCCGTCGGTGCGGGCGTCCCGGCGGGCCGGCTACCGCAGCTTGCCCCGCGGCACCATCACGGACGTGAGCAGCGCGGTCCCCGGCTCCAGGCCCCGCCAGGAGGTGCCGTGCCAGTCCAGCACCGCGATCGCCGACGTCGGGAACTTCACCCGTACCTCGTCCAGCGTGTCGCCGAGGCCGTCCCCGGCCAGGGCGAGGACCAGTTCCTCCAGGCCGGGGTTGTGTCCGACGAGGAGCAGTGTCATGACCTCGGGAGGTGTCCCGTGCACGGCGGCCAGCAGCTCCGGGACGTCGGCTCCGTACAGTCCGGGGTCGAGTCGTACCGGCGGCGGGGTCTCCCACTGGGCGGACGCGAGTTCCCAGGTGTGCCGGGCGCGGACGGCGGTGGAGCACAGGGTGAGGTCGGGGAGCAGGCCGGAGGCGGCGAGGACGCGGCCCGCCTCCGGCGCGTCCCGGCGGCCGCGGGGCCCGAGAGGGCGTTCGTGGTCGGCGACGCCCTCGGGCCAGGCGGACTTGGCGTGTCTCAGCACGACCAGGCGGCGTGGCGGGCCCGCCCCGGTGGGCGCGGTCATGCCGGGGACCCCAGGTCGCGGGTGAGCTCGAGACCGAGCAGCCGGTCCGCGTAGGCGTATGTCTCGAAGCGGGCCCCCTCCGGCAGCTCCGACTCCTCGACCCAGCGCAGCACACGCAGCACCTCGGGTACGTCCAGGTCATCCTCCCAGGCGGTACGGAGCCGTCCGCGCACCTCCTCCGGGACGGGCCGGGACGGATGCCGGGCCCAGGCGGCGACGGCCCGGCGCCAGCGCCGGAGGGTGCCGCGGGCCTCGGTCAGGGCCGCCTCGTCGAGCCGTGCGGGCGTGCTCCGGGGCGGGGTGAGCAGAGCGAGGCGGACCTCGCCGGGGTCGGCTCCCTCCGGGACGTCCTTCGTCTCGACGGGCGCGACGGCGATCCGGACCCCGTCCGGAGCCGCACCGCCCTCTCCGACCACATGGACGGCCTGGGACTCGCCCCAGCCGGGGCCGACGTCCCGCCGGTCCTCGAAGGGCCGGATGCCCAGGGCGGCGGCGCCCGCCTGCAGCTCCGCCTGTTCGCGGTCACCGCTGAGCAGCGCCCACACGGGCGTCCCGCCGATTTCGAGGGCCCGGACGAGGAGGTCGGCGACGAGCAGGATACGGAGGGCGGAGGCGTCGTGGCCCGACACATGGGCCTCGACTCGGGTCAGGCCCCTGCGGGCGGGGACGGCGTCTACGGGCCGGCCGGTTCGGGCGTCTGTGATGCGCAGCACGGGGCGAGCGTAGGCGGGCGGAGGGCCGCGCGCAGGTGACTGGCCGGTATTTCGGACACGGTCGCGGAATTCGTCCCCTCGGTGCCGACGGAGGAGTAGGGGCCCGGGCCGGGAAGACCGGGGCGTCGGCCGGTGTTGCCACCGATGGCACAGTTCCCCCTCCCCAGGAGATCCGACGTGTACGGCGACCCAGCGACGATCCGCAAGATCCTCACCGAACTCGGCGACACCTGGGCCGTCGTGGGTCTGTCGTCGAACCAGCGGCGCGCGGCCTACGGCGTCGCCGCGGTCCTCCAGCGCTACGGCAAGCGGATCGTGCCGGTCCACCCCAAGGCGGAGACCGTGCACGGTGAGCGGGGCTACGCCTCCCTCGCGGACATCCCCTTCGAGGTGGACGTGGTCGACGTGTTCGTGAACGCCGACCTCGCCGGAGCGGTGGCCGACGAGGCCGTGGCGAAGGGCGCGAAGGCCGTGTGGTTCCAGCTGGACGTCATCGACGAGGCGGCCTACGACCGCACCCGCGGCGCCGGCCTCGACATGGTCATGGACAGGTGCCCGGCGATCGAGATCCCCCGCCTGGGCTGACTCCTCTGCCGCATTGCCGGGATAATGACCGGGTGACCTCCCACCCCAACTCCGGTGACCCACAACGCTTTCCCGTCGTCATAGTCGGTGCCGGACCCGCCGGGCTGACGATCGGCAACATCCTGCGGGCCGCTGGCGTGGACTGCCTCGTCCTGGAGGCGGAGACCCGCGCGTTCATCGAGCAGCGGCCGCGCGCGGGCGTCATCGAGGAGTGGGCCGTACGGGGTCTGCAGCGGCGCGGTCTCGCCGACACCCTGCTGGAGCGCGCCCAGTTGCACACCGAGTGCGAGTTCCGCTTCGCCGGCGAGCGCTTCCGCTTCGGGTACGGCGAGCTGACGGGACAGCACCACTTCGTCTACCCGCAGCCCCTGTTGGTCACGGACCTGGTCCGCGAGTACGCCGACGTACGCGGCGGCGAGATCCGCTTCGGCGTCCAGGACATCCGGCTGCACGACCTGGAGACGCCCCGGCCTTCCGTGTCGTACACCGATGGCGGCACGGGTGAACGGCGGCTGGCCGAGTGCGAGTTCGTGGCCGGGTGCGACGGGGCCCGCGGGGTGACCCGCACGGTCCTTCCCGAGACCACGGACATCGCCCGCCACGACTACGGCATCGGCTGGCTGGCGCTGCTCGCCGAGGCGCCGCCGTCCTCCGACTGCGTCCTGTTCGGCATCCACCCGAACGGTTTCGCCGGGCACATGGCCCGCAGCCCCGAGGTCACCCGGTACTACCTGGAGTGCCCGCCCGGCGACGACCCCGAGACCTGGTCCCACGACCGGGTATGGGCCGAACTCCAGCAGCGCCTGGGCGCGGACGGCACCCCGCCGCTCACCGAGGGTCGGCTGATCGAGAAGCGCGTCCTCGACATGCACAACTACGTGGTCGAACCCATGACGTTCGGCCGCCTCTTCCTCGCGGGGGACTCGGCCCACCTCACCGCACCGATCGCGGCGAAGGGCATGAACCTCGCCCTGCACGACGCCTTCCTGCTCGGCGACGCGCTCGTCGCCTACCTCGGCAAGGGCGACGGCAGCGGCCTGGACGGCTACTCGGAGGCCTGTCTGCGGCGCGTGTGGGACTACCAGGAGTTCTCCCAGTGGCTCTCCGAGGTCTACCACGGCACCTCGTCGGGCGACGAGTACCGCGCGGGCACCACCTTCGCCCGCCTCCGCCGCCTGTTCACCTCACCGGCGGCGGCAGCGGCCTTCGCGGAGCAGTATCTCGGCACGGCGGCCGCGTACTGAGTCCTCAGTCGTGCACCGGCCGGTCGCTGAGCCGGTGGTCGGCCACGTTCAGGGCCTCGTCGACGAGCCGGCGCAGATGGCCGTCGCGCAGGGTGTAGATCACCCGGCGCCCCTCCTTCCGCGTGTTCACCAGCCCGGCCAGCCTGAGCCGCGCCAGGTGCTGGCTGACGGCCGGCCGGGCCGCTCCGCACGCCTCGGTGAGGGTGGTGACGTCGGCCTCTCCCCCGGTCAGGGCATGGAGAAGGGTGAGGCGGGTGCGGTCGCCGAGCAGGGCGAGAATCTCGGCGGCGAGCGCGAACTGCTCCTCGCCGGGGGTGCGCGGGTGCGCATCGTGTGCAGTTGATAGGTGCATGCGTGCGCTCATACGCACATAATGGCCTCCGTGGGCACGGCACGTCCACCACCGGCGCACATCGGAAGGGGCACCACGTGAGCGACCACGACCACGGGCATCACCATCACCACGCCCATGAACACCGGCACGGTCTCCGCCACCGCCTCGCCCATCTCCTCACTCCCCACTCCCACGAGACCGCGGACAAGCTCGACTCCGCCCTGGAGTCCTCCGCCCGCGGCATGCGCGCCCTGTGGGTCTCGCTGGCGGTGCTGGGTGTCACGGCCGTGACGCAGGCGGTCGTCGTGGCCGTGTCCGGGTCCGTCGCGCTGCTCGGCGACACGGTGCACAACGCGGCGGACGCGCTGACCGCCGTACCGCTGGGCATCGCCTTCGTGCTGGGCCGGCGCGCGGCCACCCGCCGTTTCACGTACGGCTACGGCCGTGCCGAGGACCTCGCGGGCATCGTGATCGTGCTGACGATCGCCGCGAGCGCGGCCTTCGCTGGGTGGGTGGCGATCGACCGGCTGCTCGACCCGCGCCCCGTGGCGCACGTCCCGGCGGTCGCCGCGGCCGCACTGGTGGGCTTCGCGGGCAACGAGTGGGTCGCCCGCTACCGCATCCGGGTGGGCCGGGACATCGGTTCGGCCGCGCTGGTGGCGGACGGACTGCACGCCCGCACCGACGGGTTCACCTCACTGGCCGTGCTCGTCGGGGCCGGTGGCTCGGCCCTGGGCTGGCAACTCGCCGACCCGATCGTGGGGTTGGCGATCACGGCCGCGATCGCACTGGTACTGCGGGACGCGGCGCGGGAGGTGTTCCGGCGGGTGCTCGACGCCGTCGACCCGGACTTGGTGGACCGGGCCGAAGGTGCGCTGCGGAAGGTCGAAGGGGTGCGCGGGGTGGGCGAGTTGAGGCTGCGCTGGATCGGGCACCGGCTGCGCGCGGAGGTGGCGGTCGTGGTGGACGGGGAGATGACGGTACGTCAGTCGCACGCGGTCGCCGTGGCGGCGGAGCACGCTCTGCTGCACGCGGTGCCCCGCCTCACGGCGGCTCTGGTGCACGCCGATCCGGCACCGGCTCCGGGCGAGGCGGATCCGCATCACGCCCTCGCCCACCACGCCGCTCCGGCCTGATGAGGCCGGGAGGCGCCGCCTGATCAGGCGATGCAGGCCTGGTCAGGCGACGCCGAGGCCCTCCAGCACCACGGCTCCCGGGAGCTCGGCGAACGCCTTGCCCGGCACCAGCAGCTTCCCGCGCCGGCGCCCGCTGCCGACCAGGACGTACGGCAGGTCGACCACGGCCGAGTCGATCAACAGCGGCCAGTCGGCGGGGAGTCCGACCGGGGTGATGCCGCCGTACTCCATGCCGGTCTCCCCCGTGGCCGTGTCCATCGAGGCGAACGACGCCTTGCGGGCGCCGAGTTGGCGGCGGACGGTCCCGTTGACGTCGACCCTGGTGGTGGACAGCACCACGCACGCGGCCAGGGTGGTCTCGCCGCCGCGCTTACCGGCCACCACCACGCAGTTCGCCGACTGCTCCAGGAGCTCCCGGCCGTAGTGCTCCACGAAGACCGCGGTGTCGGCCCACTGCGGGTCGGTGTCGACGTACACGATCTGCTCAGCGGGGACGCTGCCGCTCCAGTGGCGTACGGCGTCGGCGACCGGGCGGATCAGCTCGTCGAGGGCGGCGGGGGCGGGGGTGGCGTGGTCGAAGTGTCCGATGGGTGCGAGGCGTGCGTCCATGACGGCACGCTAACAGCCGCTCAGGACACGCCCGGTACCGAGACAGCCAGCATCCATCGCGCGGGCACGTCGCCCTGATTGGCGTACACGTGCTCGGCGTTGGCCTCGAAGGTGACGCTCGTCCCGGCGGGGATCCGGTGCTCGACGCCGTCGACGGTCAGGGTCATCTCGCCCTCCGTGACATGCAGGATCTCGACCGTCCCGGCGGGGTGCGGGTCCGACCTGCTGCTCTCGCCCGGCATCATCCGCCACTCCCACATCTCCAGCGGGCCGGGGGCGTCCGCGCCCGCGAGCAGTCGGCTCCAGCTGCCCGCGTCCGTGCTCCACAGCCGCACCACCTGCTCGGGCGGGACGATCCGCACCTTCGGGCCCTGCTCGTAGTCGAGGAGCGTGGTGATGCTGATGCCGAGGGCATCGCCGATCTTCACGACGGTGCCGAGGCTGGGGTTGGTGCGGGCCTGCTCGATCTGGATCAGCATGCCGCGGCTGACTCCGGCCCGGGCGGCGAGGGCGTCCAGAGTGAAGCCACGCTCGGTCCGCCAGCGCTTCACGTTGCGCGCCAGGGACTGGGTCAGCAGGTCGAGGTCCGACACGTCACGTCCAATATTATGTATGACACAGTGCAACTGAATGAACTACGGTGAGGTGTACCCGATCGTTCACCGAACTGTACTGCGAGGCGAGCCGTGACAGCATTCTTCGCCCTGGCCACCAGCCTGTTGTGGGGCCTGGCCGACTTCGGCGGCGGGGTGCTGACCCGGCGGCTCCCGGCGCTCACGGTGGTGGTGGTCTCTCAGGCCATCGCCGCGGGAGTGCTCGGGGCGATCGTGGTGGCGACGGGCGGCTGGAGCGAGGCGGGTCCCCGGCTGTGGTTCGCGTTCGCCGCGGGGCTGGCCGGTCCGGTCGCCCTGATCTGCTTCTACAAGGCGCTCGCGCTGGGCCCGATGGGGGTCGTCTCCCCGCTCGGCACGCTGAGCGTGGCGGTACCGGTCGGCCTCGGCCTCCTCCTCGGCGAGCGTCCCGGGCCGGTGCAGGCCGCGGGCATCGCCGTGGCCGTCACAGGAGTGGTCCTGGCGGGCGGCCCCCAGTTGCGCGGGGCCCCGGTACAGCGCCGGGCGATCGTCCTCACCCTGATCGCGGCGCTCGGCTTCGGCACGGTGTTCGCCCTGATCGCGGAGGCGTCCACGACCGTGACCGGTCTGTTCCTGGCCCTGTTCGTGCAACGCGTGGTCAGCGTGGCGGTAGGGGGTGCCGCGCTCTACGCCTCGGTGAAACGGGGCACCCCCGCCCTCCCGGCCACCGGCTTCCCCAGGCGGTCTCTTCCCGCGCTCGCCTTCGTCGGCCTCGCGGACGTGGCGGCGAACGGCACGTACGCGGTAGCCGCCCAGCACGGCCCGGTCACGGTGGCCGCCGTCCTCGCCTCGCTCTACCCGGTGGTCACGGCCCTGGCCGCCCGGGGCTTCCTCAGCGAACGCCTCCGCGCCCTCCAGGCGGCAGGCGCGGGCCTGGCCCTGCTCGGCACCCTCCTCCTCGCGACAGGCTGACACCACGGGCCCCGGCCGCCCGCCTGCCGATTCCCGCAGCGGGCGCGGTCCTGGCCCTGGCCGGCAGAACTCCGCCCCTCTCACACCGGTTGACTTGGCACCACGTCGAGCCGATGACCCTACGGCGCGCGCGAGCCTGGCCCTGGCCCTGGTCAGCAGCGTGCTCCTCGCGACGGGCCGACACCACAGATCCCAGTCCCCCGCGGCGGCCCCTCCGGCGGGCGCGAGCCTGGCCCCCCGCTGCTCACCACCGCCGACCAGGTACGTCCCCGCTCCGGCCGGCCAGCGCCCCTCAGTCCAGCCCCGCCAGCCGCGTCGCCCCGTCCTCGGCCAGTTCGGCGAGTCTGGCCACCGTCTCCTCGTCCAGGCCGGCCAGGGCGTTGAGCTGTTCCGCCGTGGCTCCCTCGGGTATCGGCACCGGGGCCGGGGTCCTGAGCGGTGGCTGCCAGCCGTCCTCGGCGGTCCATCGGCGTACGACCCGGGCGGGCGCGCCCGCCACCACGGCGTGGTCCGGCACCACCCCCCGGACCACCGCCCCGGCGGCGACCACGACGTTCCGTCCGATCCGCGCCCCCGGCAGGATCACCGCCCCCGTCCCGATCCAGCACCCCGCCCCGATCTCCACCGGCTCCATCCGCGGCCACTGCTTGCCGATGGGCTCGTGGGGATCGTCGTAGGAGTGATTCGTGGACGTGACATAGACGTACGGCCCGAAGTAGCAGTCGCTGCCGATGGTGACCGTGGTGTCGGCGATGACGTGGCTGCCGCGCCCGAGCACGACCCCGTCGCCGATGCGCAGGATCGGCTCCGGGCCGAGGTCCAGGTCGGGCATCAGCCCGGCGGTCAGGGTGACCTGCTCGCCGACGATGCAGTGGGAGCCCAGGTGGATCCACGGCTCACCGAACACCGTGCCGAGCGGAAAGGCCAGCCGGGTGTGCTCCCCCAGCGCGCCGAAGCGGAAGCGCCCCGGGCGCCCGGCGGTGACGGAGCCCGTGCGCTGCACCCAGGCCCAGCCCGCGTGGACGGCACGCTGTACGAGACGGCCCCGCCAGGGTGAGAACGTGTTCTTACTCTTCGGCACGACCTCACCGTACTGAGCACACGCCGTTCGCATGAGCCGGAGGGCTTGTGATCTACGCCCCACCGGGTGGCGTACCGTTCGGGACATCACGAACCAGGAGGCTAAATGGCGCACAAGGCGTTGATCACGGGCATCGGCGGAAGGGAACCGAAGATCGACCAGGAGGCCTTCGTGGCGCCCACCGCGTCGGTGATCGGAGACGTGACGCTCCAGGCGGGGGCGAGCCTCTGGTACGGCGCGGTGGCCCGCGGCGACGTAGAACGCATCTCAGTCGGCGCCCAGAGCAACATCCAGGACAACTGCACGCTCCACGCAGACCCCGGATTCCCGGTGACGATCGGCGAGCGGGTGTCCGTCGGCCACAACGCCGTCGTCCACGGCGCGACGATCGAGGACGACTGCCTGATCGGCATGGGCGCGACGGTGCTGAACGGCGCGGTGATCGGGGCGGGTTCCCTGGTGGCGGCCCAGGCACTGGTACCGCAGGGCATGCAGGTCCCGCCCGGTTCGCTGGTGGCGGGCGTGCCGGCGAAGGTGCGCCGGGAGCTGACGGAGGAGGAGCGGCAGGGGATCACCCTGAACGGAACGCTCTACGCGGACCTGTCCAAGGCCCACAGCGAGGTGCACGAGAAGCCGTGAGGCTCAGTCGGCGGCCGCCGGGACGGTCTCCCGTTCGGCCGCCTGCATCTGCGCCGTCGCCTTCTTCGCCTTGCGCTTGAGCACGAGCATCGAGGTCAGTCCGATCAGCACGGCCAGCACCAGGCCCAGCCAGGAGAACCTCTTCAGCCAGGACTCCGCGACGATCCCGACGTAGTAGATGACCGCCGTCGTACCGCCCGCCCAGATGATGCCGCCCAGCACGTTGGCGATCAGGAACTTCCAGTACGGCATCCGCAGCACACCGGCGAGCGGTCCGGCGAAGATCCTCAGCAGCGCGACGAAGCGGCCGAAGAACACCGCCCACATGCCCCACTTCTCGAAGGACCGCTCCGCCGTGGCCACATGGCCCGCGCTGAAGTGTCTCGGGAACTTGTCACCGAGCCAGGTGAGCAACGGCCGCCCGCCCTTGCGCCCGATCGCGTAGCCGATGGAGTCACCGATGACCGCCCCGGCGCTGGCGCAGGCGCCGAGCACGATGGGGTTGATCCCCGCGTGCTGCGAGGACAGCAGCGCGGCGGAGACCAGGATGATCTCGCCGGGCAGTGGAATGCCCAGGCTCTCCAGGCCGATGACCAGGGCCACCAGGGCGTAGACGGCGGCCGGGGGCACGGTGTCGAGCCATTCCTGGACGTGCAACGCCGGTTCCTCCTGAGTCGCGTTCCCGGCGTACGCCAACTGCCGACGTACGCCGGTGCGAGCCTACCGGTTCACGGGAACCGGCGTCCGGAGCACCGGCTCACCCGCCGAGGCCCCGCTTCACGCCGCCACCGAGCACGTCAAGGACCGCTCTGCCGGGCGCCGTCACCGAGGCCGCGGTGTTCATGACCACGCCCACCGCCGACCCGGCCCGCTCGACCGGCGCGGCCGGAAGAGCCGGAACGGTCGGCTCGGTGTCGTTGTGGTCGACCTGGGCCACCCGTGTCCCGTACTGCCCGCTCGGGGTTCCGTCCTGGTCCGGGGGCTGACCGGGACCCCCGTCGCGGTCGCTGTGGCTGTCGGAACCCGGAGGCGGGGTCGGGACGAGACGGGGTGTGACGGAGTCCTCGCCCGGCCCCGCGGAGGGCGCGCCCGGCTCCGGGTCCCGCGGCGTCCCCGTGCCCTGCTGTGCGGGCGCGCTCTCGTCGGCGGACTCCAGCAGCCAGCGCTGCCCCTTCGAGCCGTTCCGCTCGGCGACGACGACGGTCTCCTCGTTGCCGGGCGCGACCAGGAGCCCCTTCCCGCGGCGCAGCAGGAGTTCGCCGCGCACGGTGAGGTCGTAGCGGACCTCTCCCGTGCGGGTCAGGCAGTCGGCGACCACGACCGACCGCTTCTCGGCGTCCGAGTCGAGGCAGAGCCCGGGGTCGGCCGCGCTGCGCAGCAGTCCGTCCTCCTGGTACGTCCACTGCTGGGACCCGGCGGCGGAGCACTTGGCCAGCACGGCCTTCGCACCCTCCGCGATCCGCGCGTCGTGGGTGTCGAGACACAGGCCGGCGTCGGTGTTGCGGAGCCTGCCGTGGCCGACCTCGACGGGGTTGCCCATGGATGCCGCCGACGGCGATCCGACGCTCCGGGAGACCCCCGACGGGCTCGGCAGCACGGTGTTGCCGCTCACCGCGCCCCAGGTGACGCCGGTCGTGGGAACGCCACCGTCCTCGGACCAGCCCTTGGTGACCAGCACCGTCGCGAGCAGGGCCAGGGAGGTCAGACCGGCGCCCACGAGAACGGCACGGGCGCTCTTGCGCGGCTGGGCGCGCAAACCTGCCGGGACGGGGCGGTGGCGCCCGCCGGGCTTCGTACGGGCCGCGCCGGGCCGGGCCGCGGCCGGACGCTCGGCGGCACGCGCGGGCCGTGAGTCGAGATAGCGGTGGGCACCCCAGCCGAGGACCGTCTCGGCGAGCAGCACCTCGAGACCGCCCTCGAAATGGCTGAGCTGTTCGGCGGCGTGACGGCAGTACCGGCATTCCGTCAGATGTTTGCGGACATCGGGCAGAAGCCCCCCGCCCCGACGAATCGGGACATCCAGGAGACGGTTGTAGAAACGGCATTCGCTGGTGGGTGCCAGTTCCCGGTGGGCGCGGACACACCCGGTCCGGAATTGCTCGCGTGCCTGCTCGAGGGCGGCTGCCGCTCGGGATGCGTCCACACCCAGCAGACCGGCCGGTACAGATATTGATTCCGCCTCGACCTCGGCATGCCACAACAGGCATTGGGAAGCCCCGGGAAGCGCTTTGAATGCGCGCTCGGCGAGCAGTCGCCTTTCGGGGGTGACGGACCTCGCCGCACGGAGACCACGACCGCCGATCGTCTTGCGAAGTTCCGGCAGTACGGCGGAGATTTCGTCGTCCGCGGCCCACTCCTTGACGAACTCCCTCACCGCGACGAGAAGTTGGGGCCGCAGTGCGCCCTCACCCGCCCGGTCGAGCACGCGGTGGAAAGCCGCCGCGGCCGCCATCGAGGCCGAACCGGACCAGCTGGCCAGGCAGATGACCGAGTACTCGTAGGTCGCCTGCCAGTGGCGCGCCATCAGCAGCGCGACGGCATGGCCGTCCACGCTGTTCTCCCCCAGCCGGGCCAGGAGATCGCGGTCGGACTCCGCCGGACTCGATCCTGGACGTGGGGGGTAAGGGGGTCGTGGGGGGTAAGCGGATTGCACGGGACCAATTCCTTCCAAGCCGCAGAACCGCATGGAATATGCGGTCCTCGGAAAGCAGGCGCCTGATTGGTGCGTACCTATGCCGCGTCAGATGCGACCCGGCCTTCGGGGGGGGGGCGATCACCTTCGCACAATTTACGTACAGCAAACAAGAACGTGGAGTGACTCATGTTCAAAAAGAGGCCGGTTCAGAAATGTTACCGCCGGTAGCCGTACCCTTATTCGAAATGAGTGAGGCGCGGGTGCGTCGATTTGTCTCCGCGGCCGGATGCTTGGCACACGAAATATCCCGCTCACGGCCGGGTCCACAGCTGGCTATATCCCACTGACGACCGGGTCCACAGCTAGCTGCCAGGCCTCTCCCGGTGCGCTCTCATCCCGCTGACGCAGCATGATCCGCATGATCGTCCCCCACACGACCAAACCCACGGTCCCCGCCCGCACCGTCCCCGCCCGCCCGGTCCGCAAGGCGGTCGTCCCGGCCGCCGGGCTCGGCACCCGGTTCCTGCCGGCGACCAAGGCGACGCCGAAGGAGATGCTCCCGGTTGTCGACAAGCCGGCCATCCAGTACGTCGTCGAGGAGGCCGCCGCGGCCGGGCTCGAGGACATCCTGATGGTCACCGGCCGCCACAAGCGGGCCATCGAGGACCACTTCGACAACGCCTTCGAGCTGGAGCAGGCCCTCGCGGCCAAGGGCGACGCGGTACGGCTCGACGCCGTGCGCGATCCCGCGCGCCTGGCCGACATCCACCACATCCGTCAGGGCGAGCCACTCGGTCTCGGCCACGCGGTGCTGTGCGCCCGCCGCCACGTCGGGGACCAGCCGTTCGCCGTCCTGCTCGGCGACGACCTGATCGACCCGCGCGAGACCCTGCTCAGCACGATGCTCGACGTCCGCGAACGGTACGCCGGGAGCGTGGTCGCCCTCATGGAGGTGCCGCGCGAGCAGATCCACCTCTACGGCTGCGCGGCGGTGGAGCCGACGGAGGAGGAGGGCCTGGTCCGGGTGACCGGCCTCGTGGAGAAGCCCTCCCCGGAGACCGCCCCCAGCGCCTACGCGGTCATCGGCCGCTATGTCCTCGACCCCGCGGTCTTCGACGTCCTGGACCGCACCCCGCCGGGCCGCGGCGGGGAGATCCAGCTCACCGACGCCCTCCACACCCTCGCGGCCGACGACACGGTCCACGGCGTCGTCTTCGACGGCCTGCGCTACGACACCGGCGACAAGGCGGACTACCTGCGCACGGTGGTCCGCCTGGCCTGCACCCGCGCCGACCTGGGCCCGGAGTTCATCGACTGGCTCAAGTGGTTCGTGGCGGAACTGGAGCGGGGGGAGGGGGTCGGACGGGGGCGGCGGTCGGCGGCTTGAGCGACGCAGGCCAGGCCCCCCGCCGGGTCGCACCCCGGCGCCCCGGGGCCACGCCCGGCAAGTCCCCGAACTCAGCTGTTGGGCCGCAGTGTCCACACCACCGTCATCTCACCCGTGACCGCCCCGTCCGCGCGGCGGATCTCTATGCCGACCGGGAACTCGGGGCGCTCGCCCGCGTCGAGCTGGGCGATGACCTCGGAGGCCGGGCGGCCCAGGGTCGCCGTGGCGGTCACCGGGCCCATCGCGAGCTTGCGGTAGGCGATCTCCGCGTTGACGGCAAGCGGTACCGCGCGCGAGAGCTGGTCGCCGAACGCGGCCAGGACGACCGCCCCGCTGGCCGACTCGCCGAGCGTGAACATCGCACCGGCGTGCGGTCCGCCCACGTGGTTGTGGAACTCGCCCTGGTCGGGCAGGCCGACCACGACCTTCTCCGGGCCGGTCTCCAGGAACTGGAGGTTCAGGGTCCGGACCATGGGGACGGTGACGGCGAGCATCTCACCGACGGACATCTGGTCTGCGCTCATACCCGGAGGTTACCCACGAGTAGATCGCGCTGACCAGGCCCGGGACCAGTGACCGGCGTCTCCTTCCGGGCGGTGCCGCGACCCGGTCCGTCCCACAAAAAGGTTTGGCAAGGCAGCACCCCGGCGGCGATAGTCGCCCGGTGCCCCCCTCCGCCGACTCCTCCCGCGCCCGCGGACCCGCCTGGGCGAGCCGCAACTACGGCCTGCTGACCGCCGCCGCGTTCGTGACCAACCTCGGCAGCAACGGCGCCCTGATCGCCGCCGCGTTCGCCGTGCTGGAGGCGGGCGGCGACAGCGGTGACGTGGGCCTGGTGGCCGCCGCGCGCACGCTCCCGCTGGTGGTGTTCCTGCTGATCGGCGGCGCCGTGGCGGACCGACTGCCCCGGCACCGTGTGATGGTCGCGGCCAATACCCTCAACTGCCTGTCCCAGGGCGCCTTCGCCGTCCTCGTGCTGGCCGGCGAGCCCCGGCTGTGGCAGATGATGCTGCTCACCGCGCTCGGCGGCACGGGCCACGCGTTCTTCAGCCCGGCGGCCGAGGGCATGCTGCTGTCCTCGGTGAGCGGCGAACAGGCCGGACGGGCCTTCGCGGTGTTCCGGATGGCGATGCAGGGCGCGGCGCTGGGCGGCGCCGCGCTCGGCGGCGCGCTGGTCGCTGCGGTGGGCCCCGGCTGGGTGCTCGCCGGGGACGCCGTGGCGTTCGCGGTCGCCGGTTCGCTGCGCTCCTTCCTGGATGTCAGTCACATCCCGGCCCGCGCACCGGGCGCCGGTCTGCTCGCCGACCTCCGCGACGGCTGGCGCGAGGTCGCGGGCAGGCCGTGGCTGTGGGGCGTCGTCGTGCAGTTCTCCGTCGCCAACGCGGTCCTGGGCGCCGCCGACGCGGTCTACGGCCCCCTCGTCGCCCGCGACGACCTGGGCGGCGCGGGCCCCTGGGGCGTGGCCCTCGGCTTCTTCGGCGCCGGTACGGTCGTCGGCGCGCTCCTCATGACCCGGTGGAAGCCGCGGCGGCTGCTGTTCGTGGGCATCCTGTGCGTGTTCCCGCTGGCGCTGCCGTCCGCCGCGCTGGCCGTACCCGTCTCGGTGCCCCTGCTGTGCACGGCGATGTTCGTGGCCGGCGCGACCGTCGAGGTGTTCGGCGTCTGCTGGATGACCGCCCTGCACCAGGAGATACCGGAGGACAAGCTCTCCCGGGTCTCGGCCTACGACTGGTTCGGCTCGGTCGCTCTCGTGCCGCTCGCGGCGGCGCTGGCGGGTCCCGCGGAGTCGGCGTTCGGACGCTCCGCAGCCCTGTGGGGCTGCTCGGGCGTGATCGCGGCGGTCACGGCGGCCGTCCTGTTCGTACCCGACGTCCGCAACCTGCGCCGAACCACCAAGCAGGTGAGCGTGAACGACTCAGCCGATGCCGAACGCCCCGTCGGGGGGCTCGGGTGACGGCACGGCCTCCTTGTCCCGCACCGGCCGCGCCGCACCGATGAACCTCCGCAGCCCGGCGCCGTGTTCGACCCGGGCGGGGAAGGCGTCGGCCGCCGTACGCCGTGCCAGAGCCGCCGTGTCGAGAGGCAGACGCGCGGCGACGAGCACCGCGTTCCCGAACCGCCGCCCGCGCAGCACACCAGGCTCGGCGATCAGTACCAGTTCCTCGAACACCTCTGCGAAGTTCGCGAGTTGGGACCGCAGGAAGGCGAAGGGTGCCGCGTCGGCGAGGTTCGCGAGATAGACCCCGTCGCCCCGGAGCACGCGCGCGACCTCGCGGGCGTACTCCAGGGACGTCAGATGCGCCGGGACCCGCGAGCCTCCGAAGACGTCGGCGACCAGCACGTCGGCACAGTCCGCGGGGGCGCTTTCCAGCCACGCCCGCGCATCGGCCGCGTGCAACGCGATCCCGGCCCCCTCGGGAAGCGGCAGATGCTCGGCCACCAGCTCCAGCAGAGCCCGGTCGGCCTCGACGACGTCCTGCCGGGAACCGGGCCGGGTGGCGGCCAGATACCGCGGCAGCGTCAGCGCACCCCCACCGAGGTGTACGACGTCCAGGGCCCGCCCCGGCTCCCCGATCCCGTCCAGGACATGCCCGAGCCGCTGCGCGTACTCGAACTCCAGATACGTCGGCTCGTCCAGGTCCACATACGACTGCGGAGCCCCGTCCACGGTCAACAACCAGGCGCGCTCCCGATCGACATCGGGCATCAGCTTGGCGAACCCGTGATCGACGGCACGGGCGACGGGGAGGGACTCGGTCATCTGCTCATTGTGCCTGTGCCTCTTCAGAGACGCGGGGGGCTGCGCGACCAGTCACAACGACCGCGCAGTCCCCCGCACCGCGACCACCCTCACACGAGGGCCGTCACCGTCCCCGCCCCGACGGTCCGCCCACCCTCACGGATGGCGAACCCGAGCCCGGGCTCAAGCGGCACGTCCCGACCCAACTCCACGGTCATGACGACCTTCTCCCCCGGCCGGGCGACAGCGACCTCACCGAGGTCGACGTCCCCCACGACATCCGCCGTACGGATGTAGAACTGCGGCCGGTACCCCGTGGAGACGGGCGTCGTACGCCCACCCTCACGCGCCGACAGCACATACACCTGCGCGGTGAAGCGCCGGCTCGGCACCACACTGCCGGGCGCGGCCACGACATGCCCCCGCCGGACCGCGTCCCGGGGGACGCCCCGCAGCAACAACGCCACGTTGTCACCGGCCTGCGCCTCGTCCATCGGCTTGCCGAAGGTCTCCACCCCGGTCACCACCGTCTCCACGGCGGCCCCGAGCACGTCGACCCGGTCACCGACCCGCACGGTGCCCCGCTCGACCGCGCCGGTCACCACGGTCCCCCGGCCGGTGATGGTCAGCACGTTCTCGACGGGCATCAGGAACGGGGCGTCCAGATACCGCTCGGGGATGGGCACGTAGGTGTCCACCGCGTCGAGCAGCGCCTCGATCGACGCCGTCCAGCGCGGGTCCCCCTCCAGGGCCCTGAGCCCGGAGACCCGTACGACGGGCACGGCTTCGCCGCCGTAGCCGTGCGCGGTGAGCAGCTCACGGACCTCCAGCTCGACGAGCTCGACCAGTTCCTCGTCGGCCGCGTCCGCCTTGTTGAGGGCGACCACCACGTGGTCGACGCCCACCTGCCGCGCGAGCAGCACGTGTTCGGCGGTCTGCGGCATGATCCCGTCGAGCGCGGAGACGACGAGGATCGCCCCGTCGAGCTGCGCGGCCCCGGTGACCATGTTCTTGACGTAGTCGGCGTGGCCCGGCATGTCCACGTGCGCGTAGTGCCGGGTGTCGGTCTCGTACTCGACGTGCGCAATGTTGATGGTGATCCCGCGCGCGGCCTCCTCCGGGGCGCGGTCGATGCGGTCGAACGGCACGAACGTGCCGCTGCCGCGCTCGGCGAGCACCTTGGTGATGGCGGCGGTCAGGGTGGTCTTGCCGTGGTCGACGTGCCCCATCGTGCCGATGTTCAGGTGCGGCTTGGTGCGCACGTATGCGGTCTTGGACATGGCTGTACCTCGAAGCCTCTTCGTGTTCGCGGAAGAACGGGGACCCCAAGGACTTGCCGACCCTCCCCCTGCGGGGTCCGCCGGACGATCCGGGAAGGGTCAGCTTCGGGCGCCGTCTGCGGCGGCCGGGAACACGGGAACGGCAGCCTTCGGCGCATCCGCGACTGCGGATGCTGCGAGAGCGAAGGCGTACCGGAACATGACGCAGATCATGTCCGACGCTTCGTCCCACGTCGAACGGTTTTTGCCGCCGCCCGGCCACGCGACCGGCGGCATCCATACGGCGATCACACATCCATGTCGGTTACCGTCACTGGATGCTCGATGCCACCACCCGCTCTGGGGGCACCGCCACGGCCACTCCCCCGGCCATCGCCACGGAGTTCGCTCTCCCCGTCCCCGCCCCGGTGGGCGCTCCGGTGGGCCTCACCGCCCGCTGCACGAGAGTGCTGCTGTCGCCGTGGTTCCGGCTCTCCCTGCTCCTCGCTCTGCTCGCGGGCGCCGCTTCCACGGTCCTGCTCTTCGAGCCGCAGAGACTGCTCTCCGACGGCTGGCCGCCCCAGCTCGGCGGGGTCGCGGCCGCGGTCGTGTTCGGGGTGGCGTACGGCCTGTGCACGGTGGCCTTCGTGCCACGGCCGCTGCTCAATCTCGCCGCCGGTGCGCTCTTCGGGTCGCAGCTCGGACTCGCCTCGGCGCTCGCCGGGACGGTACTCGGGGCCGGCATCGCGTTCGGTCTGGGCCGGATGCTCGGGCAGGACGCGCTACGGCCGTTGCTGCGGGGCCGGTGGCTGAAGGCGGCCGACGGGCAGCTCAGCCGGCACGGGTTCCGCTCGATGCTGATCGCGCGGCTGTTTCCCGGGGTGCCCTTCTGGGCGGCCAACTACTGCGCCGCCGTGTCCCGTATGGGATATGTGCCGTTCCTCGCCGCGACGGCGCTCGGGTCGATCCCGAACACCGCCGCGTACGTGGTGGCCGGGGCGCGGGCTTCCACACCGACCTCACCGGCGTTCCTGATCGCCATGGCCGCGATCGCCCTGCCGGGGCTGGCGGGTGCGGTGGTGGCGTGGCGCAAGCGGCATCATCTGCGGCGCCCCTGACGCGCTCCGATCACACGCCGATCACGCCGGTCACACGCTTTCCAGAACCATCGCGTTGGCCAGTCCGCCCGCCTCGCACATCGTCTGCAGGGCGTAACGGGCCCCGCGTTCGCGCATCGCGTGGACCAGGGTCGTCGTCAGACGGGTGCCGCTCGCGCCCAGGGGGTGGCCGATCGCTATCGCCCCGCCGTGGACGTTGACCTTGGCCAGATCCGCGCCCGTCTCCTGCTGCCAGGCCAGGACCACGCTGGAGAACGCCTCGTTGACCTCGAACAGGTCGATGTCGTCGAGGGTGAGGCGGGCCCGGCGCAGGACCTGCTCGGTGGCAGGGATGACGCCGGTGAGCATGAGGACGGGGTCGGAGCCGGTGACGGCGAAGCTGTGCAGACGGGCCAGGGGGCGCAGACCCAGGCGTTCGGCGGTCTCGCTCGACGTGATGAGGACGGCCGAGGCGCCGTCGTTGATCGGGCTGGCGTTGCCCGCCGTGACGTTCCACTCGATCTGCGGGAAGCGTTCGGCGAAGTTCGGGTCGTAGTAGGCGGGCTTGAGGCCGGCGAGGATCTCGGGGGTGCTGCCCGGGCGGACGCACTCGTCACGGGAGACGCCGTCCAGAGGGGCCACCTCGGCGTCGAAGAGACCCTTCTGCCAGGCCGCCGCGGCCTTGTGGTGCGAGGAGACGGCGAACGCGTCCATCTGCTCGCGGCCGATCGACCACTTGGCGGCGATGAGTTCGGCGCTGATGCCCTGCGGGACCAGGCCCTCCTTGTAGCGCTCGGTGATGCCGGGGCCGAAGGGGTCCTTGCCCTCGGGCACGTTCGACCACATCGGCACCCGGCTCATCGACTCGACCCCACAGGCGACGACGATGTCGTACGCGCCCGCGATCACGCCCTGCGCGGCGAAGTGCACGGCCTGCTGCGAGGAGCCGCACTGGCGGTCCACGGTGGTCGCCGGGACCGTCTCCGGGAAGCCGGCCGACAGGGCCGCGTAACGGGTGGTGTTCATGGCCTGCTCGCCGACCTGGTCGACGGTGCCGCCGATGACGTCGTCGATGAGCGCCGGGTCGACGCCGGAGCGCTCCACGAGGGTGCGCAGGGTGTGGGCGAGGAGTTCTACGGGGTGCACGTGCGCGAGGGCGCCGCCTGGCTTGCCCTTGCCTATGGGAGTGCGTACGGCTTCGACGATCACTGCGTCACGCATGCTCGGGCCTCCACGGTTACCAGTGAGTAGGAAATCCAAACTCACCATAGCTCCGCGAGTTGGAAAAACAAACCCTCCCCTAGACTGGATGTATGGCCGCCACCAAGGACCCGCGCCCCTGCTCGATCGCCGACGCCCTGACGCTGGTCGGCGAGAAGTACTCCCTGCTGGTGCTGCGGGAGGTCTGCCTGGGCAACGGCCGCTTCGACCAGCTCGTCCGCAACATCGGGGCCCCTCGCGACGTCCTCGCCACCCGGCTGCGCCGGCTCGTGGACGCCGGGATCCTGACCAAGCGGGTCTACAGCGAGCGTCCGCAGCGCTTCGAGTACCGGCCCACCCAGGCAGGGCTCGAACTGGAGCCGGTGCTGCTGACGCTCATGGCGTGGGGCGACCGGCACCTGCGCGAGGAAGACGACCGGCCGATGGTCCTGGAGCACAGCTGCGGCCATGAACTGCAGCCCGTCGTCACCTGCTCCGCCTGCGGCGGCACGGTGGTGCACGAGGACCTGACGTCCCATCCGCAGGCTCCCGGCTGGACGGTGAAGGGCCCGACGGCCGCGTAGGCGCCCACCGGCCGCGGGCCCCGGCGGTCCCGCCCCCTGTGGCCGGGCCGTCACCGCGGGGCGTTACGCTGCCCTGGCACCCCGATCACCGCGCCCGGTGATGTGGCGCGCCCGACTCCCCTCACACGACCAGCACTTGGACGCCGTAACTTCATGTCTTGGTTCGAATCACTCATCCTCGGACTCGTCCAGGGGCTGACCGAGTTCCTTCCCGTCTCCTCCAGCGCGCATCTGCGCCTGACCGCGGCCTTCTCGGGCTGGAAGGACCCCGGGGCGGCCTTCACCGCGATCACCCAGATCGGCACCGAGGCCGCCGTGCTGATCTACTTCCGCAAGGACATCGGGCGGATCGTCTCGGCGTGGAGCCGTTCCCTCGTCAAGAAGGAGCTGCGCGCCGACCACGACGCCCAGATGGGCTGGCTGGTGATCGTCGGATCCATCCCCATCGGGGTGCTGGGGCTGCTGTTCAAGGACCAGATCGAGGGGCCGTTCCGCGATCTGCGCATCACCGCCACGATGTTGATCGTCGTCGGCGTCGTCATAGGCGTCGCGGACCGGCTGGCGGCCCGCGACGAGACCGGCGGGCGGCACCGCGCGCCCAAGCAGCGCAAGGGACTTGAGGACCTCGGCGTCAAGGACGGCCTGATCTTCGGCCTGTGCCAGTCCATGGCCCTCGTCCCCGGCGTCTCCCGCTCCGGCGCCACCATCAGCGGCGGCCTCTTCATGGGATACCGGCGCGAGTCCGCGGCCCGCTATTCCTTCCTGCTCGCCGTCCCCGCCGTACTGGCCTCCGGTCTCTTCGAGTTGAAGGACGCGCTGGAGAGCGACCACGTCTCCTGGGGTCCCACGATCTTCGCGACGGTGATCGCCTTCGTCGTCGGTTACGCGGTCATCGCCTGGTTCATGAAGTTCATCTCGACCAAGAGCTTCATGCCCTTCGTCTGGTACCGCATCGCCCTCGGCATCGCAGTGATTGTGCTGGTCAGTGTGGGTGTGCTGAGCCCGCACGCGGCCGAGTCGGCCGGCTGAACCAGGGCCGCACAGGTAGCGCTATCCAGCATTTCCTAGCGCCTGATTGCAGCACCCCGCCATGATCATCTCCCACTTGTCTCCCACTCATCTCCCACCGAGGAGGCGGGATACGCCCCACTAGGACGTCGTCCGCAAAGTAGGGGATGACACGGAAGGGGCCCCCCAGACGGGGGGGCCCCAGCGGACCGATGGTGGTGCGGGGGAGGTGTTGTTATTATTCGGCCGCCCCCGGGGAGGGCGGCGGGGACGAGGGCGGGGTGAAGGGGGGGGGGGAGAGGATGAAAAGGCCGGCCGTGCACGGCCGGCCCCTCCTCCAGATACGCGGCGAGCTTCTCCAGGCAGCGCGGCGACAGACGGCACCGTGATCCGCTCGGCCGGCGCGATACCCTCGAACAGCACGGCCGCCTGCCGCCGTACGGCCTCCCGACGCTGCCGTTCCGCAGGGGTCAGCCCGCCCCCATCCGCATAGGTCACACAGCACGACATACAGGCCGCACCCCTGGCCCAACAGGCACATCGCCAAAGATCACCCTGACGAGCCGAAGTCAGCTACTCGTGACGACAGGGCGAAACGGACACGCCTACGGCCCTCAGCTCGCTGTCGCGTACACGATGAGGTTGTCGACAGGGTGCCCCTGCGCGTCGAAGTCGCCGTCGCACGTGATGAGCCGTAGAGCACGTTCCCGGGTCGGCCCGTAGACCTTCTCCGTCGGAAAGGCGTTCTTGGCGACGCTCTCCGTGGCCGTGACGGTGAAGTGGAGGGCTTTTCCCGTCTTGTCGGTGACGGTGATGTCCGCACCCTCCTTGATCTTCTTCAGGTCGTGGAAGACGGCCTCGCCGAAGCGGGTGTCGTTGTGGCCGATGATGACGGCCGCGCCGATCTCACCGGGCACCGCACCGCCCGTGTACCAGCCCGCGGTCATCCCCTCCTCGGCCGGCGGGACCTCGACCGTCCCGTCCTTGTTGAGGCCCAACTCCATCAGCGAACTGGTGATCCCCACGGAGGGAACGGCCACCTCGGCGGGGGCAGCCGGAGCCGCCGGAGCGTCAGAGGCCGCGGGCTGCCCGGACCTCGGGGTGCCGGGTGCGGAGGCGGAGGGGACGACCCGCACTGTCGGGTCGGGGTCGGCCGAGCAGCCGGTGAGCACGCTGACGAGGGTCAGCAGGGTGAGGGTCGCGAGGCGGGCCCGCGACAGGGCCGGACGGTGTGCAGAGGGCAACGCGGGCTCCAGAACAGGGTGCGGAGGTTCACCGGAACGCGCGGTGGCGCCGCCTGGCGAAGGGCGGCGCCACCGTTTCGTACGAGAGGCGGTGCTGCCGGGTCAGCCTTCGCGGCGGGCCGTGGTGCGGCGGCGCAGTACGTAGGTGCCGGCGCCCGCGAGCAGCAGTGCGCCCGTGGCCGAGCCGATGAGTGTGCCGGTGTTGTCGTCCTTGGCGGGGGCCTCGCCCGCGGCGACACCGCCACGCGGGTAGCCCTTGCCTCCGGTCTTCTGGGCTTCGGCCTTCCGGGCCTCGGCCTCTTTGAGCGTCTTGGCGTCCTCGGCCTTCTTCTTCGCCAGGGCCTCCTTGTCGGCCGGGGTCGAGGCGGTCGCGCCCGGCGACGGAGTCGGGTCGGTGGCGAAGGCCGCGGTGGCCGGGACGAGCAGCGCGCCGGCCGCGACGCCGGTCAGGACAGCGATACGCAGCGGGCGCAGTGTGAGACGGCGGGACATGTGAGGGCTCCAGTTCCAGCCCGGCTTGGTCGTTCCTGGTTGCCGATCCGCACCAGGTTCCGGGCATGGCTTCACCCTGACGGCCACTTGTGAGGAAACTGTCAGAGCGCTGTCGTCATCCCATCAGGGTCGACCGGGGCCCTCCGGCTTCCGTGACTCGGCTGTCGGCAGCCGCAGGGTGAAGGTGGCCCCCTCCCCCTCCGTGCTCGCCACGTCCACCGTGCCGCCGTGGGCCTCGGCGAGCTTGAGGACGATCGCCAGGCCGAGGCCGCTGCCGCCGGTGCTGCGATTGCGGGACTTCTCCGCCCGCCAGAAACGGTCGAACACGTACGGGAGGTCGCCCGCCGGAATGCCACTGCCGGTGTCGGACACCTCCACGGCGAGCTCGTCCCCCGGGTCGGTGACGTACCGGCGCAGGGTCACCGTGCCGCCGGCCGGGGTGTGGCGCACCGCGTTGGAGAGCAGGTTGCTGACGGTCTGCCGCAGCCGTACGGGGTCGGCGTCGAGGAGCGGTGGGTGAGGGGTGCCCGGCGGCGGTGTCAGGACCGTGAGGGTGACGCCCGCCGTCTCGGCCAACCCCTGGTGCGCGGCGGCGACCTGGCCGAGCAGCTCGTCGATCCGTACCGGCTTCCGGTGCAGCCGCAGGGCGCCCGCGTCGGCCGCGCCCAGGTCCTGGAGGTCGTTGATGAGGTGCTGGAGCTGCACCGCCTCCTCCAGGAGCGAGGAGACGAACGCGGGGTCCGGCACGGCCAGTCCGTCGTGGGCCGCCTCCAGCCAGCCCCGGATGTTGCTCAGCGGCGTTCGCAGCTCATGGGCGACATCGCTGACCATCACCTTGCGCTGTTCCTCCAGGCGGGCCCGGTGCGCGGCCATGTCGTTGAAGGCCGCCGTCAGCCGTCCGATCTCGTTGTCGGAGACGACGGGCACGGGCACCGGCGTCGCGTCCAGGCCCTCCCGCATGCGCTGGGCGGCGCCGGTGAGCGCGTGCAACGGGCGTACGAGCCTGGCTCCGGCGAGCACCGAGGCGCCGACGGTGAGGGCGAGGACCAGAGCGGTGACACCGGCGATGCGTGCGGTGTTGGCGCGGGAGAGGTCGAAGCCGGGCACGCCGGCGGCACCGGGGCCGTCGATGAACAGGAGTGCGGGCTCGGCGACATAGCCCGTGAGCTGTTCCCGGCGGGCGCTTTCGACACAGTTGGCCACGGCCCGGTCGTACGCGCTGTCGCGGATCTCGGCGGGGGCGTAGTCGAGCGCGCCGCCGGAAGCCGCTTTGCGTTGGGCCGTCGCGGCGTCCTCCGCCTTCTTGGCGGCCAGGACCTTCGCCTCCCGATCGCTGAGGCCGTCCTCGGCGCCGGAGACCGCGCCGTCCCGCCCGTATGCGTAACTCCGGTCCCAGGACAGGTCCAGGTTCAGTTTCACGGCGGTGCGACCCTGTCGTTTCAGACAGGCGTCAGCCAGTTGGTTGAGGGCGCTCAGGGCCTTCCGCTCGGTCGCGGTGGGACCGACCGGGTAGGACGCAAAGCACTTGGCCTCCATGTCACGGTCGGTGACGCTGTCGGTCCCCCCCTCGGTCTCGTCGCTCACGAACTGGACGCGGGGCCGTCCGCCCGGGCTCTCGACGACGTCGGCGGCAATACCCATCTGGCTGAGGCACTCCACCCTCCCGGCGGCGGCCTTCCGCAGTGCGTCGTGTTCCTTCGCGGGCAGCCGGAAGGGCCCCACGGCCCGTGGATCGACGCGGTCGGCGCCGGCCTTGGCCGCGTCGGGCACCAGCACGGTGTCGACGGAGCGTGGATCCACGACCGCCGAGGCCTGCTGAGCGAGCAGATCGTCGGACGAACCGCCGCCCGCTGAGCGCGAGTCGGCCGAGTCCACGATCGGGCGTCGGCCCGGCGTGGTGAGCACGATCCGGCGCCCGGACTCCTGGGCCAGATCTCGCACGGTGGTGTCGGCGCCGTCCCAGTCGGGGTGGGTGGCCGCGTAGCCGAGGAGGGTGTTGTAGATCTTCGCGTCGGACTTGAGGTTCTGCCCCTGCTCCTGGCGGATCGCGACGGAGGTCGTCTGCACGGCCAGCCAGGCGGTCGCGGCGACCGAGCACGAGGCCACCAGCGCCGTCACGGTCAACAGCCGCCCCGCCAGGCTCTTGCGCAGCGGCAGCCGGGCGGCCCCCGCCGCACCTCCCCTGTCAGGACGACGCATGGCGCACGTTCTTCGCGGGGTCCGTTAGTTTGTAGCCGACGCCGAAGACGGTGATGAGGCGGACCGGCCGTCGTGGGGCGCGCTCGATCTTCTTGCGCAGGTTCATGACGTGCACGTCGACGGTCCGGCCGCTGATGTATTTGTCGAAGCCGTGCAGCTCGTCCAGGAGCCGTGCCCTGGTGAAGACCCGGCCGGGCTCGGCCGCCATCGCCGCGAGGATACGGAACTCACCGGGCGTGCACTCGACGGGCGTCCCGTCGACCGACACCTCGTGCCGCGAGGGATCGACCCTGAGCGCGCCGACCGTCAACTCCTCGTCGTCCGGGGCCGCTTCGGGCTCCGAGGCGGGAGCGGAGGCGGGTCCGGTCGCCGGAGCCGGGTCGGGACCGCGCCGGTTGCGGCGCAGCAACGTCCGTACCCGGGCGGTGAGTTCGCGCGGACTGAACGGCTTGGTCATGTAGTCGTCGGCGCCGAGGTCGAGGCCGAGCAGCAGATCGTCCTCGGTGCTGCGGGCCGTCAGCATCAGCACCGGCACCTCCCGGCGTTCGGCGCGCAGGATCCGTACGACGTCGAGGCCGTCGGCCCCGGGCATCATCACGTCGAGGACGACCAGGTCGGGTTCCTGGTGCCGGACCGTCTCGAGAGCCGTCCGGCCGTCCTCGACGACCGTGACAGCGTGACCCTCGTGCTCCAGGTAGCGGCGCACCAGTTCGGCCTGCTTCGCGTCGTCTTCGGCGACCACAATGTTTGCGCACACGCCGCAGATCGTAGCGACCGCCGGCGCCGGGAGGTCCGGAGTGTCCTTACCGTGAGGGCGGTCGGGTGGTGGACAGGCGAGGGTGCAGGGCTGCCGTCGAGCGTCCTGTGAGGTCGAGGAGCAGCTCGGCGAAGAGGGCGTCGCCCCAGCCGAACCAGGGGCGGGTGAAGGTCGCGGGGTCGGCCAGGGACAAACTCGCGGCAACGGCGTTGACTTTCAAAGCGTGGTGTCGTAGGGCTGACGTCTCATGATCCCTGCGGTATGCCGACCGCATGAGGTATGCGCA
>NZ_JBHVYZ010000013.1:0-106918 GCF_042880295.1 Streptomyces sp. NPDC058307
CCACGAGCCGTTGCTGAAGGTGTCCGGACGCGGCCGGACCATGGTGCTGACCTTCGACGACGGACCCGACCCCCGCTACACCCCGCACATCCTGGACACGCTGGCCGAGTACGACGTCCGCGCGATGTTCTTCGTGTGCGGGGAGATGGCGGTCGACAACCAGGACCTGCTGGCCCGGATGTCCGACGAGGGACACGTCGTCGGCAACCACACCTGGTCGCATCCGCTGCTCACCCGGCTCCGCCGCTCCCGCATCCGCTCCGAGATGGAACGCACCAGCGACGTCATCGAGGACGCCTACGGTGAGCGTCCCCAATGGTTCCGGGCTCCCTACGGGGCCTGGAACCGGGCCGCGTTCCAGCTCGGCGCCGAACTCGGCATGGAACCGCTCGCCTGGACCGTCGACACCCTCGACTGGACCACCCCGGGCACCCGCCGCATCGTCGGCGCGGTGGAGCACGGCGCCGCGCCCGGCGTCGTGGTGCTCTCGCACGACGCCGGGGGCGACCGTTCCCAGAGCGTCCGGGCGTTGCGCGCCTATCTGCCGCAGCTCATCGATTCCGGCTATCACATCACCGTCCCGCGACGGCAGTACGCATAGCCGCAATGCGCCCGCCGGGTCGGGGAACGCTCAGCGGACCTCGACCAGGCGGGCGAAGGCGACGACATTTCCCGCGTATCCGCTCTGCTTGGAGAAACCGCCTCCGCAGGTGATGACCCGCAATTCGGGGGTTCCCTTGGAGCCGTAGACACGGTCGCCGGGGAAATTGCTCTTCTCGAAGACCTCGATGCCGTAGATCTCGAAGATCGCCGTCTTTCCGTCCTGGCGTCTGATCTCGACGCGATTTCCCTTCTTCAGGGCCCCGAGTCCGTAGAACACGGCGGGGCCCTGTTTGTTGTCGACATGACCGACGACGACCGCCGTGCCCTTCTCGCCGGGGGACACCGCGCCGGTGAACCAGCCGGCCAGGTTCGGGTCCTCCGGCGGCGGCGCGCCGACCCAGCCGTCCGGGTCCAGACCGACCGGCACCATCGGCGCGTCGACCCGGATCGCCGGGATGGAGACCCGGTCGGGCGCGGCGTACGGCAGGGGAGCGGGGGCATTGCCGAAGGCCGTGCCGTGCACCCGGCTGTCCGCCGCGGCCGCCGACGCGGGCTGCGGCGGGCCGACGTCGAACTCCCCCGAACCGTTCCGAATGAGCGCGAGGCCGGTCAGCAGAACAAGCGCTATCACGCCCCAGGGAGCGCGCTTCCTCCGCTGCTCCTCCTCTTCGGCCAGCCCGGCCAACTCGGACGCAGACATTGACTTCCCCTCTCGACACGGCCGTCGCCACGTCATTCGCGCATACGAGAACGCTAAGTCCCGCGCGCGAAACCGGCGACGGTTCAGCGGCGAACGGGTGGCCCCCCAACGCGGGTGGTGCGCCATCCGAGTTGCCGTGAACAGGAATTTTCTGACGGTCCGTGACCTGCGGAGATATGCGATTGTGTGCTTTTCGTTCGGCGTGTCCTCTCCACCGTACGGACCAGTGCCGAAATGCGGGCTTGCGCACGGCATCTGAGGGTCTGTCTGGGAGGCGTTTTCTCGCCGATCCACCGGGGACCGTTCCCGGGGCGTCTCCCGCGGAGGATTCACATGCGTACTACTCGTGCCCTGGCGGCCGCAGGCGCCGCGGTCGCCGTGCTCGGACTCGCCGCCCCGGCGGCCGTCGCGCGGGACGGCATGAACCTGAGCCCGAGCAATGTCGTCGCCCTTCCCAACGTCATCGCCCGGGGTGGACAACTGACCATCACCGTCAACAACTGCACCGGCAACGCCACCGCCAGCTCGGACGCCTTCCGGACGATCAGGCTGCGGACGGGAGTGAACAACCTGGCGACGGGACGCGCCACCGTCAACCGGAACGCGGCCACGGGATCGCACAGCATCAGCGTCGTCTGCAGCAACGGCACCGTGATCAACCCCACGGCCTTCACCGTCATCGGTGGCGTCCACGGTGGTCTCGGCGGCAGCAGCTCCTCCGGGGCCACCCCGACCGACATGGCCATCGGGGGCGCTCTGGTGGGCCTGGCCGTCGTCGGCGGCGGGGTGTTCTGGATGCGCAGGCGGTCCGAGAGGCTCATCTGATCTGCGCCGCTCCGCCCCGGACTCCGAGAGGACCGGGGCGGAGCCCTGTGCGGCCGGAGGAGCCGTGTCAGGCGCTGTCGTCGCCGGTGCGACGGCGGGAGAAGTGGTACGCCGCTCCGACCGAGCCCGTGATCAGCAGGGCGCCCATGCCGAGTTTCTTCACGTCGAACCCGGCGAAGCTGCCGCCCTCACCGGCGTGCACACCCCGGCCGGGGTTGAGCGGCACGGGGGTGGGAGCGACCGGGTGCCGGCCGGAGATGGTCAGGGCCGCGGAGCCGCTCACGCCGTCGCAGGTGACCGCCACCCGGTAGACCGCACCGGGCTTGGCGTCCCAGTCGACGACGACCGTCGTCTGGCTCTTGTGCGGCGGGATGACGACGGTGTCGAACACCGCCGACGCCACGGTCGCGGAGCCCCGGCAGCCGCCGTGGTCCCGTTCCAGCAGCAGCGTCACCTGTTCGCCCGCGGTGACGGTCGAGGGCAGCACGCTGAAGCCGAAGGGCGTGATGCCGTTGTCGCCCTTCGCCACGGAGGCCGGTGCGCAGAAGGTCAGGGCGCTCACGCCCAGCAGTGCGGCCGAAGCGACGCGTATCGCGCGCATGGTGGTTCCTCCGGTCCCCGAGGAGCAGCCGCGGATCTTTTCCGCCTACGCCAGAAATGCACCTCGATGACCGAAACGCTAGGAACAGGAGTACGTCCGCGCGATCGCTGTCACTCCGAATGGGGCACACGTGTGGGCCGCTCGGGGGACGCCGGCGGCGTGTCGCACACCGGACGTCCCCACAGCGGTGCCGCGATGAGCGGCCCTCAGCCCTTGATGTCCGGGAACAGGGCGAAGAACGGCTCCGCCGACGCCGTGATGCCACGGCTGTAGGGCGCGTCGAAGTCCCAGATCAGGAAGAGCAGGAAGGCGATCAGCGCGGAGAACAGGCCCGCCAGGATCAGCTCACGTGCCGTACGCCGGATCTGCAGGGCGAAGACCATCCCGATGGTGACGACCGCGCCGCCCAGCAGGCCGAACCAGACCACCCCGGGCATGGTGGGCTCGACCGAGTCCGCGCGGGCGTTGCGGGCCTGGTCCACGGCGGCCACCTGGTCGACGAGCGGCTGGTAGGCCTGGGCCTCGAAGTCGCTCTTCGGCTCGTAGGAGGTGACGTCCGTGCGGAGTCGGTCCAGGAGTTCGGTGCCGCGCTCGGTCATACGGCGGTGGTCGGCCATCTCCTTCCACTCCGTCGTGACGACGTGTCCGACATAGGCGTTGACATCGGCCCGAATGCGGTCACGGACGTCGGCCGGATAGACCTGCACCCGCTCCGAGACCTCGTGCAGCGCCTGGGCCTCCGTCTGGACGTGGTCCTGGGCGGCGCTGCGGGCCTCCCACACGCCCGCGATGGCCAGACCCAGGACGATGGCGTACACCACCCCGATCCACATCGTCATGTACTCGATGACGTCCGGAGTCTCACTGGGATCCTCGTCCACGGGCGCCGCCTTGTGGCGGATGAGCGTGATGACGACCACCACCGCGCACGCGGCCAGCATCGCGAGGATGAGAACAAGCCATTCCGGCAAGGGATGCCTCCAGGGTCGGCACTAGCGGGGCCGCAGGGCGGCCACGGCGACCACCGCGGGCGCGGTGATGAGCAGGACGTAGATCACGGGCGAGGTCGTGCTGTGCGCGGGCCGGTCGGGGGCCTTCGCGTGGTGGTACGCCGGGTAGGT
Organism: Streptomyces sp. NPDC058307; assembly: GCF_042880295.1. NCBI lineage: Bacteria > Bacillati > Actinomycetota > Actinomycetes > Kitasatosporales > Streptomycetaceae > Streptomyces > Streptomyces sp. NPDC058307. The sequence goes on from NZ_JBHVYZ010000013.1 coordinate 3,851, forward strand.
CACCGGGAGCGCGGAGGGGCCCGGGGCCGGCCTGGGCGGCGGCGTCCGGGTCGGGGGCGGGGCGGGAGTCGGGAGGGGGGGCGGAGGCGGGACGGGTGCGGGCGGTGGTGCCGGCCGCGCTCGTGGTGGCGCCGGCTGTGGTGCCGGCGGGGGTGGTGGAGGCGGCGGCTTCGGCGTCGGGGTGGGTGTGGGCTTCGGGGGCTTCGGCGCCGGAGGCGGCTTCGGTGTGGGGTCGGGGGAGGGCGTCGGAGTGCAAGGGGGCTCTGGGGGTTCGGGGGTGGGGGTCGGTGTGGGCGTGGGCGTCGGCGTGGGTTTCGGTTTCGGGCAGGGCGGAGGAGTGGGCCACGTCAGGCTTCCGGCGACCGACACCACCTCCGCGCCCCCGGGACCGACCGAGGCGTAGGCGCAGGCATCCGCCTCGGCCACCTGGGCCGTGGGACCGATGAGCGCCCACGTCAAGGCCAGCAGGGCCAACACACGTATGGCGATGGCGGATTGGGGCGATTCGGGTCGATGCACGACGCAGATCATGAGGCCTGGCGCGCCGTCTCATGCGCGGGCGCGAAGAGATTGCTCCGAAGGAGGGATAAAAGATCGCCCGATGTTTGAATCCAGGGCGTTCGTCCGTCCGGTGAGGCGTATGTCTGTGCGGTCCGAGACGGGTGTGGTCACAGTGTCCGAAAAGAAATATGCGGGACGGTTGAACACAACCCCTGCTCCGGTGCGTACCCATTGTCGTGCGGCGGCGCAGCAGGGCGCTGCAACACCCTTTTGAATTATGGGGAGTTGACGATGAAGACCTCCTGGCGGAGCGCCTCGCTCGTGGCAAGCGCCGCGGCGGTGCTGGCATTGACGACGGCGTGCGGTCAGGAAGGCGGCACCTCGTCGGTGGGCAGCCAGAACGTCGGCGCCACCGCGGCGGCGGGTGGCTACGGCGGTGTCGGCTCCGGTATCGGCACCGGAACCAGCGCCAGCCCCACCGCGAACTCGACCGCGATCGGCCAGGGAAACCTGGGAGCCCAGTCGGCCTCGGCGGGCAAGTTGCAGGTGTCCGCGAACGCCGAGCTCGGCAAGGTGCTCACCGATGCCACCGGTCTCACCCTCTACCGCTTCGACGAGGACACCGCCGAGCCGCCGAAGTCGAACTGCAACGGCGACTGCGCCACGGCCTGGCCCCCGGTGCCCGCGGACGATGCCTCGGCCGGTGCCGGTATCGACAAGGCGCTGCTCGGTGAGGTGACCCGGGCCGACGGCAGCAAGCAGCTGACCATCGCCGGCTGGCCCGCCTACCGCTATGCCAAGGACACCAAGGCCGGCGATCTGACGGGCCAGGGCGTGGGCGGCAAGTGGTACGCGCTGGCGCCCACGGGCAAGAAGGCGTCGGTCGCCAGCCTGCCCGGACTGTCCACGCGCAACGACCCCAGCCTCGGCGAGATCGTCGTCGACAAGAACGGCATGACGGTCTACCGCTTCGCCAAGGACAAGGCGTGGCCCGAGCCGGTCTCCAACTGCACCGGAGCCTGCCTGGAGAAGTGGCCGGTCGTGGCGCCCGTGTCGAAGAACGACACCAAGGGCGTCCAGCAGAAGGGCCTGATGAGCTTCACCCGTTCCGACGGCGTCAAGCAGCAGACGGTCAACTGCTCGCCGATCTACACCTTCGCGGCCGACAAGAAGCCCGGTGACACCAACGGCCAGGGCGTCGGCGGCACCTGGTACGCCGTCCGTCCCGACGGAAAGATGGTCGGCGTCTCCGACAAGTGACACCGGCATCGCCGGCCTCACCGATCCACCGGTCCGACCCCTCCGCGCCGCACGGAGGGGTCGGACCGGTTTGCCGTCATTCCCCGCAACTCCCCCCGATTCGGCGCCCGTTCCAGAACTCTCCGGAGCGCGGCGCCTACGTTTCGTGAAAAACTCACAGCCGCTTCCGAGCGGCACGTGCCGCAGGCAGTGACCGGGAACGGACGGTCAATTTCCGTTTCCGCTCGCTCCATTGGCGGGCGATCAGTAGCCTCAGCTCGAACACCGGATCGCCTACGCCTTGGAGAGATACATGGAGCGTCCCGCCTGGGCTCCCCGGAACATCGACATCTCGGTGCCGAGCGTCGCGCGCATCTACGACTTCTACCTGGGCGGTTCGCACAACTTCGAGGCCGACCGGGAGGCCGCCCGCAGGGCCATGGAGCACGCGCCGGGGCTGCCGAAGACCATGCAGGCGAACCGGGCGTTCCTGCGGCGGGCGGTGCGGTTCGCCGCCGAGGAGGGCATCACCCAGTTCCTGGACATCGGCTCCGGCATCCCGACCTTCGGCAACGTCCACGAGGTGGCCCAGAGCGCCCGCCCCGGCGCCCGGGTCGTCTACGTCGACCACGACCCGGTGGCCGTCGCGCACAGCCAGGCGGTCCTGGAGGGCAACCCGGACGCGGGCGTCGTCGCGGCGGACCTCCGTAAGCCCCAGGAGATCCTTGCGAACGCCGAGGTCCGGGAACTGATCGACCTGAACCGGCCGGTGGCGCTGCTTCTCGTTGCCATACTGCACTTCGTGGAAGACGCGGACGACCCGTACGGAGCGGTGGCCCAGCTGCGCGACGCGCTCGCGCCCGGCAGCCTGCTGGTGCTCTCGCACGCCTCGTACGACGGAATCCCGCTTCCGCCGGAGCGGGCCGAAGGCGCGGTGGACGTGTACAAGGACATTCGCAACCCGCTGATCATGCGCTCGCGCGAGAAGATCGCGCGGTTCTTCGAGGGGTACGAGATGGTGGAACCGGGACTGGTGTCGCCGCCGCGGTGGCGGCCCGAGTCGGCGGCCTGGGACCCCGACGACGAGGACCCGTGGGCCTTCGCGGGGTTCGCCGGCGTGGGGCGTTCCGCGTGATCGCCGAGCCGGACGGGCCGGAGGACAGACTGCGCCGGTTCGCGACGATCTGGAGCCGGGCCGTGTTCCCGGTGACCTCGACGTCCGCGACCCGGCCGGAGTTCGAGGAGCAACTGCTGCCGCTGGCCCGCCGGTTGAGCCAGGCGCTCGCGGCCAGGACCGTCGACACGGACGCGGGCCGGGCGATCGGCGCCGCCCTCGTCGACGCGCACTGCACGGACCCCGAGGCGCTGAGCCGCTCCCTGGACTGCGTCGACGCCTATCTGGTGCTCTACTGCGGCGGCGACGGTGACCGCGAGGACCTGCGGTCCCGGTCCGCCCGTCTGCAGCACGCCATGGCCGCCGGGTTCGCGCAGGCGCTGCGCGAGCGGACGCTGGCCGAGCAGGAGGCCATCGCGCAGGCCGCCCTTCAGGCGCAGGGCGCGGTGGCACAGGCGCTGCACGCGACCGAGGCGCGTTTCAGGGCGGTGTTCGAGGGCGCGGCCATAGGAATCGGCATCGCCGACCTGGACGGCAACGTCCTCCAGGTCAACGGCGCGCTGCTGCGCATGTTCGGCCTCACCGACCCCACGATGCGCGGCCGCAAGGTCCAGGAGTGGACCCACCCCGAGGACGCGCCGCAGACCTGGACCCTCTACGACGAACTCGTCCGCGGCGAGCGCGAGCACTACCACCTCGAAAAGGCATTCTCCCGCCCGGACGGAACGGTCCTGTGGACCAACCTGACGGTCTCCCTGCTGCGCGACGCCGACGGCGCCCCGCAGTACCAGCTCGCCCTCATGGAGGACACCACCGAGCGCCGGCTGCTCAACCTCCGGCTGCGCTACGAGGCCACGCACGACGCCCTCACCGGGCTGCCCAACCGGACCCTGTTCTTCGAACGCCTGGAGAAGGCCCTCAGCGCCGGCGAGGGCCAGCGGTTCGGCCTGTGCTACCTCGACCTCGACGGCTTCAAGACCATCAACGACAGCCTCGGCCACGCGGCCGGCGACCGGCTGCTCGTCGAGGTCGCCGACCGGCTCCAGTCCTGCGCGACCGCGCCGGGCGAGATGGTCGCCCGCCTCGGCGGTGACGAGTTCGTGGCGCTGACCACCGGCCCGGACACCGAGAGCGAGGTCGACGACCTCGCGGCCCGCATCATGAACGTGCTGCTCGCCCCGGTCCGTATCGACGGCCGGGAGCTGACCGTGCGCGGCAGCATCGGCATCGTCGAGGGCCCGGCAGGGGAGCGGGGTCCCGCGGAGGTCCTGCGCAGCGCCGACATCACCATGTACCGGGCCAAGTCGGCCGGCGGCAACCGCTTCGAGCTGGCAGACCCGGAGGCCGACGCCCGCGCCATCACCCGGCACGGGCTGACCACGCAGCTGCCCGCGGCCCTGGAGCGGGGCGAGTTCTTCATCGAGTACCAGCCGCTGGTGCACCTCGGCGACGGCAGTGTCCGGGGCGCCGAGGCGCTGGTGCGCTGGCTGCACCCGCAGCACGGCGTCCTCGGCCCCGACCGGTTCATCCCGCTAGCCGAGCACACCGGGCTGATCGTGCCGCTCGGCCGCTGGGTCCTGGAGCAGTCGGTGCGGCAGGCCCGCGAGTGGCGAGAACGGTACGGCGAGAACACCGCGGGCGGCCCGCTCCGCATCAACGTCAACCTCTCGCCCTGCCAGCTCAGCCACCCCGGCCTGGTCCAGGACACCGTGGACATCCTGGAGCGCGCCGGCGTCGACCCGGACGCGCTCTGCCTCGAAGTCACCGAGTCGGCCCTCATCGGCGCCGACGACGACCTGCTCAAGCCGCTGCGCCAACTCGCCGAAATGGGCGTCGACATCGCCCTGGACGACTTCGGCACCGGCTACTCGAACCTGGCGAACCTGCGCCGTCTGCCGGTCAGCGTCCTGAAGCTGGACCGCTCCTTCACCCGGAGCATGCAGCAGTTCCCCGCCGACCCGGTCGACCTCAAGATCGTCGAGGGGATCGTCTCGCTCGCCCACGGCCTGAACCTGGCGGTGACGGTCGAGGGCGTCGAAACCGGGGCCCAGGCCGAGCAGTTGCGGATACTGGGCTGCGACACGGCCCAGGGCTGGTACTACGCCCGCCCGGGCCCGCCGGAGCGGCTGCACCAGCTGGCGCTGGTGGACGCGGCGGGCTGAGTCCCGCCCCGGCTAGGGCAGCGGCAGTGAGCGCAGGGAACCGTGGGTACGGGCCATGACGACGACGTGGCCCGTGTCCCCGCCCGGCGCGACGAGCACGGGGTGTTCGCCGCCTCTGGTCTGCGAGTACGCCGCGGACATGCGGGGCGCGGCGGTTCCGGTCCCCTGCGGACCGGCGTGCAGGTCGATCGTGAGCACGCGGCCCCGCCTGGTGCGGTCGTTGACGGGGGTGAAGGTCACGAACCGGCCGCCGGCCACGGTGGCGTCCGCCTCGGTGGCGTACGTGCTCCACAGCTTGCGGTCGTTCTCGAGGTCGTACGCGAACCAGTTGCCCGCGCTCGTGTCCTCGGCACCGGCCTCGTACAGCACCAGGATCCCGTCGTCGGAGATCACCCCGTGTACGGGCTTGTCGATCGTGTTCCTCGGGGTCGGCAGCACCCTCAGCGTCGCCGGATCCAGGCGCCGCATGGGCGGGAAGGCGTCCCCCGCGGAGAACGGGCTGCCGGTGCAGACCAGGTAGTGGCCGCCGGTGACGAGGTGCGGGCACTCGACGCCCGTGGGGCTGGTCGCCAGAGTGGCGCCGGTGCGGGCGTCGCGGGCGGTGACCCGGGTGCCGTCGGCCGTGTAGACGCGGCCCCGGAAGGCGGCCAGGGGTTCGCCCGTGCTCCAGGCGACGGTCCGGTGCCACAGGGGCCTGCCGTCGGATGCGCGAAGGGCGTCCAGTACGGCGGTCCTTGACGTGGGGTCCGACGTTTCGAGGGTGTAGACGACACCGCCCGCCGCGCCGAGGGAGGTGTAGGCGCTGCCCGTGGGCAACCGATGGGTCCACGCCTGCCGACCCGTGCGCAGGTTCGCCGCGCGGAGCCTGCCCGCGACCGCGGTCACGGCCCGTTCGTCGGCCGCGTCGACGACCAGTCCGGCGCTCTTGCCGCGGTCGCCCGCGGGCACGGTCCAGGTGATACGGCCGTCGGCCCGCGAACGCCCCACGAATCCACCGGAGTCGGTCGCGCACACCACCTGGTGCGCCGTCGCGCCGCAACTGCCGTGGGCCTCCCGGCCGGAGAGGGACGCCGTCCACGCGCGCCACGGGCCCGAGACGGACATCGAGGCCGTCTGCACCGTCTGTACCGTCGGTCCGGAGGCACCGGACGGCGAGGAGACCACCGGACTCTGCGGTCCGCCGGACGCGGTGTTCCCCGCGCACCCCACCAGCACCAGCAGTACTGCGCCCACCGCAACGATCTGCCGCTTCATCCCCGCCCACCCCGTCCGAGAAGACCCCCATACTACGGCCGCTCAGCGCTCCAGAAGCATCCGCTGCAACTCCCGTGCCGCCCGCGGCGGAGCCACATCGCTACGGTGGGCCAGCGCGATCGTCCGGTGCAGGCCGGGACGGGCGAGCGGGGTGACCCGCAGCCCCCGCCCGGAGCGCGTGGCGACCATGCGCGGTACGACGGCCACGCCCAGGCCCGCCCGCACGAAGCCCAGCACCGCGTCCATCTCCCCGCCCTCCACCGCGAAGTCCGGCTCGAAGCCCTCGGCGCGGCACGCGGCCACGGTCAGTTCGCGCAGGTCGTAGCCGTGCCGGAACATCACAAGCGGCTCATTCTCCAGGTCGGCGATCCGTACGGTACGGCGGCCCGGACCGCCGGGCGCGGACGCCTCCGGCGAGGACACGACGACCAGGTCCTCCCGCAGCAGCTCCACCGTCGTCAGCGCCGGGGACGGCGACGGCAGCGGGAGGACCACCAGGGCCAGATCGAGGGCGCCGCGCGCGAGCAGCCGTACGAGATCGTGGGAGCCGCCCTCCTCGATCATCAGCCGGATACCGGGATAGCGGTCGTGGAAGGCGCGCAGCACGTCCGGCAGCAGACCGGTGCACAGGCTCGGGGTCGCACCCAGCCGGACCCGGCCGCTGCGCAGCTGCACCAGCTCCTGCACCTCGTGCCGGGCCGTGTCCGCGTCGGCCAGGATGCGACGGGCCAGCGGCAGCAGGGCCTCACCTGCGTCGGTGAGGCTGATGTTGCCGCGCGCCCGCACGAAGAGGTCCGCCCCGAGCTCCCGCTCCAGCGCCTTGATCTGCTGGGACAGCGACGGCTGAGCCACATGGACGAGGTCGGCGGCGCGGGTGAAGTGCCGGGTCTCGGCGACCGCCACGAAGTACTGGAGCTGCTGGAACTGCATCCCCGTACGATAGCCGCTATCTATGGAATCAAGCCGGACCATGTCTTGGACCGATCGGGCCCTGGGGCTCTAGCGTCTTGGCCATGGCTCTGGCAACGCGGACGGGCCGACGGCCGTCCATGGCACGCACCGTGTGGGACAGCTCCGTCGGCAAGAAGACCGTGATGGCCGTCAGCGGACTGATCATGCTGCTGTACCTGGTCGTTCACATGATCGGCAACCTGAAGATCTTCTTCGGGGCGGGCGAGTTCAACCACTACGCGCACTGGCTGCGCACGGTCGGCGAACCGTTCATGCACTACGAGTGGACGCTCTGGATCGTCCGGATCGTGCTGGTGGCCGCCGTCGTCGCGCACGCCGTCTCGGCGTACCAGCTCAGCCGCCGCGACATCCGGGCACGGCCCAGCAAGTACGTCCACAAGAAGCCCCGGGCGAGCTATGCGACCCGCACCATGCGCTGGGGCGGGATCATCCTCGGCCTGTTCATCGTGTGGCACGTTCTCGACCTGACGACCGGCACCGTGCACTCCGGCGGCTTCCAGGAGGGCCACCCGTACCAGAACGTCGTGGACACCTTCTCCACCTGGTACGGCGACGTCGTCTACATCGTCGCGATGCTCGCCCTCGGCCTGCACGTCCGGCACGGCTTCTGGGCCGCCGCCCAGACCCTCGGCGCCGGCAGCCGCACCCGCGACCGCGCCCTCAAGGCCGTGGCCAATGTCCTCGCACTGCTGCTCACGGCCGGCTTCATCGCCGTGCCCGTGGGTGTCATGACCGGAGTGGTGAGCTGAACATGACGTACACCGACTACCTGACCGGCGAACCGGTCGTCGACACCAAGGCACCGAAGGGCCCTGTGGGCGAGCGCTGGGACAAGCGCCGTTTCGAGGCCAGGCTGGTCAACCCCGCCAACCGGCGCAAGCACACCGTGATCGTCGTCGGGACCGGCCTCGCGGGAGGCTCCGCGGGCGCGACCCTCGCCGAACAGGGCTACCACGTCGTCCAGTTCTGCTACCAGGACTCCCCGCGCCGCGCGCACTCCATCGCCGCGCAGGGCGGCATCAACGCGGCCAAGAACTACCGCAACGACGGCGACTCCATCCACCGCCTCTTCTACGACACCGTCAAGGGCGGCGACTTCCGGGCTCGGGAGTCCAACGTCCACCGGCTCGCGCAGATCTCCGTCGAGATCATCGACCAGTGCGTGGCGCAGGGCGTGCCCTTCGCGCGGGAGTACGGCGGTCTGCTCGACACCCGCTCCTTCGGCGGTGTGCAGGTCTCCCGGACCTTCTACGCCCGCGGCCAGACCGGCCAGCAGCTCCTGCTGGGGGCGTACCAGGCGCTGTCGAGGCAGATCGCCGCCGGGAACATCGAGATGCATCCGCGCACCGAGATGCTCGACCTGATCGTCGTCGACGGGCGGGCGCGGGGGATCGTGGCGCGCGATCTCGTCACCGGGCGCATCGACACGTACTTCGCGGACGCGGTCGTGCTGGCCTCCGGCGGCTACGGCAACGTGTTCTACCTGTCGACGAACGCCATGAACTCCAACGCGACCGCCATCTGGCGGGCCCACCGGCGCGGCGCCCTCTTCGCCAACCCCTGCTTCACCCAGATCCATCCGACCTGCATCCCGCGCACCGGCGACCACCAGTCCAAGCTCACGCTGATGAGCGAGTCGCTGCGCAACGACGGCCGGATCTGGGTGCCCAAGGCCAAGGGCGACACCCGTCCGCCGAACAGGATCCCCGAGGACGAGCGCGACTACTACCTGGAGCGCATCTACCCGTCCTTCGGCAACCTGGTCCCGCGCGACATCGCCTCCCGCGCCGCGAAGAACGTCTGCGACGAGGGCAGGGGAGTGGGGCCCGGCGGACAGGGCGTGTACCTCGACTTCGCCGACGCCATCGAGCGGATGGGCCGGGCAGCCGTGGAGGCGAAGTACGGCAACCTCTTCGACATGTACCAGCGGATCACCGACGAGGATCCGTACGAGGTGCCGATGCGGATCTACCCCGCCGTGCACTACACGATGGGCGGGCTGTGGGTCGACTACGACCTCCAGACCACGATCCCCGGCCTGTTCGCGATCGGCGAGGCCAACTTCTCCGACCACGGGGCGAACCGCCTCGGCGCCTCCGCGCTGATGCAGGGCCTCGCCGACGGCTACTTCGTGCTGCCGGCGACCATCAACGACTACCTCGCCCGCAACCCGCACCAGGACCCGGTGACCGACGAACACCCTGCGGTACAGGAGGTGTTGGCGGAGACAGAGGACCGGCTCCACCTGCTGCTCGCCGTCGACGGCGACCGTACGCCCGACTCCTTCCACCGCGAAGTCGGGGAACTGATGTGGGAGTTCTGCGGGATGGCACGCTCCGACTCCGGGCTGCGCAAGGCGCTGGACCGTATCCCGCAGATCCGCGAGGAGTTCTGGCGGCGGATCAAGGTACCGGGCACCGGCGAGGAGTTCAACCAGTCGCTGGAGAAGGCGAACCGGGTCGTCGACTACCTGGAGCTCGCCGAGCTGATGTGCCTCGACGCGCTGCACCGCGCCGAGTCCTGCGGCGGTCACTTCCGTGAGGAGTCCCAGACGCCCGACGGTGAGGCCGCACGCCGGGACGACGAGTTCGCCTACGCGGCGGCCTGGGAGTTCACCGGCACCGGTGAGGCTCCCGTCCTGCACAGGGAAGACCTGGTCTTCGAGTACGTCCACCCCACCCAGCGGAGCTACGCATGAAGCTCACCCTGCGCGTCTGGCGACAGAAGAACGCCGACGCCGACGGCGCGATGTCCACGTACGAGGTGGACGGCATCTCCTCCGACATGTCCTTCCTGGAGATGCTGGACACCCTCAACGAGGAGCTCATCCTGCGCGGTGAGGACCCGGTGGCCTTCGACCACGACTGCCGCGAGGGCATCTGCGGCGCGTGCTCGCTCGTCATCAACGGCGACGCGCACGGACCCGAGCGGACGACCACCTGTCAGCTGCACATGCGGTCCTTCTCGGACGGCGACACGATCGACGTCGAGCCGTGGCGGGCGTCCGCGTTCCCGGTGATCAAGGACCTGGTCGTGGACCGGTCGGCCTTCGACCGGATCATCCAGGCCGGGGGATACATCACGGCGCCCACCGGGTCCGCACCGGAGGCGCACGCCACGCCGGTGCCCAAGCCCGACGCCGACCTCGCCTTCGAGCACGCCGAGTGCATCGGATGCGGGGCGTGTGTCGCCGCGTGTCCCAACGGGGCGGCGATGCTGTTCACCTCGGCCAAGGTGAACCATCTGAACGTGCTGCCGCAGGGGGCCCCGGAGCGGGAGACCAGGGTCCTCGACATGGTGGAGCAGATGGACGAGGAGGGCTTCGGCGGCTGCACGCTCGCGGGCGAGTGCGCGACGGCCTGCCCCAAGGGCATTCCGCTGGTCTCCATCACCGGCATGAACAAGGAGTGGCTGCGGGCGACCCGGAAGGTCGCCAAGCGCTGAGAGACGTTCGCCGACAAGGTGCGGACGGGCGGGGCCGGACGTGGTGCTCAGGTCCGGCCCCGCCAAGGTCACGTGGAGAGGGCCGTGTCGATCAGGGCGCGGAACTTCTCGTCGTCAAGGATTGCCCGGTAGTCGCCGTACGCGGAGAGACGGGCGTCCCGGGCGCGGAGGGACTCCAGGGCGGTGCGTGCCGGCTCACCGAGTGTGCCGCCGAGGCGGATCAGGGCGCTGAGCGCCTCACAGAACGAGCCGTAGTGCTCGCCGCCCGCCGCCATCGCCAGGAACTCCGCCTCCAGGAGCGGGCGGGCCGGCTCGGGATCGCCGGTGATCGACCAGAGGGCGATCGCCGCCCGGAGCCTGACCCCACCCAGCTCGCTCTCCAGGGCGTTGCGCACCCGGTCGGCGTACGGCGCGGCCGCGGGGCCGAAGTCGGCGAGGAAGTCGACCGCGGCCAGACCTCCGGCCTGACTCGTGACAGGGAGGGACTCGCCGACGGCCCGCAGGTTCCCGGCGGGATCGTCGCCGATGCGCCAAAGGACCCAGTGCAGCCAGGTGTTGTTCTCCTCCGGGTCCTGGGACAGGTGCGCGCGCACGGCCGGGGCGGCGCAGAGGGCGGCCGGACCCAGCGTCGCCAGCGTCCGCACGGCGTCGTGCCACCGGAAGCGGTCCGGCAGAAACCCCGTGATCTCCGGCAGGGCGGGAAGGGCGGCGGGCCCCCAGGCCCGGAGGACCTCCAGGAGGTCGGCCATCAGGTAGCCGTCCGCGTCGGGGTCGGTCAGCCCGCGGCGCAGTTCCTCGCGTATCGACGGCAGGAGCTCATCGACGTGGGCCGTCATCGGCCCCAGGACGTCGACGAGTTCGGGCCGGCGTGGATCTCCGGAGGTGTAGGAGCGCCCGTCCTCCTCGCGGAACCGCGCGCACAGCCGCTCCACCAGCTTCGGCAGCGCCCGTGGGTCGTCCATCCGGGTCAGCGCCCACAGCGCGTGCTCGCCGACGGTCCCCTCCAGGAAACCGCCGTCGCCGGGGTCGTCGAGCAGGCCGGCGAGTCGGTCCGCGTATCCGACGGCTCGGGGGCCCAGCGCGGCGAGGAGATGCACCGCCCTGAGGCGCACCGGGGAGTCCGGGTGGTCCATCAGACCCGCCGCGACCGGGAGCAGTGCGGCCTCGGCGGACCGGTGACGTGTCAGCAGCCGCCAGGACCGGTCCAGCACCGCTCGCAGCAGATCGGCGTCCTCGACCGGGTCCGCCGCCGCGGCCAGCCCGGTCAGGAACCTCGTCTCCACGTCCGGCGTGTCCTCGAACAGGACGGCCGTCCAGAAGGCGACGTCCTCACGGCTGAAGGGCTCGTCCACGTCCGGGACATACCAGACGGCCTTCCAGCGCGACCGCAGAGCGGGATCGGCGAGGGTCTCGACCAGAGCGTCCAGCTCTCGTACGGCGAGCTCGGGCTCCGTTCTCGCGAGGGTGTGGACGGCCGCGACCCGCAGCACAGGGTCGGAGCCCCGCAGTAGTCCGGTGAGAAGACGGTGGACTTCGGGGTCCGCCGCGTGGTCGCCCAGCGAGAACAGCACCGTCAACCGGACCGCGGGGTCCCGTTCGGCCCGCCAACGCTCCCCCAGTGGGCCGGGGCCCTCCGCGAGGCGGAGCGCCTCTCGTCGTACGGCGGGATCGGCGTCGGTGAGCAGGGCCTGGACCGTGTCGCGGGCGCGCCGCCACGCCTCGGGCCAGCCCGGGTCCACCGGGCCCTGCCGTCGGGTCAGGGCGGCCAGCAGTTCGACCAGGGTCTTGCGCGCACCCGTCCCGGGGTCGGCGACGAGCGCGACGACGAACGGCAGGGCGGCGGTGGCGAGCGCGGAGACACCGGTCGGTGGGCCTGCCAAGGCCCAGAACAGCGGGTCGCAGTCGCTCTCGGTCGAGTCCGGGCCCAGCTCAAGCAGCCGGCTCAGAGCGCGCCGCACGTCCTTCGCCGACACGCCCAGCTCCTCCCACGCAACCGCCTCCAGCGCCTCCACCACTCGCACGCCCCCCTGTTTCCGCGATCGGCTCCCGGAGAGAGACGGTAGCCCTGGCACGGGGGTTGCCTTGCTCCGGCCACCGGCGGGACACCGGCCGGTCGACGGAGTCGGAGGCTCCGGACACCTTGCCCGAGCCGTTCAGCGTCCGCACATCCGCGCTCTCGGAACCGGTCACGTACACGCCAACCGGCGTCGGAAGAACTGGGACAGCGGCACCGCTCGCCGCTCCCGCCCGTGACCTGGAGAGTGCCATGACCGGCGTTTCCACCCTGGACCGTCCCCCGCAGAGCGTCGCCCCCACCCGCTACACCGTCAGCCTGGCCCGCGACGAGGACGACGTACGGGCCGCTCAGCGGCTGCGGCACGACGTGTTCGCCGGGGAGATGGGCGCTCTCCTGGCCACCCCGGAACCCGGCCTCGACGTGGACGGCTTCGACGCCGGCTGCGACCACCTGCTCGTCCGCGACAGCGTGACCGGACAGGTCGTCGGCACCTACCGGCTGCTGCCTCCGGAGCGTGCCGCGGTGGCCGGACGCCTGTACTCGGAGGGCGAGTTCGACCTCGCCCCGCTCGACGCGATCCGCCCCGGGCTCGTCGAGGTCGGCCGCTCCTGCGTGCACCCCGACCACCGCGACGGGGCCGTCATCGGCCTCATCTGGGCCGGGATCGCCCGCTACATGGTGGACCGCGGCCACGACTGGCTGGCGGGCTGCTGTTCGATCCCGCTCGCCGACGGCGGCGCGCTGGCGGCCGGCACCTGGGGCCGGGTGCGCACCAAGTACCTGGCTCCCGAGGAGTTCCGGGTACGGCCCCTGCTGCCCTGGGAGCCCGCGGAGGGGACGCCCGCGGTCCGCACCGAGCTGCCCGCGCTGCTGCGCGGCTATCTGCGCCTCGGCGCCTGGGTGTGCGGGCCGCCCGCCCACGACCCGGAGTTCGGGGTCGCCGACCTGTACGTGCTGCTGTCGATGCGCCGGGTCGACGCCCGCTATCTGCGGCACTTCCTCTCGCTCGTCCCGGCCTGATGAGCGTCTGGCTGCCCAGCACTCCCTGTACCCCCGGGGCGTGTCTGGAGCGGACGAAGGCCACGGCCGTACCCCGTGCCGTGCTGCTGCTCCTGGCGGTCGCGGTGGTCCTGCTTGCCGGGATCACGCTGCTGCCGGCCGGCCGGTGGGTCCCGGCCGGAGTGGTCAGGTGGTGGTGCCGGGCGGTGGTGCGGGCCTCGGGGGTCCGGGTCCGCCTGTCCGGCGTCACCGCACCCACGGGCGGGGTGCTGCTGGTCGCCAACCACATCTCCTGGCTGGACATCCCGCTGCTGGCCGCCGTACGTCCTGCCCGGATGCTCGCCAAGTCCGAGATCCGCCGGTGGCCCGTGGCGGGTTGGCTGACGGCCCGCAGCGGCGCGCTGTTCATCGAGCGGGACCGGCTGCGTGCCCTCCCGGACACGGTCGCCCGGATCGCCGACGCGCTGCGCGGGGGCGCGGCGGTCGCCGTCTTCCCCGAGGGAAGCACCTGGTGCGGCCGCGCCCAGGGCCACTTCCGGCGCGCGGTGTTCCAGGCGGCCCTCGACGCCGGGGCGCCCGTCCAACCGGTGAGCCTGCGCTACCGGCTCGCCGGCGGCGGGCCCAGCACGGCCCCCGCCTACATCGGCGACGACTCGCTACTGGCTTCGGTGTGGCGGGTGGTGTCGACGCGCGGGCTGACGGCCGAGGTGGAGGTCCCGGCCTCGATCGCCCCGGGCGTCCACCCCGACCGCCGCTCCCTGGCCAGGGCGGCACAGTCGCGCGCGTGCAACGGGCGCACCGGCAAGCACACGACCGGCTGCAACCCGTCGCCCGTGGCAGGCAGGCCCTTCGGCAAGTCGGCTGACCGCGTTCCGCGTCCGGGCGAGGGCGGCAGCCGTCGTGCCGCCTGACGGAGTCGGCCGCCCGCGCGCCGGAGCGGCAGCTCGGTGCCGGGGCTCCCGGACTCAGGCGCCGGCCCCCAGCGTCCTGGCCAGGTACGGCGCCGTGGCGCTGCCCTCCGCCGCGGCGACGTGTTCCGGCACGCCGGTCGCCGTGATCCGGCCGCCCGCGTCGCCGCCGCCCGGGCCCAGGTCGATCACCCAGTCGGCGCCCGCCACGACCGACATGTCGTGCTCGACGACGATCACCGTGTGCCCGGCGTCCACGAGGCCGTGGAGCTGTCGCATGAGGACCTCGACGTCGGCCGGGTGGAGACCGGTGGTGGGTTCGTCGAGGAGGTACAGGGTGTGGGCGCGGTGGGCGCGCTGGAGTTCGCTCGCGAGCTTGATGCGCTGGGCCTCGCCGCCGGAGAGCTCGGTGGCGGGCTGGCCGAGGTGGAGGTAGCCGAGGCCGATGTCGAGGAGGGTGGTGAGACTGCGGGCCACGAGCGGGGTGTCCGCGAAGAAGTCCGCCGCCGACTCCACCGTGAGGTCGAGCACCTGGGCGATGTTGCGTCCCCGGTACGTCACGTCGAGCGTCGCGGGGTTGTAGCGGGCCCCGCCGCAGTCCGGGCAGGGCACGTAGGTGCTCGGCAGGAAGAGCAGCTCGACGCTGACGAAGCCCTCGCCCTGGCAGGTCTCGCAGCGCCCTCCGGCCACGTTGAAGGAGAACCGGCCCACCCCGTACCCGCGGTCACGCGCCGCGTCGGTGGCGGCGAAGACCTTGCGCACGACGTCGAACAGGCCCGTGTAGGTGGCCAGGTTGGAGCGCGGGGTCCGGCCGATCGGCTTCTGGTCGACCGAGACCAGGCGGCCCACCCCCTCCAGCTCCTCCGTGATCTCGCCGACCAGCGTGGACTTGCCCGAGCCCGACACCCCGGTCACCGCGGTGAACACGCCGAGCGGGAACTCGGCCGTCACCCCGCGCAGGTTGTGCCGGTTGACCGGACCGACCTTCAACGTCCCCCTCGCCGCCCGCACTTGACGCTTCGGGACAGGTGAGCGGTCGAACAGGTACCGGGCGGTCGCGGACTCCTCGACCTTCGCCAGCTCCGCGACCGGACCGCTGTGCAGCACCCGCCCGCCGTGCTCACCCGCCCCCGGCCCGACGTCCACCAGCCAGTCCGCGCCCCGCATGACGTCCAGGTCGTGCTCCACCACGAACACGGAGTTGCCGGCCGCCTTCAGCCGTGCCAGCACCGTGAGCAGAGCCTCGGTGTCCGCGGGGTGCAGTCCGGCGGAGGGTTCGTCGAGGACGTACACCACGCCGAACAGTCCCGACCGCAACTGGGTGGCGAGGCGCAGTCGTTGAAGTTCGCCCGCGGACAGGGTGGGGGTCGCGCGGTCCAGGCTCAGATAGCCGAGGCCGAGCTCGAGGACGGGCTCGATACGGGACTTGAGGTCGTCGGTGAGGACGCGCGCGGTCTCGCCGTGGGCGACCAGCGAGGCGGCGAGCTCGGTCAGCGGCAGGGCCGCGAGGTCGGCGATCGTGCGGCCCGCGAAGGTGACCGCCATCGCCTCGGGACGCAGCCTGCTGCCGCCGCAGACCGGGCACGGGGCGGAGACCAGGAACCGTTCCGCCTTCGCCTTCAGCGCCTGGCTCTTGGAGTCCGCGAACGTCTTCAGGACATAGCGGCGGGCACTCATGTACGTGCCCTGGTAGGGGCGTTGGATCCGGTCCGCGTCCCGTACCGGGTGCACGGTGACCACCGGCTGCTCGTCGGTGAACAGGATCCACTCGCGCTCCTCGGCGGGCAGTTCACGCCACGGCCGGTCCACGTCGTGGCCGAGCGCGTCGAGGATGTCCCGCAGGTTCTTGCCCTGCCAGGCACCGGGCCACGCGGCGATGGCGCCCTCCCGGATCGACAGCGACGGGTCGGGCACCAGCGACTGCTCGGTCGTACGGTGGACGCGGCCCAGGCCGTGGCACTCCGGGCAGGCGCCGACCGCCGTGTTGGGGGAGAAGGAGTCCGAGTCGAGCCGTTCGGCGCCCGGCGGGTAGTCACCGGCCCGGGAGAACAGCATCCGCAGCGAGTTCGAGAGGTTGGTGACCGTGCCGACGGACGAGCGGGACGTCGGTGCCGAGCGCCGCTGTTCCAGCGAGACCGCGGGCGGCAGCCCGGTGATCTCCCCGACCTTCGGCGCCCCCACCTGGTGGATCAGCCGGCGCGCGTACGGCGCCACCGACTCGAAGTACCGCCGCTGCGCCTCCGCGTAGATCGTCCCGAACGCCAGCGACGACTTGCCCGACCCGGACACCCCCGTGAACACGGCCAGCACATCCCGGGGGACATCGACGTCCACGCCCTTGAGATTGTGCTCACGGGCACCGCGGACGCGGACGTACGGGTCGTGGGAGCCGGTCGGGTCGTGCATGAGATCGACTCTAACCGGAGGTGATCGCCGCCAGCCGCCGATAGGAGTCCAGCAGGGCCTCGCGGTCGTACGTACTGGTCGTGACCAGCACCTCCTGTGCCCCCGTCTCCTTCAGGACGGTCTCCAGCTCGTGGGCGACCTGCTCCTCGGTGCCCGCGATGTGGCCGGCGAGCCCGGACTCGTACAGGTCCCGTTCCCTGTCCGTCATGGGGAGAGTCTCCACGCGCTCGGCGGGCGGCAGGGGCGGGAAGGTGCCATGGGTCCGGGAGTACGCCATCGACCAGGCCTCCGGGATCAGCAGGCGCCGCGCCTCCTCGGGAGTGGCGGCCACCGCGACCGTCCCGGAGATGACGACGTACGGCTCCCGCGCCCACGGAGAGGGCCGGAAGTGTGCGCGGTACTGGTCGATGCCGCGCTGCATCTTCTCCCGGTTCCTGAGGTCGCCGATGACCATCGGCAGGCCCGCGCGGGCCGCGATCACGACGCCCTCGCCCATGGCCAGCACGAAGGGCGGCACGGTCAGGCCCTCGGCGGGGCGGGCGTGCACCCCCGTCGGGGAGGTGCCGCGGAACCAGCCCAGCAGTTCCTCCAGCTGTACGGCGAAGTCGTCGGCGTCGTCCTTGTCGCGGCCCAGCGCCTTGCGCACGCCGCCGGTGAAGCCGACCGAGCGCCCCAGGCCCATGTCGATCCGGCCCGGGAAGAGGGAATCCAGCACCCCGAACTGCTCGGCGACGACCAGGGGTTGGTGGTTCGGCAGCATCACGCCACCGGTGCCGACCCGGATGGTGTCGGTGGCCGAGGCCACGGCGGCGGCCAGCACGGTCGGCGCGGAGCCCGCGACCCCCGGCACGCCGTGGTGCTCGGAGACCCAGAAGCGGTGGTAGCCGAGTGCTTCCAGCTCCCGCGCCAGTTGGACGGTGTCCTGGAGCGCCTGCGCGTTCGTGCCGCCCTCGCGGGTGCGGGAGCGGTCGAGGACGGAGAAGCGGGTGGCGGCGGTCAGGGAGCTCACACAGGGTTCAACGCCCGACCGGATGCGGTATTCCCGCGGAAAATTGGGTGACCGCGATCGCCGCAGGTCAGCACAATGGGCCGGGTGACCGTTCAGAACATCCTGCTCTCCGGCATCGTCGGCTCGACCGCGTACGGCCTCGCCCGCGAGGGCTCCGACGTGGACCGGCTCGGCATGTTCGCCGCGCCCACCGAGACCCTGCTCGGCCTGCGCACCCCGAAGGAGTCCCACGTCAGCACGGCACCGGACCGCACGCTGCACGAGGCGGCGAAGTGGTGCCGGCTCGCCCTCGGCGGCAATCCGACCGTCATGGAACTGGTGTGGCTGCCGGACGAGCTGTACGAGGTGCGCACCCCGCTGGGCGACGAACTCATCGCCATCCGGGGGTCGTTCCTGAGCGCCAAGCGGATCCGGGACGCCTATCTCGGGTACGCCTCCCAGCAGTTCAGGAAACTGGAGAGCCGCGACGGCGACCACCGCACCGCCAAGCACGCCCGGCACCTGAAGCGGCTCTGCCACCAGGGCCTGGAGCTGTACACCACCGGACGGCTCTCGGTGCGGGTCGAGGACCCCGAGGAGTACCACCGCTTCGGGGACGCCGTCGCCGCCGACCCGGCCTCGGCCCGCTCGCTGCTCGCCCGCTACGAGACCGCCTTCAGCGAGTCCCACAGCGCGCTCCCGGACCGGCCCGACGAGGCACCGGCCGAGGCGTGGCTGCGCCGCGTCCGCGCCGAGTTCTACGACACGGCGGCGTGAGCGGGGGCTTCAGCTCAACCGGCTGACCCGGGCCCTCAGTCCTCGGGGCGGAGCAGGCCGCGCTCGTACGCCTTGACCAGGTGCTGGGGGACCAGATGCGCGACCCCCTCGATCGTGACCAGCACCAGCCGCGGGGTGCCGGCCTTCCACTGCGCGCGGCGGTGGCGGGTGTTGCTGCGGGACATCTTCCGCTTGGGGACAGCCATGGCGGGAACCTCTTCGGTGGCCTCGGTGGGTGAGCACCGAGGACGCTACATGAAAATGGATCCCATTAACAGTCAGCGGCGGCGCCGGGACCGCACCCGGGCCTCCCTCGGCGGCTCGATGAACTGCAGCTCCAGCGCCACCGGCGGCTCGGCGACTCCCGGCCCGCCCGCCGCAGCCCACCGCACGACCTCCTCGGTGCCCTCGTCGTCCTTGACGAACCCGATCCACGCGGCCCGGCCCCCCGCCCGGCGCCCGGCGCCCGAGGGCCGCACGACGATGACGTTGGCCTGGTCGCAGGGGCCCAGGCAGTCGGTCGTACGGACCTGGAAGCCGTGCTCGGCGGCGCCGGCCCGCAGCAGCTCCAACTGCCAGGCGTGGTCGGTACCGGGGTGTTTGCGGGCGTCGCCGCAGCAGCAGCCCCGGCAGACGACGAGCGTGCAGGAGCCGGAGCCGGTCAGGAACGTACGGGGCGTCGGGGGCATGGGAGAAGCATGATCCATACCGTCCGCGCCCCGTGCCACCGGGTCGGCCGGATCAGAACCTCGCTCCCACGGCGGCCCCGCTCCGCGGCACCAGGAACGACGGCGCCGACGGCAGTGAACCGTCGGCCCCGCGTGCGCCCGTGAGCGGCGCCGGGTCCGTGCTCAGCACCGAGGAGGCGTTCCAAGTACCGCCGAGATCCCAGGAGTTGCCGCTGGAGACGGTCGCCGAACCGAGCGCAACGGCCTTGGCGTCGGCGACGGACAGGTTCGCGGTCAGCTTGGCCTTGCCGCCCGAGACGTCGGCGTCGAAACCGGTGCCGCCGTTGGCCCACGTCGAGTTGCGGTTCAGGACGAGGGCACCGGTGTTGCCGTTGTCCGTGACGCCGTGGGCGGCGTTCTTGAAGGCGACCGAGTTGCGCAGGGTGTGCGCCACCGCCGGCGCCGGACTGCCGCCGCCCAGCTTGAAACCGTTGCCGTCCCCCGCGAAGTCGGGGAAGTTCCAGCGGTTGAACCCGTTGCCGTACGCGACGGTGTTCTCGATCAGGACCGGCGAGGTGAACTTCCAGGTGTCGAGGCCGTCGTCGACGTTGTTCCACAGCCGGGCACCCCGCACGACGTTGCCGGTGCCCGAACCCTCCTTGATGGCGAGGCCGTCCGCGCTCTCGCCGTTCTTGCGCGGATCACGGTTGGCGTAACTGTCCAGGTTCAGGATCTGGTTGCCGCTGGAGGCGCCCTGCAGCTGGAAGCCCGACTCGTAGTTGTCGTGGGTCTTCAGACGGGCGAAGACATTGCCGTTGCAGCCGTCGCAGTAGACCCCGTACGGGCCGTTCACGATCTCCAGGTCCGAGATCCGCCAGTAGGACGCCTCCTGGTGGAGCGCCCCGCGCTCGGCCCGCGGGATGCTGCCGCCGACCGGGGTGTGGCTCGCGGCCAGCTGCTCGCCGTCGATCACGACCCGCTCGCCCTGGTAGGCGCCCAGCGTGATGGGCTGGGACGCGGTGCCCGAGGCGGCGATGGTGATGTTGTCCGTGAGGGCGTACGTCCCCCCGCGGACGGCGATGGTGTCGCCGGGCTTCGCCAGGTCCACCGCTCGCTGGACGGTCCGCAGCGGCTGGGCGAGCGTACCCGGGGCGGTGTCGTTGCCGTTCGTCGCCACGATCAGGGTCGTCGGCGCCGCGGACGCCTCGGTCACGGGTAAGGCCAGGGCCGCGCCCACCAGTGCCGCCGTCCAGATCGCTGTCTTCACGCGCATGGAGTCTCCCGCCTCGACCGACTGTTCTCTCGTGAGCCAGTGGTCGCCCGGGGCGGGAAGGTTGCCGGGTCTAGGGTGGGTGACGTGACCGACAGCAGCAAGCGCCCGCTCGCCGTGTTCGACCTGGACAACACCCTGGCCGACACGGCCCACCGGCAGCGGTTCCTGGAGCGCAGGCCGCGCGACTGGGACGGGTTCTTCGCGGCCGCGCCCGAGGACCCGCCGATCCCCGAGGGCATCGCGCTGGTGCTGGAGAGCGCCGAGGAGTGCGAGATCGTCTATCTCACCGGGCGGCCCGAGCGCTGCCGACGCGACACGCTCGCGTGGCTCACCGCGCAGGGTCTGCCCGAGGGGCGCGTGTACATGCGGCGCAACGACGACCGGCGGCCTGCCCGGCGCACCAAACTGGAGATCCTGAAGCGACTCTCCGGCACCCGGGAGATCCGGGTCCTGGTGGACGACGACGAGTTGGTCTGCGAGGACGCCCGACGGGCCGGATTCACCGTCGTACAGGCACGCTGGACCGCCCCTTCCGCGACCCTGGAGGTGGCGCAGGAGCGGGAGGGGCGCGCCTGAGAACCTCAGCCGGACTCGTCCAGGCGGAAGCCGACCTTGAGCCCCACCTGCCAGTGCTGGACCTGCCCGTCCTCGATCTGGCCCCGCACCTGGGTCACCTCGAACCAGTCGAGGTTGTGGAGGGTCTGCGAGGCACGGGCGATGCCGTTGCGGATCGCCTGGTCGACGCCGTCGGGTGAGGTGCCGACGATCTCGGTCACCCGGTAGGTGTGGTTCGTCATGGTTCCACGGTGCCCCAGGCGGCGGTGGAGCGCGAGCCGTCCGGCCTATCTTTGACCCATGGACGGTATGCCCCGTGACATCCACGCGCCCACTGCCGTGAACCCCCTGCGCCGGCTCACCCTGGAACAGCTCCGACGTCGTACGAGCATGAAATGGCGGACGTACCCGGCGGACGTGCTGCCGCTGTGGGTCGCCGAGATGGACGTCCCGTTGGCCGAACCGGTCGCGCGGGCCGTCCGGGACGCGGTGGCGCTGGGCGACACCGGGTATCCGGCCGGGACGGCGTACGCCGAGGCGCTGGCTGGCTTCGCGAGCGAGCGGTGGGACTGGGACGGGCTCGCGGTGGAGCGTACGGCGATCGTCCCGGACGTGATGCTGGGCGTCGTCGAGATGCTCAAGCTGGTCTCCGGACCGGGTGATCCCGTGGTCGTCAACTCGCCCGTGTACCCG
The DNA here is from genome assembly GCF_042880295.1 of Streptomyces sp. NPDC058307. Lineage (NCBI taxonomy): Bacteria > Bacillati > Actinomycetota > Actinomycetes > Kitasatosporales > Streptomycetaceae > Streptomyces > Streptomyces sp. NPDC058307. The sequence goes on from NZ_JBHVYZ010000013.1 coordinate 25,821, forward strand.
CCCTTCTACCAGTTCGTCGGGAACATGGACCGGCGGGTCGTCGAGGCTCCGCTCGGTGGGGACGGCCGGATCGACTTCGAGGTCCTGGAGGACGCCTTCCGGCGGGTCCGGAAGGGTGCGGCCCGGCCCGCGTATCTGCTGTGCAGCCCGCACAACCCGACCGGCACCGTGCACTCCGCCGAGGAACTGGCGGAGGCGGCGGCGCTGGCGCGGACGTACGGGGTGCGGGTCGTGGCCGACGAGGTCCACGCCCCGCTCACGGCGGCGGGTGTGACCTTCGTGCCCTACCTGAGCGTTCCCGGCGCGGGGAGCGGGCTGTCGCTGATGTCGGCGTCCAAGGGGTGGAACCTGGCCGGGCTCAAGGCCGCCGTGGCCGTCGCCGGGCCCGACGCCGCCGACGACCTCGCGCGCCTTCCCGAAGAGGTCGGTCACGGCCCCAGCCATGTCGGCGTCCTCGCCCACACGGCCGCGCTGCGGGACGGCGGCGCCTGGCTCGACGCCCTGCTCACCGGCCTCGACGACAACCGCCGGCTGCTGGCCGGACTCCTCGCCGAGTCGCTGCCCGCCGTGCGCTACGAACCGGCCGAGGCCACCTTTCTGGCCTGGCTGGACTGCCGTGCGCTGGATCTGGGCGACGATCCGGCGGCCGTCTTCCTGGAGCGCGGCCGGGTCGCCCTGAACTCCGGCGTCCCGTTCGGTACCGGGGGCGCCGGCTTCGTCCGGCTGAACCTCGCGACCTCGCCCGAGCTGATCACCGAGGCGGTACGGCGGATGGCCGCCGCCCTCGGCCGACGCTGACGGGGGGCCGGTACGAACCGGCCCCCCGCGCGTCGTCCCGCTACTTCACCACGCTCAGCGACAGCGCGAACCGGCCCTCGCTGTCCGTCCACCAGTGCGCCAACTCCAGGCCCGCGGCGGCCAGTTCACCGCGGACGCCCTCCTTGCGGAACTTCGCCGAGATCTCGGTGTACAGCTCCTCGCCCGCCGCGAAGTCGACGGCCAGGTCGAGCGCCGGGACCTTCACGGTCTGGTCCGTACGGGACCGCAGCCGCATCTCGATCCACTCGTTCTCGGCGTCCCAGAGGGCCACGTGGTCGAAGGCCCCGGGATCGAAGTCGGCGCCCAGTTCGCGGTTGACGACGGTCAGGACGTTCTTGTTGAACGCGGCCGTCACTCCGGCCGCGTCGTCGTACGCCCTGACCAGCACGTTCTCGTCCTTGACCAGGTCCGTGCCGAGCAGCAGCGCGTCACCGCGGGAGAGCAGGGAGCGTACGGAGGCGAGGAACGCGGCGCGCTCGACCGGCAGCAGGTTGCCGATCGTGCCGCCGAGGAAGGCCACCAGGCGGGGGCCCGGTGTCTGTGGCAGGGACAGACCGCCCGTGAAGTCGGCGATCAGCGCGTGCACGCTCAGCTCCGGCCGCTGGGCGATGAGCGCGTGCCCGGCCTGGGTGAGCGCGCTCTCGCTGACGTCGACCGGGACGTAGGTGTGCAGCCCGGTCAGCGCGTCGAGCAGATACCGGGTCTTCTCCGAGGAGCCGGAGCCCAGTTCGACCAGGGTGCGGGCACCGGTGGCCCGCGCGATCTCGCCGGAGCGCGCGACGAGGATCTCCCGTTCGGCGCGGGTCGGGTAGTACTCGGGCAACTCGGTGATCTGCTCGAAGAGTTCGCTGCCGTGGGCGTCGTAGAACCACTTCGGCGGCAGTGCCTTGGGCGTGTGCGTCAGGCCCTTGAGGACGTCGGCGCGCAGGGCGGCCTCGGTGGCGTCCTCGGGCAGGGTGCGGGTCAGCAGGAACGGACTCACGTGCGGGGCTCCTTGAGTGGTTCCAGGGACTTGAGGGGGGTCAGCAGGACGTCGGTGCGGCTCGCCGTGAGCAGCGTGCGGTCCGGGACCTCCTGCCAGTGCGGATCGTCGTCGTACGGCTCGGAGACCACGACCGTGCCCGCGCCGGGGCGTTGGAGGTACCAGAGGGTGTCGCCCCAGGCGGTCGCCGCGATGGACTCCCCGTTGGTCAGCAGCAGGTTGAGCCGGGAGCCGGGGGCCGCCTCGGCGACCTCCAGGACGGTGTCGGCCAGCGCCTGGCCCTCCTCGTCGCCGCCGCGCAGCCGGTTCAGGACCAGGGCCCACACGAACGCCGAGTCGTTGCGGGCCTCCATCGACAGAAGATCCGCCGGGGGCACAGCGGTGGTCAGGGAGGCCAGGGAACCCGGCCAGCCCTTGACCGCGCCGTTGTGGCTGAACAACCAGGGACCCGAGGCGTACGGTGCCGCGGCGGCCTCGGCGTCGGCTCCCGCGAGGGTCGCGTCCCGTACGGCGGCCAGGATCGCCGTGCTTTTCACCACCCGGGCGAGATCGGCGAAGGACAGGTCGGCCCAGATGGGCCCGGCCCGCCGGTACCGCGCCGGTTCCGGGTCGTCCTCGGCGTACCAACCGACTCCGAAACCATCGGCGTTGACGGTGCCGTACCGCTGCCGCCTGGGCGCCCAGGACTGGCGGTACAGGCTGTGCGGGGGCTCCACGAGGAGCCGGCCGAGCGGCACCTCGGGGCCCAGGTAGGCCAGGTGACGGCACATCAGACGGCTCCCGCGGAACGGGCCGTGCGGAAGCCGGAGAAGATCTGCCGCCGGATCGGATAGTCCCAGTTGCGGAACGTGCCCCGGCAGGCCACCGCGTCCACGGCGAACGAACCGCCGCGCAGCACCTTGTGGTCGGGGCCGAAGAACACCTCCGAGTACTCCTTGTACGGGAACGCCTGGAACCCGGGGTAGGGCTCGAAGTCGCTCGCCGTCCACTCCCATACGTCACCGATCAACTGGCGTACTCCGAGTGGTGATTCGCCCTCCGGGTAGCTTCCGGCGGGGGCGGGACGCAGGTGCCGCTGGCCCAGGTTCGCGTGCTCCGGCGCCGGATCGGCGTCGCCCCACGGGTAGCGGGTCGAGCGGTTGCCGGCCGGGTCGTGGCGGGCCGCCTTCTCCCACTCCGCCTCGGTGGGCAGCCGCCGTCCGGCCCAGCGGGCGTAGGCGTCGGCCTCGTACCAGGACACGTGGACCACCGGCTCGTCGGGCGGCACGACCTCGGTGACGCCGAAGCGGCGCCTCAGCCACTGCTTGCCGTCACGGCTCCAGAACAGCGGGGCGTGGATGGAGTTCTTGCGGATGTGTGCCCACCCGGCCGTGGCCCACCAGCGCTCGGTGTCGTAGCCGCCGTCCGCGATGAACGCCTGGTACTCGGCGTTCGTCACCGGAGTGGTGTCGATGTAGAAGGGGTCCACCTCGCGCCGGTGCGCGGGGCGTTCGTTGTCCAGGGCCCACGGCTCGTCGGAGGTGCCCATGGTGAACGGGCCACCGGGGACGAGGACTTCGGCCGGGCCGGTGAACAGCGGGGCCGGTTCCGGGTCCGGGGCGGTCAGGGCCTGCGGTCCCTTGCGGAGCTGATGGGTGATCAGCATGGTCTCGTCGTGCTGCTGTTCGTGCTGCGCGACCATCCCGAAGGCGAACCCGGCCTCGGTGAGCCGGGTACCGTGCAGCGCGGTGCCCTCCAGGACGTCCAGGACCCGTCCCCGGACCTCCGCCGCGTAGCGCCGGGACTCGGCGGGCGACAGCAGGGGCAGGGTGGGGCGTTCGGAGCGCGGGTGCTCGAAGGCGTCGTAGATGCCGTCGATCTCGGGCCGTATCGCCTCCTGCCCGGCGACGGTCCGCAGCAGCCACTGCTCCTCCTGGTTGCCGATGTGGGCGAGGTCCCACACGAGCGGCGACATCAGCGGCGAGTGCTGGGCGGTCAGGTCGGGGTCCTCGACGCAGCTGGTGAGGAGTGTCGTACGGTCCCGGGCGGTGACCAGGGTGGCCACGGCCCGCTCGCGGAAGGTCTCGGGATCGACGGACAGGTCGACAGTGGGGTCGGTCATGTGCGGATTTCCCTCCCGAGCGAACCGTGCGTCCGGTCCAGCAGATCGTCGGCGGGGCAGCGGCCCCGGATCACATAGCGGTGCAGAAACGCCCCCACGGCGTCCGTGACCCCGGTGGTGGCGCCGAGCCGGGGCAGGGCCTCCAGGGCCGCCGAGAAACAGGCGACCGCCGCCTCGTGCAGCTCGGGGTCGGCCAGGCCGTGGCGGGCCGCGTCGATCCACAGCGGATTGTGCGGCGCGGGCATCGACAGGGCGCGCTCGGTCAGCGGCTTCACCGCCCGGTAGGCGGTCTCGGCGGCCTCCGGGTCGTCGAAGAGCGCCGCCGTCACGGCGAGCGGGACGATCCAGCCGTCCTCGCCGGGCTGGGCGTCCATCATGCGCAGTTCGAGATGGCCGCGCGGCCGGACCGGCGGGAACAGGGTCGAGATGTGGTAGTCGAGATCCTCCCGGGTCGGTCGCCGGGGCGCCCCCGACCTGGCCCACTCCCGGAAGGAGAGCCCCTCCGGGACGTCCCAGGGGCCGCTGTCCCGCCGTATGCACATCACGGGTGCGTCCAGGACGTGCCTGGTCCAGGCACCGCGGGGGTCGGCGTCCAGGTCGGGACCGCCCGCCCGGTCCTTGCCGATCTCCGTCCACAGCAGCTGGCGGGTCGAGAGCCAGCCGGTGGGCTCGGACTCGGCGAGCGGGGAGTTGGCGAAGGCGGCCACCAGGACCGGGCCCAGCTGGTGCGCCAGCCACCAGCGGCGTCCCAGGCCCAGCGGGCCGGGCTCCTCGTGGCCGGCGTCGACGCACACCTGCACGGAGGCCGAGGTGCACATCATGGCGCGGCCGGCGGGTCCGGTGCGGTCGAGGCAGGTCTCCATGGCGTCGTAGCGCGGTTCCCGCAGGTATCTGCGGGGCGGGTGCCAGGGGTCGTGGCCGAGGCCGACGAGGCCGAGCCCGTGCTCGGCCAGGGCCGCCCGGACGGCGGCGAGGTCGGCGGAGACGGTACCGATGCACTCCATCAGGGAGTCGGCGGGCTGCGAGCTCAGCTCCAGCTGGCCGCCGGGTTCGACGGTGAGCGCCGACGTCAGGGGTACGGTCCGCAGTGCGGCGTAGGCCGCCGCGAGTCGTTCGGGTGTGACGGGGAGCCGAGGGCTGCTCAGCTCATGGACGAGCCATTCCACTTCCACCCCGATACGGCGGGGCGGGCCGGTCTTGAAGCAGATGCCGCGGACCAGGGCCTCGATCTCTGCTTCGGGGAGCGACGTACGGGGCTTCGTACAGTCGCTTAGTGAGTCGGACATGTCGGGATCCTCCTGAGATTCCACCATGCCACCGGTCCGGAAATCAGGTAGGCCGGACCGGCAACGCTCGTACCACCCAAGACCCTCATCTCGTTCCGCACAAGGGGGCCCTTCCTCGCATTAGGGGCTGTGGATCTCCGTTTCCCAGGGTTTTCAAGGTGTTTTACGGTTGTGCCCGGCCTCGAAAACTCGTTTGCGCCGTATCCCCGGCATCACCGACCATTCCTGTATGGGCACGACGGGGGAGACCGCGCGGCGTGCGGTCATGGCGCTCACGGGGGTGGCGCCATGAGCGCACGTCTGCGCGGGATCGCGCAGGAGACGGAACGGATCGTCGCGGCGGGGCACTATCGCGCGCCGGACGGGCGCGAGGTCTCCGTGGCCGCCGGGATCGAGGCGGCGCGAGCGGGGACGCGGATGTACGGACCGGAACCCGTGCAGGTGCAGGCCTTCGCCGCCGTGGACACGCTCGTCGAGGTCACGGGCGAGAGCAGCCTGGAAGCGGCCCGTCGGCTGGGCGGCCGGCCGGCCGTGCTGAACTTCGCCTCGGCCCGCAATCCGGGCGGCGGCTATCTGAACGGCGCCCAGGCCCAGGAAGAGGCCCTGTGCCGCGCCTCCGCGCTCTACACCTGCCAGTTACGGGCCCGCGCGTTCTACGACCATCACCGGACCCACCGCGACCCGTTCTACACGGACCGCGTCATCCACTCGCCCGGCGTACCGGTGTTCCGGGACGATCACGGCCGTCTGCTGGAGTCGGCGCCCCTCGTCGGGTTCCTGACGGCGGCCGCCCCGAACGCCGGGGTGGTGCGGCGCACGGCGCCCGAGCGGGCCGCCGACCTGCCGCGGGCCCTCGCGGCACGCGCCGAGCAGGTCCTGGCGGTGGCCGTGGCGCAGGGCTACCGGCGGCTGGTGCTGGGCGCCTGGGGTTGCGGGGTCTTCCAGAACGACCCCGCGCAGGTGGCGGGGGCGTTCCGGACGCTCCTCGGGCCCGGCGGACGGTTCGCCGGTGCCTTTGAGCACGTGGTGTTCGGGGTGCTGGACCGGACGCGGGGCGCGGTGGTGCGTGCGGTTTTCGAACAGACGTTCACTGTCGAGCGGTTGCTCCAGAAGGGTTGACCGTCAGGTCCAGCCGTACCGCTCGTGCAGCCGCTGCCTGACCAGATTGAACCGCCCCCGGTCCAGCGCGCACGCCTCCCGGCGCATGCCCTCCTCGTGGAGGCGCAGGACCCGGTCGACGTCCACCCAGGAGTCCCGTCCGGTCCGGTCCCAGGGCCCGCTGCCGATCGGCACCCACTCCCGGTCCCCGTCGTGCCGCTTGCTCGACAACTGCACGGCGAGGAAGGTGCCGGCCGCCTCCCGGGCGACCACGAGCACGGGACGGTCCTTGCCGCGTCCGTCGTTCTCCTCGAAGGGCACCCAGGTCCACACGATCTCGCCGGGATCGGGGTCGCCGTCGTGCGCGGGGGAGTACTCGGTGCGCACGCTGCCCACCTCGCGCGGGTCGGCCTCGGTGGTGGCGGTGGCGCCGAAGCGGCCGGGGACGTTCTCATCGGTAAACGCAGTCACGGGGGAACCTTAAGGCGTCCCGAACCGGGGTGAGGGTACGGTCGGTCGGATGAACGCAACCTCGGCCGCGACGGCGAGCGCGGTCACCTTCGTGTGGCTCGGGATGGTGCTGGCGATCTCCTTCCTGGAGGCGCCGCTGAAGTTCCGCGCCCCGGACGTGAGTGTCCGGATCGGTCTGGGGACCGGGCGCCTGGTCTTCCGGGCCCTGAACCTCGTGGAGTGCGTCCTGGCCGCCGTGGTCGTCGTCGCGGTGGCCGCAGGTGACGCACCGGGGCGCGTCATCGCCTGGACCGCGGCCGCGATGGCCGTGCTCATCGTCCAACTGGCCCTCGTCCGCCCCCGCTTGAACCGCCGCTCCGACCGTGTCCTGGCCGGCGAGGACCTGCCCCGCTCGCGCGGCCACCTCCTCTACGTCGCCTTCGAGGCGGCCAAGGTCGTCGCGCTGCTCGGCCTGGGCGTCACGTTGTCGGGACTGTGAACTGTCAAAGTTGTCAACACAGGTCGGCCGGGGTCCCTTTCCTCAAGGACCCCCGCCGCCCAGCACGGTTATCCGGGTCCGGCGCCGGAAGGGGCGCCGGGGGGGCGGCCCCCGGGACATAAGTGGGGTTGTGGGGCTTGTCAAGTCTAATTGTTTAAAACACTGGTGGGCGGGGGCCCCTTCCCACACGCACCCGCGCCGACCTGCCCGTTACTCCTGGACCGGCACCTTCTGGGCCGCCGGAGGGACGACCCCGTTCAATGAAGTGCTGTTGACGCTCTGCCCGTTCTGGTTCATCGACGCCAGCAGCTGGCGTGCCAGCCCCAGACCGGTGCCGCCCATGGTGAGCGCCTTGGCGAACATGTCCGCCATGCCGTCGGCGCCGTTGAGGATCACCATGTTGTCGGCGTTGCCGAATGCGGACGCACCGGCCCTGACGATCTCCGGCCAGTTCTCGGCGAGTTGCTGGGCGACGACCGCCTCCTGGTTCTCGGCGAGGGCGGCGGCGCGGGCCTTGATGCTTTCCGCCTCCGCGAGACCCTTCGCCCTGGCCGCCGCGGCCTCCGCGAGACCCTTGGCCTGAGCCGCCGCGGCCTCCGCCTCACCGGTGGCCCGGGTGGAGGCCGCCATGGCCGTACCGCGGGCCTTGGTCGCCTCGGCCTCGGCCATCGCGGCCGTCTTGACCCGGGTGGCCTCGGCCGCCGCGGCGAGCTCGGTCTCCTTCGCCTTGGCCTCGGCCCCGGAGATCCGCGCGTCGCGCTCGGCCTCGGCGAGCGTGCGCTTCTCGTAGGCCTTGGCGTCCGCCGGCTTGCGGACGTCCGCCTGGAGCTGCTGCTCCCGCCGGTTCGCCTCGAGTTCGGCGATCCGGGTCTCCTGGACGACGACCTCCTGGCGGGCCGCGGCGTCGGCGAGCGGACCGGCCTGGCGCGCCTTGGCACCCGCCTTGTCCCGCTCGGCCTGGTAGCCGGCCTGGAGGATCTCGCTGTCCCGGGTGGCCTGCGCCATCCGGGCGTACGCCTGCTGCTCGGCCTCGGTGGCCAGCCGGTTCGCCTCCGCCTGCGCGATCCGCGCGTCCCGCTGGACGGCGGCCGCGTGGGGCATCGCCAGGTTCTGCATGTACCCGGTCGGGTCCTCGATCTCGTGGATCTGCAGCGAGTCCACGATCAGACCCAGCTTCTCCATCTCCGTGCCGCAGGCCGCCCGGGTCTGCCCGGTGAGCTTCTCCCGGTCGCGGATCATGTCCTCGACCGTCAACCCGCCCACGATGGACCGGAGATGACCGGCGAACACGTTGTGCACGCGCTCCGACATCAGCTTCTGCTGGTCGAGGAAGCGACGGGCCGCGTTGGCGATCGACACGAAGTCGTCGCCCACCTTGAAGATGACCACGCCCCGCACCTTGAGCGGAATGCCCTGGTGGGTCACGCAGTCCACGTGCAGTTCGGTCTCGTTCAGGTCGAGCGACATCTTGCGCACCGCCTGCACACCGGGCAGCACCAGCGTGCCGCGCCCGGTGACGATGCGGAATCCCATGCCCGCCTCAAGACCCTCGGTCTTGTGGTTGGACCCGGAGATGACCAGTGCCTCGTTGGGTTCCGCGACACGCCACATCAGCTTGAACAGACCGATCAGAACGGCGATGGCAGCTACGGCCACCCCCGCAACGACGCCGACAATCATCGGCATACGCCCCCTTTGCATGGTGCCCTTTCGGCACCGAACGAAGGGAGTGTGCGCCTCTTCGAGGCCGCGGTGAAGACGCCGGCGGATCCTTGTCGAAACCTTGATACACGCCTCTCACCTGCGCGTGAGCAGGCTCAACTGTCGTACGCCGACTGCACGTAGACCGTCCTCGGCGGCAGGTACTCCACCACCGTCACCACCGTGCCCCGCTCGATCCGGTCCGTGCCGGTGACGGGGTAGGCGAGGAAGTGCTCGGCGCCGCCCCGTACCCGGACGATCACCTCGCCGACGAGCCCCGGCCCGATCGTCCCCGTGACCCGCCCCATGAGCCCGACCATCGACGCATCGTCCATGGTCACAGGGTACGGGCGGAACACCGTCAGGCGGCCGGGGAATCCACGGCAGCCGCCTGGGGCGGCCACGTCTCGTGCCAGCGCAGCTCGTCCTCCAACTGCGCCGCCAGCGACAGCAGAAGCGGCTCGCTGTTCGCGGGTCCGAGCAACTGCGCCCCGACGGGCAGTCCGCCGTCGACGAACCCGGTGGGCACATTGACCCCGGGCCATCCCAGCACGTTCCACGGCCAGGCGTACGGACAGGCCGCGATCATCGCCCGGTCGGTGGCCAGGCCGCCCAGCTCCAGCATCGCCCCGATGCGCGGCGGGGGAGCGGCCGTCGTCGGGGCGAGGACGACGTCGTACGCCGTGAAGAACCCGCCGATACGGCGGTGCAGGACAGCCTCCGCGCGCCGCGCCGCCCTGAGCGGGACCCCGCCGAGCAGTCCGCCGAGCCGGGCCGCGTCCCGGGTGCGGCGGTCCAGGAGCGCGGGGAAGGGCGCCTCGCGGACCCGTTCGGCGATTCCGGCCGTGGCGCGTGGGATGAAGGTGAGCCCGATCTGCCCGTACGGCGGATCGGCCTCCTCGACCAGATGTCCCAACGCGCTCAGCCTCTCGGCGAGTTCGACGACCCGCGCCCGCACCTCCGGCTGGAGCCGGGCGGGCAGCGCGGTGAACGGCGGCTTCAGGGCGAGCGCGATGCGCAGCCGGCCGGGGTCGCGGCCGACCGCCGCGGCCGCGTCGACGGCAGGCGGCCGATGCGGGTCCAGGGGGTGGTTGCCGGCGGCCGCGTCGAGGAGGAGGGCCGCGTCGGCGACCGTGCGGGCCAGCGTGCCGTTGACCGTGATGCCCTGGAAGGACTCGCCGCGCGGCCAGGTCGAGATGCGGCCGCGCTGCGGCTTGATGCCGACGAGGTGGGTCCAGGAGGCGGGGATCCGTACCGAGCCGGCCCCGTCCGAGCCGAGCGCGGCGGGCACGAGACCGGCGGCGACGGCCGCGGCGGACCCGCCGGACGAGCCGCCCGGGGTGTGCTGCGGGCTCCATGGGTTGCGGGTCGCGCCGAAGGCCGGCCCCTCGGTGAACGGCCACTGCCCGAACTCGCAGGTGTTGGTCTTGCCGACAATCACGGCTCCGGCCGCGCGCAGCCGCCGTACCGCCTCACCGTCCCTGGCGACCGCAGGGAACTCCCCCCGGCAGCCGAACGCGGTGGGCTCACCGGCCACGTCCATGTCGTCCTTGACGGCGACGGGCACCCCGAGCAGCGGTTTCCGTACTCCGGCGGCCAGTTGGGCGTCCGCGGCCTCCGCCTCGGCGAGCGCGGCGTCCGTCCGTACGATCCGGAAGGCGTTGAGGGAGCCCTGGGAGGCCTCGATCCGGGCCAGGGTCTGCTCGACGAGCGCACGGGAGGTGATCGTGCCGTCGGCCAGTGCGCGGGCGGTCTCCACCAGGCCTGCGGAACGGTCGTACGTCATACGGGCACCTCCGGGACTCCGTGACGAGGGTTGCCTACTGAACGGTAACGTCGGAAAGCGCTTTGTCGGAACGCCTTCCGGCGAGAGCGGCGGTTCGGCAGGCGCCACAGCCATCTCACAGCGCCCAGCAGGTCATGCGCAAAGCATTGACGCGTTCGGGTCACAGCCCTACCTTCTGATCGACTTTCCGAACCTCGTTCGGTATGTCGGACATTTCGAGCCGCGTTGTGTCCTTGCCCCAGGGAGAGCCGCCGTGACCACACGTCCCCCCACGCCGTCCCGCCGCACCCTGCTGCGCGCGATGGCGGCCCTGCCCGCCTCCGCGGTCCTGCTGGGCGAGCTGCCCGGCGCGGCCTTCGCCGCCGCCCCGGCGAGCGGTTCCGCGACCCGCTACACGATCGTGCCCTTCCTCAACAGCAACGACGGGACCGTCAACGTCTACCAGTCCGACGACGCCACGGACTTCCGGCTGCTCAAGTCCTCCGCCTACACACCGCCCAGCAACAGAATCCGCGACGCGAGCGTCTTCAAGCACACCGACGGCTACTACTACCTCACGTACACGACCCACACCTGGCAGGACGTCAGCACCACGATCGGCTTCGCACGCAGCTCCGACCGTGCCAACTGGACCTTCCTCTACGACTACACGGTCCCCCTCGCCGATCTGTCCCGCGCGTGGGCGCCGGAGTGGTTCGTCGACAGCGACGGCAGTGTGAACGTCATCGTGTCCTGCTCGCTCACCAGCGACGAGTGGATCTTCACGCCGTACCGGCTGAGGGCGACCAACTCCACCTTGACGGCTTGGAGTTCACCCGTGGCCCTGTCCGGGATCGGCCCGAACCACATCGACACGTACCTTGTGAAGACCGGCTCGACCTACCACGCCTTCACGAAGAACGAGACGACGAAGTACATCGAGTACGCGACGGCGTCGTCTCTTACGGGCCCCTACACGATCTCCAGGACCGGCGACTGGGCCGGCTGGGGCAGTTACCGCGAGGGCCCGTCCGTGATCCAGCTCGACAACGGCGGCTGGCGGATCTTCTTCGACGGCTACGGCGACGGGAACTACTACTACAGCGACAGCTACGACACCTTCGCGACCTGGTCGGCCCCGACGGCGCTGCCGGTGGTCTCCGGCACCGCCCGCCACTTCACGGTCATCAAGGAGACGATCTCCGGCGGCCCGTCGCTCGCCAAGAACGTCACCCGTTCCTTCCGGTCGGCCAACTACTCCACTCGGTACTGGCAGACCCAGTCCTCGCTGCTGAACCTCCCGGTGGTGACCAGCTCCAGCACGGCTGCCGAGAAGACGGCGTCCACCTTCACGGCCGTCGCGGGCCTCGCCGACCCGGGCGGCTACTCCTTCCGCGACTCCTCGGGCAACTACCTGCGCCACTGGGACTTCCGCGCTCGTTTCGACGCCAACGACGGCACGTCGACCTTCGCCAAGGACGCGACGTTCATCGCACGCACCGGCACGTCCTCGGGTGCGATCCGCTGGGAGTCGTACAACTACCCCGGGTACTACCTGCGCCACTACAACTACCAGCTGCGGCTGGAGCGGACGGCGGGGACGGACCTGTTCCGGCAGGACAGCTCGTTCGTGCCGGTGACGGCCTGGGGCTGAGCCGCACCGCTGTGGACCTGGGGAGGAGCATTGGCGGCAGCGGAGTAGTTCCCTCCAGTTCCTGCAACGGCCCAGCGTCCGCTGGGTCCCGTGTGCCCTCGCGGGGTGACGGTTCGCGTTCCGCCTGTCGTTCACCTCACGGGGAAGAAGGCCGGGGACGCGCTCTCTCCTGCGGGCCTCCGCCCCTGGTGGGGAGAAGGTTGCCGGAGGCCGCATACTCGGTGATCGTTGCGAACTGTGGGGCCCAGCACGCTGGGCGGGTTGAAGGGTGTGGGGGGATATGACCGACGTGGACGATCTGGCCGCTGTGGACGTGGTGGAGGATCCTGACACAACGGGGCGCCAAGGCGGTGCTCTGGGACAGTGGTTGCTGCGACACCGGGTGCAGGCGGTCAATCCGGCGGCGGAGGCAGGCGCCGGGGAGTCTCATGCCTGGTGGAAGGTGATGTGCCTGACCGGCGTCGACTACTTCTCCAGCCTGGCCTACGTGCCGGCGATCGCCGCGCTCGCGGCCGGTGCGGTCTCGCCGCTGGCCACGTTTCTGCTCGTGGTGCTGACCCTGGTGGGGATGCTGCCGATGTACCGGCGGGTGGCCGGCGAGAGTCCGCACGGAGCCGGATCGGTGGCGATGCTCGAGGACCTGCTGCCCTTCTGGCGGGGCAAACTGTTCGTCCTGGTCCTGCTCGGGTTCGTGGTGACCTCGTGGATCATCACCATCACCCTCTCCGCGGCCGACGCCTCCGTACATCTGGTGGAGAGTTCCTACGCCCCGCATGCTCTGCAAGGACATGAGGTCGTCATCACCGTGGCGCTCCTCGTGCTCCTCGGCGGGGTCTTCCTGCTCGGGTTCAGCGAAGCGGTGAGCGTGGCCATCCCTCTGGTCGCCGTCTTCCTCGCGCTCAACGCGGTGACCATCGGCGTCGGCCTGGTGGACGTGTTCACCAGCCCGGACGCCTTCTCGGCCTGGACCGGCGCACTCACCGAAGGCCGCGGGTTCGGCGACCTGGCCGAGCCCGCGCTGCTGGCCTTCCCGCTGCTGGTGCTGGGTCTGTCCGGTTTCGAGACCGGAGTGAGCATGATGCCGCTCATCTCCGCCGAGGGCGAGACCGCCGAGCAGCGGCTCACGTCCCGCATCCGCAACGCCCGCAGGCTGCTCACCACGGCCGCGCTCGTCATGAGCGTCTACCTGCTCGCCGCCAGTTTCGTGACCACCGTCCTCATCCCGCACAAGGAGTTCGAGGCGGGCGGTGCGGCCAACGGCCGGGCTCTGGCCTGGCTGGCCCACGAACACGTCGGAGAAGCCTTCGGCACCGCCTACGACATCAGCACCATTCTGATCCTCTGGTTCGCGGGCGCCTCCGCGATGGCCGGACTGGTCAACATCGTCCCGCGTTATCTCCCCGCCTACGGCATGGCCCCCGAATGGGGTCGAGCGGTGCGCCCCGTCGTCCTGGTCTACACGGTTCTGTGCGTCGTCATCACCATCGCCTTCGACGCCGACATCGACGCCCAGGCCGGCGCCTACGCCACCGGCATCCTCGCCATGATGGTCTCCGGGGCCTTCGCCGTCACCGTCTCCGCGCTGCGCCGCCGCCAACGCACCCTGTGCGTGGGATTCGCCGCGCTCACCGCGGTGCTGCTCTACGCGCTGGTGGCCAACATCATCGACAAGCCGGACGGCATCACCATCTCCGCGATGTTCATCGTCGGCATCATCATCATCTCGCTGGTCTCCCGCATCTCACGCACCACCGAACTGCGCGCGGACAAAATCGTGTTCGACGACGCCGCCCGCCAGTTCATCAGGGACACCCTCGCCCACGACAACGCCATCAACATCGTCGCCAACCGCCGGGAGGCCGGGGACGCCGCCGAGTACGCCGACAAGGAACGCGAACAGCGTGCCATCAACCCGGTGCCCGGTCTCGCCGACATCCTGTTCCTGGAGATCGACGTCGTCGACCCCTCCGACTTCAGCGAAACCCTCACCGTCCACGGCGTCGAAGTCGACGGGCACCGGATCCTGCGAGCCGAAGCGCCCGCGGCTCCGAACGCCATCGCCGCGATCCTTCTCACCCTCCACGACACCACCGGCGTCCAGCCGCACTGCTACTTCGCCTGGGCGGAGGGAAGCCCTCTGACTCACATGCTCCGCTACTTCCTCCTCGGACGCGGAGACACGGCCCCCGTCACCCGCGAGATCATCCGCCAGCACCAGCCCGACCCCGCCCGCCGCCCCGGCATCCACGTCGCAGGCTGACACCGCAGTGGGAAACCAGAGCCGACGGCACCTGGGCTCTCACGCCGAACCCAGTGGGTCCTGACTTGCAGGTTTCTTGACGAAAAGGGAGGACTGGACAGCTGACGCAGGGCAATGAGCGAGGAGTGAAACGCATCGCGATCGTCGTCCTCGCTCTGGCCGCCGGCACCGTGGCGGTTGTTGCCGCGGTCGGTCTCTCGCCCTGGTGGTGGGCCGCCGCCGTACCGCTCACCCTGCTGGGTCTGCTGGGTGCGGCGGACCTGTTGCAACGGCGGCATTCGGTGCTGCGCAACTATCCCGTTCTTGGCCATGCCCGCTTCCTTCTGGAGCGGATCCGCCCGGAGCTGCAGCAGTACTTCATCGAGCGGAACTTCGACGGGCGGCCCTTCGACCGTGATGTCCGCACCATCGTCTACGAGCGGGCGAAGGGCACCGACGCCGAGCAGCCGTACGGCACCGAACGGGACGTCTATCTGCCCGGCTACGAGTTCCTGGTGCCGTCGATGGCGCCGTGCCCGGTCCCGAAAACGCCCCCGCGGGTACGGATCGGCGGACCCGACTGCAGCCGTCCCTACGACATGGCGCTCCTGAACGTGTCGGCGATGAGCTTCGGCTCGCTGTCGTCCAACGCGATCCTCGCTCTCAACGGCGGCGCGGCGGCCGGGGGTTTCGCCCACGACACGGGGGAGGGCGGCCTGTCGGAGTACCACCTGAAGCCGGGCGGGGACCTGGTCTGGGAGATCGGCACCGGCTACTTCGGCTGCCGTACCCAGGACGGCGACTTCGACCCCGCCGAGTTCACCGAGAAGGCCGCCCACGATCACGTCAAGTGCGTGTCCCTGAAGCTCTCGCAGGGCGCCAAACCGGGCATCGGTGGCGTCCTGCCGGGGGCCAAGGTCAACGCCGAGATAGCGAAGGTGCGGGACGTGCCCGAGGGGCGGACGGTGATCTCACCCCCGTACCACAAGGTGTTCTCCACCCCGCGCGAACTGGTCCGCTTCATCGCCCGGATGCGCGAGCTCTCCGGTGGCAAGCCGACCGGATTCAAACTGTGCGTGGGCTCGCGCCAGCAGTTCCTCGCCGTGTGCAAGGCCATGCTGGCGGAGGGCACGGCCCCCGACTTCATCATCGTGGACGGCGGCGAGGGCGGCACCGGAGCCGCGCCCCTGGAGTTCGCCGACCACGTGGGCACCCCGCTGACCGAGGGCCTGCTCACGGTGCACAACGCCCTCGTCGGCGCGGGTCTGCGCGACCGCATAAGGATCGGAGCGAGCGGCAAGATCGCCACCGGTACCGATCTGGTGAAACGCCTGGTCCAGGGCGCCGACTACGGCAACGCGGCGCGGGCGATGATGTTCGCCGTCGGCTGCATCCAGGCTCAGCGCTGCCACACCAACACCTGCCCCACCGGCGTGACGACACAGGACCCCCGACGCGCCCGCGCCCTCGACGTCCGTGACAAGACGCCGCGCGTCCAGCGCTTCCAGGAGGCGACCGTGGCCAGCGCCCTGCAGCTCATGGCGTCCATGGGCGTCACCGACCCCGCCGACCTGCGTCCGCACATGCTGCGCCGGCGCATCGACCCCTACACCGAGCGCTCCTATGAGGAGTTGTACGAGTGGCTCGAACCGGGGCAGTTGCTCGCCGAGCCGCCTGCCGCCTGGGCGGCCGACTGGACCGCCGCCGACCCTGACCGATTCACCGTCTGAAAAACCGGAGGACTCACGTGGCCCGCACCGTCGCCCGCGTCATCGTGGACGCACTGAGCGAACTCGGCGTACACCAGGTGTTCGGCGTCGTGGGAGACGCGCTCAATCCCCTGACGGACGCCATTCGCACCACCGAGGACCTGGAGTGGGTGGGTTGCCGGCACGAGGAGGCGGCGGCCTTCGCCGCGAGCGCCCAGTCGCAGCTCTCGGGCACCCTCGGGGTCTGCATGGGCACGGTCGGACCCGGTTCCGTCCACCTGCTCAACGGACTGTACGACGCGGCCAAGAGCCACACCCCCGTCCTGGCGATCGCCGGGCAGGTGCCGCTCGCCGAACTGGGCACCGACTACTTCCAGGAAGTCGACAACGACGCCCTCTTCAGCGACGTCGCCGTCTTCCGCGCGACCATCACCTCTCCCGACCAGCTGCCGCAGATGCTCGAGACGGCGGTGCGCCACGCCCTGGGCCGCAAGGGCGTCGCCGTCCTGACCGTGCCCGGAGACCTGGGCGAGCGCGAACTGACGTCAGACCGCCCGGCCAGGTTCTCCCTGAACCCTCCGCTCAGCCGGCCGGAGGAATCCGCCGTACGGCACGCCGCCGAACTCCTGGACCGCTCCGAGCGGGTCACTCTGCTCGTCGGACGGGGTGCGCGCGCCGCGCGCGAGGACGTGCTGGCCCTGGCCGACCGGCTGGCCGCACCGATGGTGCTCACGCTCAAGGCCAAGGAGGGCTTCGAGGGCGACGCCAATCCGTTCCAGGTCGGCCAGACCGGGCTGATCGGCAACCCGGCCGCCGCGTCGGCCCTCCAGGACGCGGACACTCTGCTGCTCCTGGGGACCGACTTCCCCTACCGGGACTGGTATCCGGAGGGGAAGACCGTCATCCAGGTGGACACCGAGCCCGCCCACATCGGGCGGCGCGTGCCGGTCGACGTCGGTCTCGTCGGCGACACCGGCGTGACCGTCCGCGACCTCCTCACCCACCTCGCCGCAGCGCCCGCCGGGACGGACGGTGCCCGGGACCGCTCACACGTGGAGAAGGCACGTGAGCGTTTCGAGCGGTGGCGCGAGGGCCAGGCACGGCTGGCCGATCCGGCACACGACCGGGGCCTGCTCGGCCGGGTGCGTTCCTCGCTCGACAACCGCACCCACGACATCCGGCCGGAGGCGCTGGCGGCCGTGGTGGACCGGCTCGCCGACGAGAACGCCGTCTTCACCTCCGACACGGGCATGGCGACGGTGTGGCTCTCGCGGTTCGTCGAGATGCGGGGCGAGCGGCGGCTCATCGGCTCCTACAACCTCGGCTCCATGGCCAACGCGATGCCGCAGGCGCTGGGCGCGCAGTGCCTGGACCGCGAGCGGCAGGTCGTGGCGTTCTGCGGGGACGGCGGGCTGAGCATGCTCCTCGGCGACCTCATGACACTGAAGACGCACCACCTCCCCGTGAAGCTCGTCGTCTTCGACAACCGCCGTCTGGGCATGGTCAAACTCGAACAGGAACAGGCTGGACTGCCGGAGTTCGGCACCGTCCTGGACAACCCCGACTTCGCCGCCGTCGCCACCGCCATGGGCATCCCCGGGATCCGGGTGACCGACCCGGCCGACCTGGAGAAGGCCGTACGCCGCGCCTTCGACACTCCCGGCCCTGTGCTGCTCGACGTGCTCACCAACCCGGACGAGATCGCGGTGCCGGCCAAGCCGACCGTCGAGCAGGGCTGGGGGTTCGCCGTGGCCAAGGTGAAGGAGATCGTGCGCAGCCATGGGGACGACAGCACGCGCTGAGAGGGGCGGGCGGGCATCGGTGACCGTGGAGGGAACCGCTCGGGTCCAGCGTGATTGCGGGTGGACGGGGCACGCGGTCCAGCAGAAGCGGGGAACAGGAGATCGCTGATGTCGGAGCACGACGACAGGGCCCGGCCGTACGAGGACGAGGGGGCCCGGGTCGAGGCGGAGCTGCTCGACGGCCTCCGTGTGGACGAACGCCGGCCGGAGAAGCCGATCGTCCTGGACGCGGACGGAAGTCCGGTGGACACGTGGCTGGAGAACTACCCGTACGACCGGAAGGTGAAGCGGTCCGAGTACGAGAGGACCAAGCGCGTCCTGCAGATCGAGCTGCTGAAGATGCAGCGCTGGGTGAAGGAGACCGGACAGCGGGTGGTCGTGCTCTGCGAGGGCCGTGACGCGGCCGGCAAGGGCGGCACGATCCAGCGGTTCACCGAGCGGCTCAACCCGCGAGGCGCCCGCGTCGTGGCGCTGGAGAAGCCGACCGAGCGGGAAGCGGGGCAGTGGTACTTCCAGCGCTATGTGGCGCACCTGCCGTCCCGCGGTGAGATCGTCTTCTTCGACCGCTCCTGGTACAACCGGGCCGGCGTCGAGCGGGTGATGGGCTTTTGCACCGAGGCCGAGTACCGCACCTTCCTGGAGCAGGCCCCGTTGTTCGAGGAGATGCTGACCAGGGACGGCATCCTGTTGGTGAAGTTCTGGTTCTCGGTGTCCCAGGCCGAGCAGCGGACCCGTTTCGCGATCCGCACGGTCGACCCCGTACGCCGCTGGAAGCTCTCCCCCACGGATCTCGCCTCGCTCGACCTGTGGGACGAGTACACGGCGGCCAAGGTCGCCATGTTCCGGGCGACGGACACTCCACACGCCCCGTGGACCGTGGTGAAGAACAACGACAAGCGCCGCGGCCGGCTCGAAGCGATGCGCAGCCTCCTCGACCGCTGCGACTATCCCACCAAGGATCACGCGGCCGTGGGCAAGCCCGACCCCCTGATCGTGGGCGCCGCGAACACGCTGCTGGAGGCCGGCGAGGAACCCACCGACCTCTCCCCGACGCCCCTGACCGGATACGACCGCGGCCCCGGCAACCACCCGGCCAGGGCGGACGACGAGCAGCGCTGATCCACGGCGTCGGGCTTCGCGTGCGGTGATGCCGACTGCAGGGGAGTCCGTTCGCCGTTCACCGGGTCGAACCCGGTTACGGAGAAGCGGGCAGGTCTGGGGAGCGGAGTACGAGCAGGGTGATCTCGCTGGGGGCGAAGACGCGGAACGGTGGGCCCCAGAAGCCTGTGCCGCGGCTGGTGTAGAGGAGCGTGCGGGCCCCGTGGTGGCTGAGGCCGGCGAGGGCGGGCTGGTCGAGGCGGACCAGGTGGTGGAAGGGCCAGATCTGGCCGCCGTGGGTGTGGCCGGAGAGCTGGAGGTCGATTCCGGCGGCCGCCGCCCGGTCGACGAACTTGGGCTGGTGTGCCAGAAGCAGGACGGGCAGGTCGGGGTCGACGCCGTTCAGGGCCCCGGCGAGGTGGGCGCCATGGCCCGCCAGGCCGGAGGACTCGGCGGTGACGTCGTCCACGCCGGCGACCACGAGGGTGTCGCCCCCGCGTTCGAGCAGCAGATGGCGGTTGCGCAGCGGCTCCCAGCCCAGCTCGTCCATCAGGTCGACCCAGCCCTGGGCCTCGCTGTAGTACTCGTGGTTGCCGGTGACGTACACACGGGCCCGGGTGGCCTGCACGGTACCGAGGGGGACCGCCTGGGCGCGGCGGCGTTCGGCCGTGCCGTCCGCGATGTCGCCGGTGTGGCAGACCAGGTCGGCTTCCAGAGTGTTCACCGTCTCGCACACCCGCTCCGACCAGCGAGCGCGGTCGAGCGGGCCGTAGTGGGTGTCGGTGATGAGGGCGACGCGGAGGCCGTCCAACCCGGCGCCCAGCCGCGGGAGTTGTACGTCGAGTCGGCGCACGCGTGGCACACGGCGGGCCTCGGTGTACCCCCAGACGAGCAGCAGGGCGGTGACGCCGAGGACGGCCCAGGTGACGGTCCGGGCCCGGTCCTGGCTCTCGCCGACGCCGGCCGCGGTCAGGGCGAGCCGCAGGAAGACGCCGAGCAGAACGGACCAGGTGAACAGAATCCAGCTGGCGCCCAGCAGGGTGTCACCGAGGATCGCCGCCCGGTCCTGCTGGCGCCGACCGTGCCCGCGCACCATCGCGAGCGGCATACCGGCGAGGCCGAGGACGAACAGGGCGGTGCCGGCCAGGGTGACGGGCAGCGGCCAGTGCTGGCCTGCGTACAGGAGCACCCAGCAGGGCACGGCCCACAGCAGGACGGGGGCGATCAGCGGGAGGTAGCGCATCAGGCGGAGCAGTCGGCTCTGCCGCGGAGCCTGCGCTTGCATGTCGGCGGGTCGGGTGTTGCTGGTGTCGGTCACGGCTTCCTCTCTCTCCAGGCTGCCGTAGAACAATCGATCGTCGGGCCGTCATTCCACGGCGGGCACGGGCTTCCACTCCGCCTCGGGGTCGGGGGGCGGCTCGGGCCGGTCGCGCGTGAACGCCGTGGCCTGTTCTTCGACCTTCGGCAGCCCATCGGTAGGCGTGATGGTGCAGGTTGAGGAACTGTACGGTGGCCGGCCGTGGCGGCATCGCGCGGAAGGTGCCCTGCTCCACGGCCTCCGCGAGCAGCCCGGAGATCAGTTCCTCGAAATCGGAACGCTGACCCAGCACGGCCTTGAGTTCCGTGCCGCTCAGACTGCGGTGGTCGTGCTCGTGGACCCAGATGTGGTCGAGCCTGCGGAAGATGATGGTGAGCAGCGATTCGGACAGCAGGCGCAGCCGCAGCAAGCGGATCCAGGTCGAGGCCGGCGATCTGACGGGCGCGGGAGAGCAGCGGACCCATCACCCGGGACTGGATCTCGACGAGCAGGTTCTCCTTGGAGCCGATGTAGTAGTACAGGGCCGCCTTGGCGAGCCCCACCACCCTGCCCAGGTCGTTGATGGACGTCGCCGCGTATCCCTGCTGGGCGAAAAGCGCAGCCCCGACGTCGATGATCTTCTGGCGTCCGACCTCGAAGCCCGGTCCGTGGCCCGGCGGTCGTGGCAACGCTTCTCCCCCGCTTGCGCGACGACATGCCGACCAGGCGCGACTCCCGGGACCGCGTCGGACGCCTTGCGGCATGCCCCGGAGGGAGCGGCCTCCCCCGCTTCCCCACGAAGGAGGAACTGGAGCAGCGACGCAAGGCGGTGGCGCCGACGACTCCGGCGTTGGCCATGTGCAGCAGCACCAGGTCCGATGAGTCGAAGTCCTCACGCAGTCGGCGGGCGCCGCCCCGGACGCCTGGCGCCGCGTCGTCGCCCTGCTGATCCAGTCCTTCGAGACCCCGGCCCGCGGCCCGCTGCAGGGCCCGCAGGAACCCGGTCGGTGTGCTGGTGTCGGAGTTCGGACTCCACGACACCGTGGGCATGACCCAGCGCACCCGCGAGCTGCTGTCCCGCCACGACCGCCCCACCGCCGTGGAGATCGCGGCCACTCTCACTGTCCGGGAGGGCACGGCGCCCCTGACGGAGCTCGGGGGCAGCCGCGCCCCGGCTGCCGGGGAGGAGGCAACCGGGGCGAGGAGCTGTCGGTCGGTCAGGAGGCGGGCGGGACGCGGGTACCGGTGACGGAGTCACCGGACTTCTCGACGTGATACATGACCTCGGCGTCGCTGTAGAAGTGGAAGGTCAGCGTCACCTGTTCGCCGTCGCGCAGCGCGTTCAGGAACTCGGGGGTCAGGATGATCGTGTCCTTCGCGTAGTCCGGCGAGAAGGCGCTGTTGAACTCCTGGTACGGCGTCCAACTGGTCTGGCCGGCGTTGCTGCCGTCGCCGTACCTGGCCTCCATGGTGGCCAGCTCGTCACCCCGGTACTCGGTGGGGACGGTGAACGCGCCGGTCCTGCCCGTGGCGTCGGAGAGCACCGGGGTGTCGTAGGTGACCACCTCGATCTGCCAGGGCAGCCCGCTCGAGAACCGGGCCTGCAGCGTGGCGTTGACCCCGTACGCGCGGTCGCCGGTCAGCCGGGTCAGTGCGCCGGCCGTGAGGACGAGCCGCTTGTTGTCGGAGACGGTGTAGTCCCGTCCCTCGACCAGCTTGGTCCTGCCGTGCCACAGGCCCCGGAACCGGGTGCCGTTCGGATTCAGGGTGAGCCCCTCGGCCGTGATCGGTTCCGACTTCGGCACGTAGATCTTGTCGAAGGAGGCCGTGCCCGAGCGGGTCGTCCAGCTGGACCTGATCCAGGCGAACAGGGCCGGGTCCGTCCACTTCAGGGTCTCCCGGTTCAGGTAGGCCCAGGTTCCGGGGTCCCACAGCGCGGTGGTGACTCCGGCGAGGCGTGCCGCGTGTCCGAGTTGCTCGTAGTACTTCAGTGCCTCGCCCCGCTCGACCCGGGAGGGGTGGTTGTGGTCGGGCCAGCCGAGCAGGCCGTACTCGCCGAGGTAGACCGGGATGCCCTTGGCGACGAACGTGTCGTGCATGCGGGCGAAGGCATCGTCGAGGTCCTTCTGGGCGACCTCGTCGTAGTGGGTGCCGCCCGCGATGTTCACGCTGAACGGGTACCAGCTGTAGTAGTGCACGGTGGCGACCAGATTGCGGTCGCTCAGCGACTTGATCGTGGTGTACAGGTCGTCCATGAGGGTCTGGCCGGGGGTGGCGGCCTCGGTGGGCAGCACGAGCAGGCGGTCGGTGTTCCCGCCGCCCGAGGACCTGACCACCTTGTGGAACGAGGTGTTGAGCTCGCGTAGAAGCTTGGTCTTCTGCTCGGCCGTGGCGTTCTCGAACTGCGGTTCGTTGACGCTCTCGAAGAGCAGGGTGCGCGGCTCGTCGCGGAACGTCCCGGAGATCTGGGCCCAGGTGGCGTCGAAGCGGGCCAGCACTCCGTCGTGGTCGGCGGGCATCTTGTTGATCCACTGCCACGAGTCGTGGTGGACGTTGACCACGACGTACAGGCCCGCGTCGAGCGCCTCGTCGACGACCTGCTTGACGCGGCTCAGGTACGCGGCGTCGACGGTGTAGGGGGCGGTCGCGGACTGGTGGTCGGACCAGGTCACCGGGATGCGGACGCTGCGGAAGCCGTCACGGCGGACGGTGTCGAACAGTTCCCCGGTGGCCTTCGGGTTGCCCCAGGACGTCTCGTCCGGGATGGCGTCCAGGGTGTTGCCCAGGTTCCAGCTGGGCTGCATCGCGGCGACGGCGTCCTTGGCACGGGCCGGAACTCTGGTGGACTGAGCCGGCTGCGCCGCCCCGTCGGTCGTGGCGGCCGAGGTGCCGCCGGACAGTCCCAGCATGACGGCGAGCACCAGGAGCAGGGAGGCCAGGCGGCCGCGCGCCCGGCGACGGGCCGGTTGCCCTGAGTCCTTCATAGGTCGTCCCTTTCGGTCTGCGTGCCCTTGGGGCGGTTCAGCCTTCGAGAGGCTCGTAGTCGAACCAGTCGAAGTGGACGGTGCCTGCGGCGGCGTACATGCCGATGACCCGGCCGGTGAAGCCGCCGGCGACCTCGGTCGACAGATAGCGGCCGTCGAGGGACGCCAACTCGGTGACGGTGCCGTCGGGTTGTTCGACGCCGAGGCAGACGACGTCGGGTCCGGTGCACGGTCCGTGCGGAGCCGGTGGGTCGCCGATCGTGACGGTGAGGACCAGCGGCCCGGCGGGTACGGCGGCTTCGGCCACCACCGTGCGCAGGGAGCCGACCCTTGCGATCACCCGTACGTCAGTCCCGGACGCCTCGATCGCGTAGTGGTGCCGCTCGTCCAGCCGGACGGCCAGGCCGCCGCTGCCCCGCTCCGGGTCGACCAGGGTGCGTGCCCGGCAGGTGAGGTGCTGCTGGCGCCGGCCGGCGAACACCACGTCGGGCTCGTCCAGGGAGCCGCCCCGGGCGCGGAGCGTCAGCCATCCGGGGCGCTCCTTGGTGGTGCAGAGCTCGGCGGTGCGGTCCCGCACGGAGATCCAGGCCGGTCCGAGCTCGCTGAACTCGAAGTCGTCGCGCACTTCCCCGGGGGGCGCGGGGGAGAGCGGCCAGGGGAGTTCGGACAGGTCCAGGGTGACCTCGCCGACGACCGGCCAGCCGTCCTCCCAGGTCACCGGCGCCAGGAAGGTCTCCCGGCCGAGCACGTGCCAGCCGGGGGTGCCGCCGCGTGGGCGTACGCCGAGGAAGACCATCCACCAGGAGCCGTCGGGCGCCTGCACCAGGTCCGCGTGGCCGGTGTTCTGCACGGGGTGGTCGGTGCCGCGGTGGGTGAGGACCGGGTTGGCGGGGCACGCCTCGAACGGGCCCTGGGGCGTGCGGCCACGGGCGATCGACACGCCGTGGCCGCGCTCGGTGCCGCCCTCGGCGATGAGCAGGTACCAGTAGTCGCCGATCCGGTACAGGTGCGGCGCCTCCGGAGCCTTCGCGCCGGGACCGCCGGACCAGAGCCCCCGCGGGGTCCCGTACGTCTCGCCGGTGGACGGGTCGAGGCGGATCTGCGACACCCCGGCGACCGTGCACCAGCAGGTGCCGTCCTCGTCCCAGGCCAGGTCGGGATCGATACCGGGCACACCCGGCGCCGGGATCGGATCCGACCAGGGGCCGGCCGGGTCGGTGGCCGTGACGATCAGGTTGCCGCCGCCCTCGCTGCAGTTGGTGACGATCAACCAGAAACGGCCGTCGTGGTGGCGCAGGGTGGGGGCGTAGATGCCGCCCGAGGACGGCATGGAGACCGGCAGACGCAACTGCTCCGGCCGGTCCAGCGCGTTGCCGATCTGCCGCCAGTGCACCAGGTCACGGCTGTGGAAGAGGGGTACGCCGGGGAAGTACTCGAAGCTGGAGCAGGCGAGGTAGTAGTCGTCGCCGACACGGCAGATGCTCGGGTCGGGGTGGAACCCGGGGAGCACGGGGTTGGCGGCGCGGGCGGGCGGGGTCTGAGCGGGCACCCTCGGTCGTCCTTTCGTCGGGTGAACGGCGGGGCGCTCAGCGAGCGTCCGGCTCGGTGCGGGTGATGCGGAACAGGGCCGCGGACGGCGCGGTGGGCAGGTTCACGGTGAGCTCTCGCGTGAGCCTCGCCCTGCGCATCACCTCGTCGTCCTCCTGCCGGACCGGCTCGTCCCACTGCTCGGGGTCGCAATCCCCGTCATCGCGGCTCTCCGCGCAGTGTCGAAGCGCTTCACTTGTAGGGGAAGTTAACGGACGTGTTTCCTGCGGAACAAGAGCAATGACAGAACGAAAGTTTCTTGATCAGGGAAGATGACGGTCGGCAGGGTCGGCAGTGAGCGTCGATGCGCTTCGACAGTCAGGTCAGCGCACGAGGCGCACTTCCCGCAGCCGGATGGTGGGCGCCGGACCGACCGCTTCGAATCGCACCTCGACGGACCCGGCGGGACGATCCGCGTCGAGCGGGAGCACTCGGGAGACTTCCTCGCCCTCGGGCGTGAGCGTGTCCAGCACATGCCCGTCGACCAGGACGCGGGTCGGCCCGGCACCTGCCGAGGGAAGGTGGACCACCTGCAGGCCGGTGGCGGCGCCCGCGCGGTCCGTCAGGCGGTAGGACCACCATCCGGTGGCGGCCCGCCACCTCAGCCCGTCGGTGAGGTCCGACCACGTGTCCTGCCCCTCGAACCGGTGGTCGCTCTCCGGCTGTTGCTCGCCCGCGGCAACGGCGTCGACTGTTCGGTCGCGCAGGGTCAGTGCCGCCTCGTCGGCCGCGCGCAGCTCCGCCCGCCGCTCCGGGAGCCGTCCCGGGTCCGCCAAGGGGAAGTAGAGGACGTAGCGGGATTCATGGATGCCGGCGAACGGGACGAGGACGACGGACTCACCCGGTCGTGCGTCCACGTGCTCCAGGGCGAACGCCGGCCGGTCCAGGTCGAGTCGGCGCACGCCGGCCGTCAGATCGGAGGTGCTGCGGGCGAGCACGACGGGGAGGTTCCCCAGGGGGCGCAGCGGGCCGCCGGCGACATGTCCCATCCGGGAGTCGTCGGCGAAGTGCCCGACCAGGTCGTCCCGGTCGCCCTCGGCCGCGAGCACGGTGGGCCCGTAGCGGAACGACACCCACGGCGAGCCGTCGGGGAGCAGGTCGGCGCTGACACGCGGGCGCAGGCGCATGGTGATGGTGTCCCCCGCGCGCCACCGCCGCTCCAGACGCACGTATGTCAGGGGCCGTCCGCCTTCGCCGCGGCGCGTCGTGAGCGGGGCCGGTCCCTCCTCGGTCGGTGCGCCGTTGACACGGACCTGCGGCGTCCCTTCGTGCCAGCTGGGGACGCGTAGGTGGATCGCCATGGGGGTGGCGGGAACGTCGCGGACCGCGAGTCGCACCTCGCTGTCGTAGGGGGCCGTCGCGGTCTGCTCCAGCACCAGATTCCGCTCGGGCAGGCTGAGCCGGGAGGCGATGAAGAGATTGACGAACAGGTCGCCGTCCTCGGCGGTGTACGCCAACTCGCCGTACTTCGCGTGGTTCTCCAGCCCGGTGCCGACGCAGCACCAGAAGCAGTTCTGGGGAGTCGACACCACGCGGTAGTGGCCCGGTCGCACGGGTGTGAAGTACACCAGCCCGCCCTTGGGGTGCAGGGACGACAGGATGTGGTTGACCGTCGCGCGCTCGTAGTGGTCGAGCACCTCCGTGTCCGGCTGTTCGAGGAACAGGGCGCGGCTCAGCTTGAGCATGTTGTAGGTGTTGCAGGTCTCGGGGCCCTCGGGCGACTCCAGGGCGGAGCCGAAGTCGTCGCGGGGGTGCAGGTGCTCGCGTACGGAGTTGCCGCCGAAGGAGAACGTCCGGTGCCGGGTCATGGTCTGCCAGAAGAACCGGGCGGCGTCCCGCAGGCCGGGATCGTCCACGACCTCCCCGAGCCGCTGGTACCCGACCACCTTGGCGATCTGGGTGTTGGCGTGCATCCCGTCGAGGGCGTCGCGGTGCTCGCGCAGGGGCCGCAGCAGGGACCGGTCGAGGAAGCGCCGTGCCAGGGCGGCGTACCGGTCCGTGCCGGTGACGTCGGCGAGGTCCGCCAACACCTCGCACATCCCACCGAACTCGGTGCGCAGCATGGCCTCGTGGGTGTCGTCGTCCATCCCCGCCGCCACCCGGTCCCACCAGTCGGCCAGCCGTCGTACGGCGGTCAGGGCCAGGTCCGAGCCGGCGTGCCGGTGGGCGTCCAGCAGGCCGGCGAAGAGTTTGTGCAGGTTGTACCACGGCACCCAGGCGCCACCGAGCACGAAGGAGTCCCGGTCCACCTGTCCCGCGGCCACCCGCCGCCACAGCCGAACGCCGTCGGGAACGCCCCCGACGTAGCCGGTGCCCAGGGCGTCCTGGCACTCGACGACGCCCTGAACCAGCCGCTCCACCATGGCCCTCGGCCGGGGATCATCCGTGACCGCGCTCATGAGGGCCGCGCCCGACAGCGCGTGCCCGACGGTGTGGCCGTCGAGCCCCGAGTTCTCCCAGTTGCCGTAGGACTCGGCGACCGCCGGCAGGCCGGCCTCGCGCCGCAGGGGTGCGAGGAGCCGGTCGGTGTCGAGGGACAGCAGGTAGTCGAGAGCGGTGGCCTGCGCGTCCAGGAACGGGCCGGGGAGAAGACGTACCGCGCTGCGGGGGAGTGACTGCATGGGTGCTCGTTTTCCCTTCGATGGAAGCTTGCACGCTGCGGTGGGCCGCGTCGCGACTGATCGTGCGTGATCGGGAGTCGCGGTGCTGCCTCGGCCCCCGTCCGCCGCGGGGCCTCCTCGGGGATCGGACATCGGTGGGGCTGCCAGTTCCAGTCGTGGTCGATGTGAAGGCGGCGGCCGTCCGCCCAGCGTGCGTGCCGGGGCGGCGCGCATCGACAGGTCGCTGGTGAGGGTGTTGAACTCGTGGCGGAGGCGGGGCGATGGCTGACGGCGCGACCGGAGGTGACCGCCGCTTCGCCGCCGACGACCTGATGGCCATCGGCACCCTGCGTGCCCTGAGCAGGCAATCCGCGATGTACCCGGTGACGTCAGCCTCGTCGGAGGGCGGCGACGACGGTGACGTTCTTGAGGGAGGCGATGGCGTCACTAGCTGAGTATCGAAAGGTATATACAGCTGTGCCCACGGCGGCGATGACGTCCTGTGTCAGGATCTTGAGGTGCTCACCCCCCAGGCCCACGGCATCGACGAGGACGCGCGGAAACGGGATGACGACCGATGACTGACACCGCAGAGGCCGAGATCCTCGCCGACGTCCACCGAGGCGTCGGCCGCATCCTCCTGAACCGGCCCAAGGCACTCAACGCCCTGACGACAGACATGGTCGTCGCCATCGACCGGGTGCTCGCCGCGTGGGAGGACGCACCGCTGTCCGCCGTGGTGCTCGGCAGTACCGGCCCGAGGGCGTTCTGCGCCGGCGGAGACATCCGTACGATCCGCGCGCACAGCCTCGCCGGGGACGCCGAGGCCAGTGAGCGGTTCTTCGCCACCGAGTACCGGCTCAACGCCCGGATCGCCGAGTACCGCGTGCCGGTCGTGTCGCTCATCGACGGCCTGTGCATGGGCGGCGGCCTCGGTCTGTCCGTCCACGGTGGCTTCCGCGTCGTCACCGAGCGCGCGGTGCTGGCGATGCCCGAAACCGCGATCGGCTTCTTCCCGGACATCGGGGCCAGTTACTTCCTGCCGCGGCTGCCCGGAGCGATCGGCATGTACCTGGGGCTGACCGGGCACCGGCTCGACGCGGCCGACGCCCTGTACACGGGTCTGGCCACGCACTTCGTCCCCGCTCACAGCATCGACGCGGTCGGCGACGCCCTGGCCGACCATCCCGGCGACCCGGTGGACGTGGTCCTCAACCGCCTCGCCGGCCCTTCCCCGGTGGCGCAGAGCAGGCTGGCGGAGGTACGCGGGGACGTGGACCGGGTGTTCAGTGCGTCGACCCTCGGCGAGATCGAGAAACGTCTGCGCCACCTCGACATCCCCTGGGCGGCTGCCGCGCTGGCCGCTCTGGAGTCCGCCTCACCGCAGAGCCTGGAGATCACTCACGCCCTGCTGGCCCGGGGCAGGCAGCGCACGTTGCGCGAATGCCTCGACGCGGAACTCGCCCTGGGGCGGACGACCATCCGCACGCCGGACTTCCTGGAGGGTGTCCGCGCGGCCTTGGTCGACAAGGACCGCACACCGCGCTGGCAACGGAGGTCGCTCGACTGAGGGACGCGGCCGTACGGCCCGTAGGGCGCCTGCGGTCAGCAGGGTCTCACTCGATGCCGAGCACCGTCGTCGATCAGTCGATCAGTCGATCAGTCGATCAGTCGATGCGGGCGCCGGCGATCAGTCCTTGCCGGGCCCCATCGACACGACGACCTTGCCGGCCTTGGTGCGGCCCTGCTCGACGTATGCCATCGCCTCGAGGGTCCGGTCGAACGGGAAGGTGCTGTCGATGACCGGGCGGAGCTTCCCGCTGTCGTAGAGGGCGCCGATTTTGCGCAGCTGGGAACCGTTGGCCTGCATGAAGAGGAACTGGTAGCGCACGCCCAGCGCCTTCGCCTGCTTGCGGATCTTGCGACTGAGCACGCTCATGACCAGGCCCAGGAAGGAGGGAGCCCCGAGCTGCTTGGCGAAGCCCGCGTCCGGCGGGCCGACGACACTGATGGCCAGGCCGCCGGGCTTGAGCACGGTCAGCGATTTCTCGAGGTTCGCTCCGCCCACGGAGTCCAGCACCAGGTCGTAACCGGACAGCACCTTCGAGAAGTCCTGCTTGGTGTAGTCGAAGACGATGTCGGCGCCGAGGCTCCTGACCAGCTTCTCGGAATCGGTGTTCGCGGTCGTCGCCACGCTGGCGCCGAGGTGCTTCGCGAGCTGGATGGCCGTCGAGCCGAGACCGCCGGCACCGGCGTGGACGAGCACCTTCTGGCCCGGCTTCACGCGGGCGCGGTCGACAAGAGCCTGCCAGGCGGCCAGGGCCACCAGCGGCACCGCGGCTGCCTCTTGCGGGGTGAGGGAGGCCGGCTTGGGCGCGACGTCGTCCATGTCGATCGCGATGAACTCCGCGAAGCCTCCGATCCGCAGGTCGCGCGGACGGGCGTAGACCTCGTCGCCGACCTGGAGGCCGTGTACGGCGGAGCCGACCCGGGTCACGACGCCGGCCACGTCATGGCCGAGCACGAAAGGAGGCTTGTACTTCAACAGCTGCTTGAACTCCCCGTTGCGGACCATTTTGTCCAGCGGGTTGATACTGGCGGCGCTCACTTTGACCAGGACGTCGCGGTCTCCGACGGTGGGCTCGGGTACCTCGGCGGCGCGCACGCCGTCCTTGCCGTACTTCTCGACGACGAATGCCTTCATGTCGGCCGCCTTTCCAGGTGATCTTCTCGGTCGTCTATGTGCCAGCCATGACGCTACTTTCTGAGTATAGAAAAGTAAACTCAGACGAGGTTAGAATCACCCCATGGACACGAGGACCGAAGCTCTCACGGACGCCGGCATGGATGCCCGTCTCGACCGGGACACGTCGAACTGCTCGATCGCCCGGACCCTAGAGGTCGTGGGGGAGAAGTGGACGATCCTGATCCTGCGCGAGGTCTGGTACGGCTCGTCCCGCTTCGGCGACTTCGAACGTGTCCTCGGCTGCCCCCGCAACCTTCTCGCGGCCCGGCTTCGGATGCTTGTCGAGGAAGGAATCCTGGCCACGGAGACGTACAAGGAACCGGGCTCGCGGAGCCGGCCGAAGTACGTGATCACACCCAAGGGTGTGGACCTGGTCCCGGCCGTGATGGGGCTCCTGCAGTGGGGTGACCGCTACCGTGCCGACCCGGAGGGCCCGGCCGTACTGACGCGGCACCGCGGATGCGGTGCCCACGTCGACACCCAGATCCGCTGCGAACGGGGCCACGCCGTGCCGGCGGAAGACATCGAAAGCGTCCCCGGCCCCGCATTTCGTATGAGGCCCGCGGAGTGAGCCCGGCGCGGATCGCGCCAGCTGCCCACGGGCTCCGTCTGCCGGAGGGTGCCCACTCCGCCCGAGGAGCGCGCGGCGCACGTATCCGCGCCGCGGACGCGCGTGCCGTATCCCGGCGGACAACGGGTGGGAGTCACACCCGAGGCGCGGGGACCGGGAAGAGCATGCAGCTGCTGGTGGCGTGGGCGAGCAGCCGGTCCGTCGCGTCGACCAACTGCGCCTGGGCAAGGGCGGTTTGGCGGCCCTTGCTGATGACCGTGCCGATCGCGCGCACCGGGCCTGTGTCCACGGTGATCCGCCGCAGGAACTTCACGGTCAGGTCGAGCGAGGTGTACGCCGTGCCCTGCGGGAGCGTGGACTGGACGGCGCAGCCCGCCGCCGAGTCGAGCAGGGTGGCGAAGATGCCGCCGTGCACGCTGCCGATCGGGTTGTAGTGCTCCTCGCCCGGTGTCAGCGAGAAGACCGCCCTGCCGGGCTCCACCTCGTCCAGGGCGAAGTCGACGGTGTAGTTGATCGGCGGTCCTGGCAGGCGCCCCGCCTGCAGTTCGCGCAGGAAGTCGATGCCGGCCATCCGCCCGGCGGCCTCTGCGAGGATCGCGGGGTCGTCCCATTGATACGTACGCGTTCGCCCCACGGTCCGGCGCCCTTCCCTCTGACTGTCGGCTGACTTTTTCAAGTGAAGCTAGACGTGTGCTCCACTGACTGTCAATGGCGAAGCCAGGTCGCCTACGATGGCGGGATGGAGTGGCTTGAGGCGAGCACGGAGAACTGCCCCGTCCAGCGCACGCTCGACGTGATCGGGGAGAAATGGACGCTGCTGATCCTGCGTGACGCCGTCAACGGCGTCCGCCGCTTCGACGACTTCCACCGCCACATCGGCCTTTCGGAGGCCGTTCTCAGCGACCGCCTCCGCAAGCTGACCTCGGCCGGCATCCTCAGGACCGTCCCCTACCAGGAGCCCGGCAGCCGCTCCCGCAACGAATACCGCCTGACCCGCAAGGGCTGGGACCTCTGGCCCGTCCTGATGGCGCTGAGCCAGTGGGGCGAGACCTACACCCTCGGCCCCGAGGGCCCCGTGCTGGACGTCCGCCACGCCGAGTGCGACGCCCCGGTCCGCGTCGTCGTCGAGTGCTCCGCGGATCACTCCGCCCTCACTCCCCGCGACGTCACCGCCCGGCTGGGAACGGGCGCCCGCCTCCGGTCGTGAGCGATCGACCTCGCGGTGGCGGGCCGGACGGCGGTGGCGCGTCAGTCGCGGTTCCGTGGCGGGGACGGACGTAGGTCGGAGCGGCCCGTGCGTCGGCGGCGGGCGGCGAGGCGCGTCGGCGACGGGTGGCGAGGCGCTGAACTCCGTGGCACGTCCTGTTCTGCTTCTGCGGTGCTCGTCGGCGACGCCCTCTCGGTGACAGATCCTGGGTGGCCGAGGGGGCGGCGGCCTGCCTTGCTGTCGCGCAGCGTCCGCAACTCGTGGCACATCGCGTGCTCTGTCCCTGTGCGGGGTGCTTGCGATCGCCGAAGCGCCCGTATAAGATTATGAACGTAATTTAAATCTGGCGTGCTCGCCCGTACGGTGCGCGCCGTTCTCACGCGGCCCCAAGGGCCTTGAACGCCTGCGGTACGTGCCTGTGGTACGGCCGACATCGCGTACCGGCGCCGTAGCCCCGGCGTGGTCGCTTCGGGCAGTGAGCCCTCCTACTCCACCAGGAACTCTCCATGGACCTTTCCGCCAGCACCGCCCTCGTCACCGGAGCCAACCGGGGCTTCGGCCGCGCACTCGCCGCCGAGCTGCTCAGCCGCGGGGTCACCGTCTACGCCGGCGCCCGCAATCCCGACCAGGTCGACCTGCCCGGCGCCAAGCCGATCGCGCTCGACGTCACCGACCCCGCCTCCGTCACGGCCGCCGCCAAGGCCACCGGCGACGTGAGTGTCCTGATCAACAACGCGGGGTCCTCCACCGGCGCCGACCTGCTCGCCGCCGACCTGGGCGACATCCGCCTGGAGATGGACACCCACTACTTCGGCACGCTCTCCGTGACCCGCGCCTTCGCACCCCAGATCGCGGCCAATGGCGGCGGGGCGGTGCTGAACGTCCTCTCCGGCCTCTCCTGGGTCAGCTACCCGGAATTCGGCGCCTACTGCGCGGCCAAGTCCGCCCAGTGGTCCCTCACCAACGCCCTGCGCCAGCAGCTTGCCGACCAGGGCATCCGAGTGGCCGGCCTGCACGTCGGCTACATGGACACCGACATGGTCCGGACCGTCGAGGCGCCCAAGTCCGACCCTGCCGAGATCGCCAGGATCGCGGTGGACGGCATCGCCGCCGGCGCCTACGAGATCCTCGCGGACGACGCCGCCCGCCAGGCCCAGGCCGCGCTGTCCGGAGGTGTCTCCGTGCTCTACCCGCAGCTCCCCTGAAGGTCCACCGCCCGGCAGGCCCCACCGCGGCGGCACAGGGCGGCGAGCAGTACTCAGTCGTCGTCGTCTGTGCCGGCCCGCATGGCCTTCCCGGCCGAGACGGCCACCTTCCTCGCCACCTGACCACGACGACCGGAACACCGGCACCGCTCACGGAAACGTCGTCGGGCCCCGCTCGCGTCCAACCCGCCTGTTCGACCCGCATTGAAGAAGCGCATGTCTTCCTCGGACGTCGAGAACCGAACGGCCACAGCCGACTTGCGCCGGCTTGCCGATGAGTACGTCAAGCTCATCAACCTGCATGACCTCGACGGCCTGTTCGCCCTGTACGCGTCGGACTTCCGCAACCACGCCGCCGACGGCAGAGACCCGCGCGGTGCTCGCGTCGTTCCTCGACGCGGTCCCCGACTTCGCCGCCGAGCCGGTCCGTGTCGTCGCTGAGGACGACTGGTTCGCGATCAGCTTCGTCCTCACCGGCGCGAACACCGGGCCCTTCACACGAACACCGGGCCCTTCAACGGCACTCCCGCCACCGGCCGATCCGGGGAAACTCGCCGACCACTGGGGCCTCGTCGACCTCGCGACGCTCTTCGCCCAGCTGCAGTCCTGACCGATCCGGCCTCGGCCTCGTCGAGCCCGCGTCGTCTTTGGATTACGTTCGCAATATCATAGACTGGCGCAGTCGGTAAAGGGCAACGGGTCCGTTTGGTCGGCGAAGGAGCGTGTGCTGTGGTGCGGTACGGAAAAGAGCACAAGTCGGAGACGAGGCGGCGGATCATCGAGACGGCGGGCCGCCGGTTCAAGCAGGACGGGATCGACGGTTCCGGCGTCTCGACGCTCATGAAGGACGCGGGGCTGACCAATGGTGCCTTCTATGCTCACTTCGCATCCAAAGAAGACCTCGTCACCACGGCTATCGCCGACCAGTTGAAGGCGCAGGCCGAGAGCGTTGTCGCGCAGGCCGCGCCCGGCCGTGCGGGACTCGAGCAGATCGTGCGGGGTTACCTTTCGCCCCAGCACCGCGAACTGCTTGGCGAGGGTTGCCCCAACGCCGCCCTGCTCGACGAGATCGGGCGCTGCACCGACGCGACCAGGCAGGCGTACACCGACGGCGTGCTGATCCTCATCGACGGCATTGCCGCCCGCATGGCGCCCGAGGCCCCGTCCTCCGCCCGTGTGAAGGCGCTCAGCCTTCTCGGTCTCATGGCCGGGACGCTGCAGCTCTCCCGCGCCCTGACTGACAACCGACTCGCCGATGAGCTCCTCGAACAGGGCGTGAAGAACGTCCTCGCGCTACTGGACGCCGGGCAGCGCGTCTGACACACCACGTTCCCGGGGCGGCCTCATTTTCATCGTGTGCACTGCATCTCTTGCGGCCTCATGAAATTACGGTCATACTTTAAAAAGTCGGCGTGACGTTGAAAGGCTCAACCGAACCGGACTTCGACTCCTGCGGATCTCCCGTCGTCGACCGAACTGACTGCAGACGCAGTGCAGAACCCCACCAGAAGGGCACGGTCATGAACGACGCACAAGGAGTCCGAGCCGAGGTGGTGACGTCGTACAGGAAGGCCCCCACCCGCACCCTCACCGCCGGCGGAGTGACCTTCGCCTACCGTGACCTCGGTCCGAGGACCGGCGTCCCGGTGATCTTCATCAACCATCTTGCCGCGGTCCTCGACAACTGGGACCCCAGGGTCGTCGACGGCGTCGCCGCCAGGCATCGCGTCATCACCTTTGACAACAGGGGTGTCGGCGCCTCCAGTGGCGCGACACCGAAAACCATCGAGGACATGGCGAGGGGCGCCGTCACCTTCATCCGCGGACTCGGGCTCGAACAGGTCGACATCCACGGCTTCTCGATGGGCGGCATGATCGCCCAGGTGATCGCGCAGGAGGAGCCGCGGCTCGTCCGCAGGCTGATCCTCACGGGTACCGGCCCCGCGGGCGGCGAGGGCATCAAGAACGTGACCTGGCTGTCCCATCTCGACACCGTCCGCGGCCTGTTCACCCTTCAGGATCCGAGGCAGTTCCTCTTCTTCACCCGCACCGCGGGCGGACGCCGAGCCGGCAAACAGTTCCTGGCCCGGCTCAAGGAGCGCACCCACGACCGCGACAAGGCGATCTCCCTCACGTCGTACTTCGCCCAGCTCAAGGCCATCCACCGCTGGGGCCTCGCGCAGCCCCAGGACCTGTCCGTCATCCATCAGCCCGTGCTCGTCGCCAACGGCGACAACGACAGGATGGTGCCGACGAAGAACTCGTCCGACCTGGCCCGGCGACTGCCGGACGCCGATCTCGTCATCTACCCCGACGCCGGCCATGGAGGCGTCTTCCAGTTCCACGAGCAGTTCGTGACGGAAGCCCTGGACTTTCTCGAGCGGTAGTGGGTGTCGGGGACGGGCGGAAGGTGATCGCGTCCGGGCGCGGCGCAACGTCCCCGCCCACTGAGTGAAGGAACCGCCGCCCGCGACGCGTCGCCGACGGCCCCCCGGCCTCGCGGTTCGGGTTTCCGGCGCCCGCAGCGATCCCTACTGAACGCCCTCACGGCGGCCCCGCAGCTCTTGGCACCACTCGTTCGGAGCTGTTTATATTATGACCGTAATGTAACGACCGCAATGCAAGTGGCGGAGCAGACGCCCTCCGCCCGTACCCGATGAGGTCAGATGAAGACGACAAAGAACATGAAGTGGGTCGACGTGCCCACCCGCACGATCGACGTCGGCGGGGTGCCGTTCGCCTACCGCGAGCTCGGTCCGGCCGGTGGTGTTCCGGTGGTGTTCCTGCACCACCTGATGGCTGTCCTGGACGACTGGGACCCGAGGATCATCGACGGCATCGCCGCCCGCCGCCGGGTGATCACGTTCGACAACCGCGGGGTCGGCGCGTCCGGAGGGTCCGTGCCGCCCGACCTCGAGGACATGGGGCGCGACGCCGTGGCCTTCATCCGTGCGATGGGACTCGACCAGGTCGACCTTCTCGGATTCTCGCTCGGCGGCGGGGTCGCACAGATGGTGGCCCTGCAGGCCCCCGAGCTGGTGCGCCGGATCATCCTGGCCGGGACCGGCCCCCGCGGGGGCGGCGGCATCAAAGAGATCAACAAGGTCGCGGTCAGTGCGTACGTCAAGTCCGCGCTCACCCTGAAGGACGCCAGGACGTTCCTGTTCTTCCCGCGCAACGCCGAGGGCAAGCGGGCCGCGAAGGACTACCTCGCCCGGCTCAAGGAACGTACCCAGAATCGTGACGAGAAGATCTCCCTGCAGGCTCGACGCGCGCAGCTGAAGGCCATCCGCGCGGCCGGACTGCACGCCCCCGACGACCTGTCGGTGATCACCCAGCCGGTCTTCGTCGCCAACGGTGACAACGACCTCATGGTGGCGAGCAGCAACTCGGCCGACATGGCCCGCCGGATCCCGAACGCGACGCTGAAGATCTACCCGAACTCCGGGCACGGCGGCATCTTCCAGCACCACCGGGACTTCGTCCCCGCCGTTCTGGAGTTCCTCGATGACTGAGAGGCCAGACCGGTCGATCGCCGGCAAGGTCGCCCTCGTCACCGGCGGCGGCCGGGGCCTGGGCGCGGCGACCGCACGGTCCCTGACCGCGGCCGGGGCCCGGGTCTTCGTTGTCGATCTGCACCGGCCGGCCGCGGGCGAGCCGATCGACGAACGGGTCACCTACCTGGTCGGCGATGTGACCGACCTCGGCGACATGACCCGTGCGGTCGAGACCGTCGTCAGGGACGCCGGCCGCCTGGACATCGTGATCGCGAACGCGGGCGTGCTCGCGCGGGGCGTGACCGTCCGGGCGTCATCGGCTCCAGTTGTCGATCGCCTCTTCGACGTGAACGTCGGGGGTGCGCTCAACACCGTCCGTGCCGCCCTGCCGAGCCTCATCGAGAACCGTGGCCGGCTCGTCCTGGTCTCGTCGGTGTTCGCCTTCGTCGAGGAGCGGACGGTGGGCCGGCTGGGCATGAAGGGGTCCGCTGTGTTGCGGAAGACGATGCGGAACAGGAAACCGAACGCGGCGTTCATTTCAATGAACGCCCTGATCGGCACTGGAGTGCGTGTGCGTCACCGGGAGGCCAGTCTTCGGAGGACGACTGAGGAGATGCTCGTGGGCAGGGCGCTCAGCGTGCGAACCAGCGCTGTCGTCGCCCAGGGGAAGTACGCCTGCGCCGGCTCCTTTTCCAGCGCGCGTACGACATGGCGTGCCGCACGTTCCGTGCTGACTTGGAAGGGCTTGGGCAGGCCGTCGGCGTCGACCCGGTCGGTCGCCACGAAGCCGGGGTGAATGCTGGTGAACCGGATCCCCTTGGGTGCCAGTTCGACGCGCGCGGCGTCGATGAGCGTGCGTGCGGCCGCCTTCGCGGCCGAGTAGGGGCCTTGGCGTGGGATGCCCATGAGCCCTGCGAGCGAGTTGGTGTGGGCGATCAGGCCGCCGTGCGCCTGGTTTCCCATCTGCGCGATCAAGGGGACTAGGTAGTTGACGACGACGTCGTAGTTCAGCGCCATGATCCGTGACACGTCTGCCACGCTGACGTCGTCCATCGACATGTCCGGTCCCTGACCGGCGTTGAGCAGGGCGACATCGACAGATCCGTACGCGGCGACGGCGGCCGCCACCACGTCGGCGGCCGCCTGCGGGGCCAGGGCGTCGGCGGCGATGTCCAGGCAGGCGCTGCCGGCGGCTCGTACTTCCTTTGCCAGGGCCGCCAGTTCGGGGCCGCGTCGTGCCGTGATGACCAGACGGTTGTCGCCGTGGCCGAGCTGCCGCGCCACCTCCGCCCCGATCCCTGACGAGGCGCCGACGATCAGAACCGTTCTGTTCGTGATCCGTGCCATGGGGTTCCTTCGCTTGCTGACGTGAGGAGAGGCTCTGCATCCGCAGGGCTTCGGGGATGACGCGGCGACGTTGAAGCTCCCGCGCCCGGGACGCATGCTGGGGCGCTGCGGACGGCGTCGAGCTCGATGATGCCCTGCGGAATTCGGAACGGGGTCGCCTATACCCGGTCTTCAGCCTGGACTTCGCCGGACCCGGGAGACGCAGACGCAGACGCCGTCGCACAGCGCACGGATGTGCGGGCGGCTTTGTTGGTGGAGGCTGCTCGTCTGGTGCCCGGCAGCCGGGACTTCCTCTTTGAGGAAACCGCCTGACCCGGACTGCATCCGTCTGCGTCACAGCGTGGCGCGCAGATGGCTGACGGTGACGAAGTGGTAGCCGCGAGCGGTGAGGGTGCGCAGGATCTCGGGGACTGCCGCGACCGACGTGGGATGGATGTCGTGCAGGAGGACGACGTCGTCGGGATGGGCCTTGGTGATGACGGTCCGGGCGACCTTGGCGGGGTCGCGGTACTTCCAGTCCTCGGTGTCCACGTCCCACAGCACGGGGGAGAGGCGGGTGGCCGCCCGGACCAGCCGGCTGATCGCCCCGTAGGGCGGACGGACCAGGGTGGGGGCCGTGCCGGTGGCGGCCTTGATGGCGGCGCTGGTGCGGTCCAGCTGGGAGGCGATCTGGCTGCGGGTGAGCCGGGTGAGGTCGGGGTGGTTCCAGGAGTGGTTGCCGACCTCGTGGCCGGCCCTCGCCTCGGCGCGGACGAGTTCGGGGTGGGCGGCGACGTTCTGGCCGACGGTGAAGAAGGTGACGCGTGCCCGGTACTGGGCGAGGTAGGTCAGCAGGGTCGCGGTCTCGGGAGCGGCGGGTCCGTCGTCGAAGGTCAGGGCGACGCACTTGACCTTCTTGCAGTCGGTGTCGTCGTCACCGGAGGCGGTACGGGCGGGGACGGCCGGGGCGGGGACGCGGGGCGCGCCCAGGTCGAGCGAGGGGCTGGGACCGGCGGTCTGCCGCTGGACGCGCTTGCCGAACCCGGACAGCCACGGCGTGATCGTCGCCTCGGGGAGGGTGACCGTGTAGGCCCCGGCCGGCGGGGCGCCCACCTCGCCGCGGTCGAGGTTCACCCGCAGTGCCCCGCCGGCGGTGAAGTCCATGTCGTCCAGGGCGGCGGCGCGGGAGTCCGGCTCGGAGAGCGTGCCGTCCAGGGTGGCGGCGTCCACGCCCTCCCGGCCTCGCAGCTGGTCCTTCACCGCGGCGACGAAGGCGTCCCGGGAGCCGCCGGCGACGAGTCCGAGCGCCGTGCTGTAGGCGCCTGCCTTGCCGTCGTACCAGTACGTCCTCGCGGACTGCCCGTCCGAGGCGGCGCTGTGGTCCTGCGTGGTGAGGCGGACGCCCAGCACGTCGCCGGAGGCCACCAGGAACTGGTGGCTGATGTTGAGCTCGCTGCCCTCCATGCTGTCCGAGCCGTCCGAGCACGCCCCCGAGCGGAAGGTCGCCAGGCGCTGCTGCACGTCCTTCTTCATCGCGGCCGTCATCGCCTCCGCGCCGGGCACGTCCGGGTAGCTGGTCGCGAAGGGGCAGGAGCTGTTCTCGCTGTTGTCGTCGACGATCTCCAGGCCCTTGATCTTCGACGGGTCGACCGTCCGGGCCGGGGAGGGTGAGGAGCCGGCCCGGGGACCGTCCGTGACCGGGGGTTCGGACGTGCCGTTTGCACAGGCCGAGGTGAGCGAGCCGAGCAGCAGGAGGGCGGGGAGCAGAGTGCGAGAGCGCATGTGACCAGAACCTGAGGAGAGGAGGACCGGCCGCCGCGTCGGAGGGACGCCGACGGCCGTTGTGATCTCCGATCGTTCTGGTCAGGGGCGTTTTTCAGCGAGCCCCGGAGTCGCCGTGAACAATTCAGCGCCCCGTCGGGCAGATTTGCCGGTACGGCGCGTCGGGGACGTACCGGCGCCACTGCGCCCTGGTCAGTCCGCCACCGGCGCGTTCGCAGACGGTCCGGACGGCCGCGTCGGGGGCGATGGGGTGGCGTTGCAGCACCACGTCCGGGCCGGCTGCGTAGACCGTGCCGTCGTCCCGGCCGAAGGCGAGGGAACGGATCTCGCCCCCGGGCGTGGGCAGGTCGCCGCCGAGGAGCCGCTGGCCCGCGGTGTCCCACAGCCGGAGGGTGCCGTTGGCTCCTCCCACGGCGAGGGTGCTGCCGTCGGCGGAGAAGGCCAGCGCGCCCACGGCCTCGGGGACGCCGGGCGGGGCCGTGTCGGCGGTGCCGGTCAGGACACCCGTGGTGTGGCGCAGGTCGCCGTCCCAGAGGGTCACGTGCCCGGTCGTGTCGCCGACGGCGAGGCGGCTGCCGTCGCGGCTGAAGGCGAGGGCGGTGACCTCGCGGCCGTCGGCGAGCGCCCACCCGGTGACCTTGCCGGAGGGCAGGTCGGCGTACTGGTCCAGGTCGCCGACGAGGAGCTGGCCGTCCGGCCGCACGGCCACGGCCTGCCCGAAGAGGCCGTGCAGGGCTCGCGGGCTGCGACGGGCCCGGGTGTCCCAGACCTCCGCCGCCTCGCGGTCGCCCGCGGAACGTACCGCCAGCAGCGTGCGCCCGCCGGTGCCCAGGGCGAGCGCGGAGACAGGACGGTCGGCCGCGCCGGAGGTCGTGAAGCTCGTACGGACCGTATGGGCTCGTACGTCCCACACCGTGAAACGCAGCCGCAGGGAGCCGCCCGAGGAAGTGGTGTCGGCGACGGCGAGCGTCCGGCCGTCCGGGCTGAAGGACAGCAGCGGGGTTTCGTCGCCGGTGTCGCCCGGCAGGGGGCCGAGCGCGCTCCGGGCGAGTACCGCGCCGCTGCCGGTGGAGCGCAGGTCGAGGCGGTAGCCGTGCCCGGCCCTGGTGACGGTGGCGAGGGTGGTGCCGTCCGGGTCGAGGAGTGTGGCGTCGGCCGGGGTGTGCCGCCAGGGGGTGGTGAGGCGGTCGCTGAGGTCGAGGGTGTGGACGGTGGCGCGGTCGAGGTAGCGCAGGGTCCGGCGGCCGTGGTCCGGGGTCCACGTCAGCCCCCTGACCTCCGCGCCGGCCAGCGGCCGGTGGAAGACCTGCCCGCCCCCGGACGCCAGCTGCCATACGGCGATCTCCTGGTCGTCGGTCGTGGCGAGGAACTCTCCGTCCGGGGAGAGGCCGGCCTCGGTGAAGCCCGTGGTGCCGCCGCCGGCGAAGTCGGCGACGCCACGACCGCTGCGGATGTCCCAGACGTCGGCCGAGGCGCCGTAGGTCACGGCCAGCCGGCTGCCGTCCGCGCTGAGGCGCAGCAGGCGCTCCCCGCCGTCGGCTCCCGTGCCGGTGCCGCAGACCATGCCGTCCGCCTTGTCCCACGCGCCGGACAGCCGCCTGCCGCGCACGGTGTCCCACACCTGCGGCGGCCCCTGGGCGGGACAGAGCGCGGCGAGGCGTCCGCCGGGGCCGAGGGCCGACGTGGTGATGGCGCGGGAGACGCCGGTGGTGAAGAGGACCTTGCCGTCGTCCGTCCGCCGAACCTGCACCTGGCCGGGCCCGTCGATCGGCTGGGTGAGATACGCGTCTCCGTCCGGCGCGGTCGCCCCGAGCTCCGCATCGCCCAGATCGGCGGCGGACCTCCCTTCGGGGAGGTTCCACAGGGTGTCGCTGTCCTCCCCGGTCAGGACGAGGAAGCGCCCGCCGGGGCCGACGTCGGACGCCTCGGTGCCGCTCGGCAGGCGGTAGACGCCCGTGCGGCGGTGGCCGGCCACGCTCCAGGCGGTGGCCCGGCTGCCGTCGGCCCTGAGCAGGGTGCGGCCCTGGTCGGTGAGGAACCGCCGGACGTCCTCGCCGGCCTGCGGGTCGGTGAAGGAGTCCCGTTCCGGCTGGGCGAGCGCGCCCAGCACGGCCGAGCGGGACTCGGTCAGCGGGGCGATCCGCCACGCGGCGGCGCCGAGCAGGGACGCGGTACGGGGATCCGTGGCCCGCAGGCTCTCGGCGACGGTGGCCAGGCGCCGGGCGGCGGCCTTGGCGGACTCCTCCTCGCTCACCCGCTCGCGCTGCCAGGCGACGAGTCCCGCGGTCAGCGCGAGCACGAGGAAGACGGAGAGACCGACGCTGAGCGCACGCGTGCGGCGGGCGGTGCGCGTGACGGCGTCCCGTTCGCCATCACGGGCCGTGGCCGAGGCGGTCAGGAAGGCCCGCTCCAGCCGGGTGAGGTCGTCGGTGTCGTCGTCGTCGTTCTCCCGCTGCCCGCCGAACAGCTCCTCGGCGCGCTCCAGCCGTGCCCCCCGGTACAGCGCGCCGGGGTCGCGGTCCAGCTCCTTCCAGGCGCGGGCGGCCTCCCCGAGGATCCGCTGGGCGCGCAGCCGCTCCCGGCTCTCCTCGATCCAACCGGCGAGACGCGGCCAGCCGGTGATCAGGGCCTCGTGGGCGAGTTCGACGGTGTCGCCGTCCAGGGTGACCAGGCGGGCGGCGGCCAGACGTTCCAGCACGTCCGGCGCACCGGGTCCCAGCTCGGAACGGGATGCCGGGCGCCGCGTGTCGGCCGTACGGTCGCCCGGGGTGATCAGCCGCAGCAGGATGCGCCGGGCGGTGCGTGCCTGGCTCCCGTCCAGGTCGCCGTAGACCTGCTCGGCGGTGGCGGCGATCGCCCCGCGCACACCGCCCGTCTCCTCGTACGCGGCCAGCGTCAGCGTGCGGCCCCGGCGGCGGCGCCAGGTCTCCAGCAGGGCGTGCGAGAGCATCGGCAGCGCGCCCGGCCGGTCGCCGACCTCCTCGGCGATCCGCGCGGTCAGCACCCGCTCCACGTTGAGCCCCGCCGCGGTGGCCGGGCCGGTGACGACCTCGCGCAGCTCGTCCGCGCTCATCGGCCCGACCAGCAGGTTCGCGTGAGCGACCGCCTCGGCCAGCTCCCGGTGCTCGGCGCAGTGGCCGTAGAAGTCGCCGCGCACCGCGACCACCACCCGCAGCTGGCTCTCCGGCTCACGCGCGCGGAGCAGCAGGTCCAGGAAGCCGTCCCGCTCCTCCCGGTCGTGGCAGAGCGTGAACAGCTCCTCGAACTGGTCGACGATCACCCAGGTGTCCAGCTCACCGTCCTGAGGAACGAGCGCCTGCCGATGTG
Source organism: Streptomyces sp. NPDC058307 (assembly GCF_042880295.1). Taxonomy (NCBI): domain Bacteria; kingdom Bacillati; phylum Actinomycetota; class Actinomycetes; order Kitasatosporales; family Streptomycetaceae; genus Streptomyces; species Streptomyces sp. NPDC058307. Next base: position 69,153 of record NZ_JBHVYZ010000013.1, read on the forward strand.
TGTGGGCAGGTCGCTCGCCGGGGGTGAGGACCCGGACCACCGCCGGGCGGCCGGCACCCCTGTCCTCCCGCAGCAGCGGGATGAGGCCAGCCCGCAGAAGCGAGGACTTGCCGCTGCCGGAGGGCCCGAACACCGCCGCGAACCGGTGCGCGTGCGCCAGGTGCAGCAGTTCGTGGACGAGTGCCGCCCGGCCGAAGAACAGGTCGCTGTCAGCCGGTTCGAAGCGGGCCAGCCCGCGGTACGGCGCGCGCTCGTCGGCCGTGGGAGCCCGCAGCTCGGCGTCCGCCTCCCGCCAGCGGGCCGCCCACTCGTCGGGGTCGGCGTCGAGGGCCTCCGCGTACGCGCGGACCACCGCCAGTGTCGGCAGCTGGTCGCCGGCCGCGGCCTGCGACAGCGCGGTCGTGGAGTAGCCGGCCCGCTCGGCCATCTCCCGGTACGGCGGCTTGCCGGCCTTCTCCCGCAGCAGGCGCAGGTCGTGCGCGAGGCGCTGGACCGGTCCGGCACCGGGGTCGACCGGTTTTTCTCGTCGGCCCACCTGGTGGCACCTTTCAACCCGCGAACAGCTCTCGAACAACCCTGGAACACAAAACGGAGCTCAACCTACGTTTTCAGTCATCCGCAGGCAATCCCGGTCCATCACGCGGAACGCCCCGCTCAGGGCACCAGCTCGATGGCGTCGTAGGAGACCCCGGGGCTCAGGTAGGCGGTGCCGCCGGAGCCGCTGACGATGTCGATCGTCAGCTCCTGGTAGGCGTCGGCGGACTTGATCCAGGCGCTCACCGGGACGGCGTAGCTGTAGGTGTGGTTGCTGCCCCGGTAGGAGCCGACGGTCAGGGAGCGGGTCGTGGGTTCCTTGGCGGGCTGGGGTGCGGCGGAGAGCCAGTCGTTGACCCTGATCCGGGGCCTGCCGTTCGCGAACGCGGTGGTGATGCCGATGTTGAGGGTGTGGCCGGAGGCCAGCTGCTGCTGCGTCAGCCTGAAGCGGATCTTCAGTTCGTTGTTGATGTCCGCCCACTGGTAGCAGGGGAAGTCCGCCGCGGCGGAGGAGCCCACCGTGTGGACACCGGTGGCCCAGGGCCTCGCGCGTGCGTCGGAGGGGTGCATGGTGGTCATGAGAGTGGCGTTCCGGAAGCCGGCAGGGGTGCCGGTCCAGTCGCCGATGCGCCAGATCGCGGGGTTCCGGCTCGGGTCGGCGGTGATCCTCAGCGTGTGAAGGGCCGTCGTCTTCCCGGCCGTGACGGTGACGGACTCGGTGTGGACGGCGAGTTCGTCCTTGTACACGGTGAGCGTGTAGGTGCCCGGGAGCATGTACGGGGAGAGGAAGTGGCCGGTGGCCGCGTCGGCCTTCGCCCAGTACTGGGCGGCGGCGTTCGCGAAGCCCACGGTGTAGGCGTGGCCGTCGCTCCGGCCGCTGACGCCCACGCCGGCGACCCGTCCGCGACCGGCGCGGCCGACCCAGCCGACCAGGCCCAGGCCGTCGGCCCAGGAGGTGTCGATGACGTCGTGGGAGAGGGAGCGGGCGGGGGCGCCGCCGTCGGTGAAGGCGAGGACGTAGGGCCCCTGGAGGCCGAAGCGCATCGGCTCGGTCTGGTTCTCCCCGTAGTAGAGGATCTCGTACAGCCCTGCGCCGTCCTCGTAGTGGTGGCGCATGAGCGAGCGGTAGAAGGGGCCGCCGGAGGCCTTCTCGTGGTTGCTGCGCACCATCCACATGCCGGTCCTGCCGTCGCTCCAGCCGACGTGGTCGTAGTCGATGACGCGCTGGTTGGAGTAGTGCTTGGAGCGGGTGGTGCCGTTCGGCTTGCGGCGGATGTCCTGGGCCTCGATGAGGGTGTCGGTGCGGGCGTCCCAGGTGTCGGGGTTGTCGTTGGGGAACAGGCCGGGCCTGACGCGGACGATGTAGCGGGTGGCGGTGATGGAGGCGTCCGCCTTGTTCGTCCACATGTAGACGTTGTTCTCGCCGCGGCGGGCGGCGTAGTAGTGGTGCATCGTGCCGTGCACGACGGTGACCAGGATGGTGTCGCCGGTCTTGCGGATGCCCACGGACGAGGCGCCGAGCCCCGTCTCGACGTGGGAGTTCCGGTTGCCGTAGCCCTGGTACTCGGTGCCCTTGTGGACCAGGGAGGTCAGGTCGCCGTTGCGGTGGTCGACCTTGAAGACCAGGTCGGCGCCGGTGGTGACGACGTAGGCCCGCCCGTCGTCGCGGTATCCGAAGGCGCTGGGTGCCGCGTCGGCGCTGGCGAGCAGGGGGCCGGCGACCGCGGCGCCCCCGCCGAGGACGAGTCCGCCGGCGGCGGTTCTGAGCAGGACGTCGCGGCGGGTCGGACGTCGGTGACCGTGTGCGGCCATGGTGGTTCCGTTCGTGAGCATGGGACTGACGGGCCGTGGTGTGCGGCGGTGGCGGCCGGGCTGGCCCACCACCGCCGGGTGCCTTCCGGTTACCGGACGGTGCGGTAGGCGTGGCGGATCGTGCCGGTGTACGTGTTGCCGGCGGTGTCGGCGAGGTCCGCCCTGAAGGAGACGGTGCCGGGCCGGTTCGGGTTGGTAAGGGCCAGGTAAGGCTTGCCGCTCGCCGCGTTGTGCACGGTGACCGGGGCCCAGGTGCGCCCGCCGTCGTACGACACCTTCACCCTCAGCGACCTCAGGTGCCCCTTGGCCGCCGCCGGGCCCTGCAGGGACAGCGGGACGGTGATCCGGGCGCCCGCCTTCGCGGTGCCGGTCAGGCTCAGCTTCGGGTGGAAGCGGACGACGGACAGCGGCCAGGCGACCACCTGGGTCTCAGGCGTGTTCGCCGAGGTGAAGGTCCACACGCCCTCCACGTGGTCACTGATCTTGTAGCCCCTGCTGCGGTCGGCGGTGACGGAGAGTCTGAAGCGCGCTGTCCCGGCCGGCAGGTTGGAGTAGGTGTTCGGGCAGGTGTCCTCCGTGAAGTCGCCCACGACCTTGCTGCCGGAGGTGAGCCGGGTGTGGACGCCGGTCTGCGCGGAGTACGAGAAGTCGCCGGGCCCGTCCGAGAACATCGGCACACACACCGCGTAGTACCGGCCGACACGCAGCCCGCCCACGAGCTTCGTCGGTGTCACGATCGGGCCGTGGACACCGCCGTCCAGCGTGACGCGGTAGACACGGTTCGGTTCGAAGCGGCGGACGGTGGTGAAAGCGACCATGCCCTCGCCGTCCGTGCCGTTCTGGGTCCGGGCGCCCAGGTACCAGCGCATGCCGTGGTCGGCGGACAGGTACTGCACGACGGAGGAGGCCGGCGCCGGCCGCAGCGGCCCTTCGAGGGGCGAGACGACCTGGTCGAGCGATGGCCGGCCGGGTGTGCTCCACCAGCTGTTCGGCGCGGTTTCCGCCTTGGCCAGGGCGGTGGCGACGGAGGTGTTCACCCTGGCCATGCCCCGGGTGGAGGCGAAGGTGCGGGTGAGGCCGTCGAAGAACCCGCCGGTGCGGGTGGTCACCAGGGTGTACGCCGGTGAGGTCGCGCTGCGCTGCCAGACGCCACCGATCTGGGCGATGGCGGAGTTCGCGGGGGCGTTCGGGCCGACCTGGCCGAGGAAGCTGTTCTTGGCGTCGATGGACGTGCCGACGGAGAAGTCGTAGGCCGCTGTGGCACCGCGGGCGGCGAAGACGGCCTGGCCGTCGCGCAGGGTGGCCCGGCGGTCCGGAGCGGTCACCTTCACAGGTTTCGCCTTGCGTCCGTCGAGGGCGACGGTGGTGTCGTGGTCGAGTACGAGGTGGGGGGCGATCAACTGGACGGACTGTCCTGCCGGGGTGATGGTGGCGGCGCTGATCGCGTAGCGCCCCCGGGGCAGCCGCAGGGTGACCGTGCCGCCGCGTGCCTTTCCGTCGTCGTAGGGCGTGAACTGCTTGCCCGTGTCCAGTCCTGCCACGGTGACGTCCGGCTCGTTGTCGCGCTTGCCGTCCCGCCGGGTGGTGACCAGGGTCAGTCTGTGGGTCTCGACCTCGCGGTCGACCGCCACGGCGGTGCGGACGCTGTGCCCGTCGCCGTTTGCGGTGATCGCGCCGGAATAGAGGCCGTCGGCGCTGCCGAGCCGGGTGTCGGCCGTGACCGCCGCCCGCGCGGTGCCGCCGGCCGGGACGGTCAGCCGGGCGGGGGAGACGGTGACCATGCCGGTGGGCGCCGTCCTGCCGCCGGGGCCGGTCGCGGTGATGCCCAGGTCCAGGGTGACCGGCCCGGTGCCGTCGTTGCGGTAGGTGAGGGTCCTGGTGGCCGGGGTGTCGTCGTTGTGCGGCCACGGGGCCGGGGTGCCGAAGTCGACCGCGGACGGCTCGCTGCCGACGGTCGCGCCGATCGCCCCTGCCAGGTCGACCCGGCCGGCGCCGACGTCGTACGCGGTGACGCCGCCCAGCGTCTTCGCCGAGGCGGTGAGGGCGGACTTGAGCCGTTCACCGGTCCAGCCGGGGTGTTCCTGGGCCAGGACGGCGGCGGCGCCCGCGGTGTGCGGGGTGGCCATCGAGGTGCCGGACATCGACACGTAGCCGGGCGCCTCGTCGTTGCCCTCGGTGCCGTGGGCGGCCTTCGCGGCGATGATGTCGACGCCGGGCGCGGCGATGTCTGGCTTGAGGCGGCCGTCGGCGGTGGGGCCGCGGCTGGACCAGGAGGCGATCGTGTCGGCGCGGTCCACGGCGGCCACCGTCAGGGCGGACGCGGCCGATCCCGGGGAGCCGACGGTGGTGTCCGAGGGGCCGGAATTGCCGGCGGCTATGACGAACAGGGCGCCGGAGGAGGCCGACAGGTCGTTCACAGCCTTCTCCAGAGGGTCGACGTCCGGGGTGTCGACCTCGCCGAGACTCATGTTGACGACCTTGGCGCCCTGCGCCACGGCCCACTGCATCCCGGCGATGATGCCCGAGTCGTCGCCGAAGCCCGTGTCGTCCAGGACCTTGCCGACCAGCAACTCCGCTCCCGGTGCCACTCCCTCGTACGTCCCGCCGCTCCTCGCCCCGGAGCCGACGATGGTGGAGGCGACGTGGGTTCCATGACCCTGCCTGTCGTCGGCCGAGTCGGAGTCGGTGAAGTTCCTGGACTCGAGGACCCTGCCCTTCAGGTCCGGGTGGGTGGCATCGATGCCGGTGTCCAGGACGGCGACCTTGACGCCCTTGCCGGTGTAGCCCGCCTTCCAGGCCGTCGGGGCACCGATCTGCGCGACCCCGCCGTGCGGGTCGGGAGCACCGGAGTCCTGCGCGCTGATCCTGACCCGGCCGTCGAGCCACACCCGGTCGATCCCGGGGGCGGCGGTCACGGCGGCGCGGCCGCCGGCGGTGTCGGTCAGCGCCTGCCACACCTTGCCGGCGTCCGGCTTGTCCGCGGTCAGCGAGTCGCCGTGGATGGCCGGCAGCCGGTGCGTGACCTCCGTCGCGGTGGCGAGGAGGGCTGCCCGGGCCTCCTGCTGCGCACGGCCGGCGCCCTTGTAGGAGACGATCAGTGGCACCTGCGCCCGGTGGGTGTCGTCGTAGCCGTCCTCGACGAGCCGCGTGACGTCGAACAGCCGGCGGTCCAGCCTGCCGCTGCCCAGCAGCCTCGTCGCGTCGAGCGGCACGACGTAGGTGTGGCCGGCGAAGTGCCGTACCGAATACCCGATGCCGCCGCGGCCCTTGCCCGGCCGCACCTCGACCACCCGGCCGTGGCCGTCCACGGCGACGGTGTCACCGGTCAGGAGCGTCACGCGCGCGATGGGCTTGGCCAGGGCGCCCGGGGGCGCGGTGGGCGGGCCGCCCGACGTGCTCGGTGCGGCGGAGGTGACCGTCGCGGTCGCGGTCAGGCAGGTCAGGGCCAGGACGGCGGTGATGCCGCACAAGCTCCTGGTGTGCCCGGTCGGTCGCCTCGTGGTTCGTCGGTGCTGGTGCCGCAAAGGAAGGTCCCTTTCCCCGTGATCGGTGCGTCGTCCGTAGCTGGTCGCGGACGCGAGCGGAAGGGCGGCCCCGAGTCACCGAGGGGGGTTCGGTGACCGGGGCCGCCTGCTGAAGAGCCGACGGCGAGGGAGCGCCACCGGTTCGCACCGACTCTGCAAGGACGGGGAGTTGTTCAGTAGGCCCTGACCAGCACTGAAAAACAGGACGGCCCGTGGTCAGAGGCGTTCGACGGGCCCCCTGCGACACCTGCCACACACGGCAGCGTCCGACCCCCTGGTCAGACGTGCGAGAGGGCGAAGGAGACCAGGAAGCCGCTCACGGTGATCAGGCCGATGGCCAGGTGGGCGTCCTCGAACGCCTCGGGGATCATCGTGTCGGCGACCATGGCGAGGATCGCGCCGGCCGCCACGGCGGTCACCGCGGCGATCCACGCGGGGGAGAGGGAGCCGACCACGGTGTAGCCGAGGACGGCCGAGACGGTGCTCGCGGCGGCGATCGCGGCCCAGACGCCGAAGACGTACCCCTTGGTGCGGCCCGCCTTCTTCATCCCCGCCGAACTGGACAGTCCCTCGGGCACGTTGCTGATGAACACCGCCGCCACGGTCACCAGGCTGACCGCGCCGCCGTCGAGCAGGCTGACGCCGATCACCGCGGACTCCGGCACGCCGTCGAGCAGCGCGCCGAGGGCGAGCGCCATCCCCGAGCCGCCCTGCTGGGCCTCCGAGGGCTGTGCCGCCGACTGCGCGTGACCGGAGCGCTTGCGGTGCCGGGCACCCCGGCGGGCCAGCCACACGTTGCCCGCGGTGTAGGCCAGGGCGCCGACGAGGGTGCCGACGGCGGCGGGAGTGAGGCCCGCCTCGTCGTACGCCTCACCGACCAGCTCGAAGGAGACCGCCGACAACAGCACCCCGGCACCGAAGGCCATCACGGTCGCGATCACCTTCTGCGGCACCCGCAGCCCGTATCCCAGCGCGGCACCGAGCAGCAGCGCCGAGCCCGCCACCAGCCCCCACAGTCCAGCTTGTACCACTTCAGCCATGCTGACGCGTCTACCCGGTATGGATGTGGATCAACAGGCGACCAGCACGGTCGTACGGACGACGAACACCCTGTGCCGGCCATCCCGACACCTTTGACCAGCCAAGATGCCTGTATCAGGTGAAGGCGCGAAGATGCGGGGAAGAAGTTGCGGCAACCGATGGGAGGTTGCTGTGGAGGGTGGAGATCTGGAACTGGGCGAATTGCTGGCCGCTGCGGAAGCGGCCCCGCCCGGTGAGTCCGTCGACGTGGTGGCCCGCGACCTGCAGAAGCGGTTCGGCGCGGAGCGCGTGTCGTTCCTCTTCGTCGACCTCATCGGCCAGCGGCTGGTACGGCTCGCCGCGGCCGGCGCCGATGACGGCACGGATCAGGCCGAGCCGGTCGACCTGCAGGGCAGTGTCTACGACGAGGTGTTGCGCAGCCAGCGCCAGCATGTGGAACCGGACGGCCAGGGCGGACGGCGCGTCATCACGCCGGTCACCAACCGCGGCGACTGCATCGGCGTACTGGAGGTGAGCCTGCAGAGCGCGGACGACACCGTGCTGAGGCAGGTCCGCGAGGCGGCGCACGCGCTGGCCTACATCATCGTCACGGACGGGCGCTTCACCGACCTGTACCACCTGGGCCGGCGCACCACCGAGACCAGCCTGGCCGCGGAGATCCAGCACCAGCTGCTGCCCTCGGCCCCCTGCTGCGAGGCGGAGCAGTTCACCCTCGCCGCCGGGCTGGTGCCGGCCGACGACATCGGTGGCGACACCTACGACTACACCCTCGACCGCGACACCCTGCATCTGTCCATCACCGACGCGATGGGGCACGACACGAACTCGGCGCTGCTGGCCACCCTCCTGGTCGGTGCGCTGCGGCGGTCCCGGCGCAGCGGCTGCGACGCCCTGGAACAGGCCGACGACGCCCATCAGGCCCTGCTGAACCACAGCCGTGGGCTGGCCACCGGGCAGTTGCTCTGCGTCGACCTGGAAACGGGCCTGTGCGAACTGGTCAACGCCGGCCATCCCTGGCCGCTGCGGCTGCGTGACGGCGTTGTCGAAGAGGTCAGGCTCGCCGTCAATCTGCCGTTCGGAGTGGCCGCACCCGCCTCCTTCCAGCTCCAGCAACTGCAACTGCGCCCCGGGGACCGCCTGATCCTGCTCACCGACGGCATGCTGGAACGCGGTGCCGCGACGGCCGACCTGGCCTCGGTCATCCACGACACCGGCGCGCTGCATCCGAGAGAAGCCGTCCGGGCCCTGACCGCCGCGGTCCTCGATGCCTGCCATGGCAGCCTCAGAGACGACGCCACGGTCCTGATACTGGACTGGCACGGTGATCGCCGCCGCCGACCGGGGCCGTGAACGCGGTGACCCTCGTGTGTCAGGGGTTCAGGGCCTGCTCGAGCGTGGGATGGCAGGGGATGACGGTGTCCAGGCCGACGAGTTCGAGGACCCGCATCACCGACTCCCGCGCGGCCGCCAGGCGCAGCCATCCGTGAGCCGCGCTCACCTGGTGGTGGACGTGGACGAAGACGTTGATGCCGGTGGAGTCCAGGAAGGTCACGCCGCTGAGGTCCGCCACGACACGCGGTGCCGGACCGTGGTCGGCGCCGTCCTCGGGCAGCAGCGCCGCGGTCAGCGCGTCCTTGCCGTCGTGGTCGATCTCTCCGCGCAGGGTCACCACGCGGATGCCGTCGACCGCGGAGTGCGCGATGGACAGCTGTCCGGGTCGGCCTGTTGGCGATATGTCGGTCACCGTTCCTCATCTGAACCTGGGCTGCTGGGGAGCAGCGTCCGCGGACGATTGTGCCGCACCGTCCGGGCCGGTCGCACCAGGGCGTCTGTGCCGGACATCACCCGTCCGTCGGCCTCGCCCTCTCGGGAGACGACGGACGCACCGCCCCCGCCCGGTGATTGTCGACCACCGCTCCGTGAAAACGGTTTCTGAGCACACCCGCACACACCCGCACCCCCGCACCCCTGGCCCCTCACCCCTGGAGCGCCATTGCTCACCGGGTCGCCCCTGTCGGTGTACCTGACCTGGGCCGTCCTCGCCCGGCCGCCGACGGGGGAGCCCGCGTCGCACCGCGCGCGACACACCACGAGGGCGTTGAGGAAGTACGCCGTCACGGCCCTGGCGCGAGGGGAGGGCCGTACCTCACCCGGCGGGTTCGATGCGGAGGACGGCGGCCGCATCGAGGATGTCGACGACCTTGAGGCTCATGGCGCTGTTGATGGTCGCGGCGGGCTCTTCCTCGCAGCTGAGGGTGACCCCGCCCCCGCCCTCCGACGACACGCCGCCACCACCGGAACACCCCGAGACGCTGAAGCCGGACCCGGTCAGCCGGGTGACCATGTCGACCTTGCCGCCCGCGATCCCCGTCACCTTGATCGGCCCGAGGCCGTACGCCTCCGGCACGCTCACGGCGTCTCCCACGGCGACCTTGATCTCACACGTGCCGTCAGCACACGGTCCGGTCGGCGACGGCGACGGCGACGGCGGCGAGGGCGGCGGTGTGGACGACGCCGTGGGCGTCTTCTCGGAGTCGGAGGCCGACCCGCCGGAGGAGTTCGAGGAACACGACACGAGAACGGCGGACGCGCAGGCGACCACAGCGGCGACGGCGACGGCGGAAGGGCTGCTGCTACGCATCATGGGTGCCGTTGAACCCCCGCCGCCAGCCGCTTTGCGGGCAGTTGTGAGAACGGAACCGCGCCCCACATGCGTCCCGGACGCCCCGGCAGGGGAGAATGGGCCCCGTACCCAACGGTCGACCCTTGCGGAGGAGCGGGCACATGCAGAACGCGCGAGCTGGGCAGGTCGCCGGGCCCGAGGACCTCATCGACGTGGCCCGTCTGGTCACGGCGTACTACACGCTGCACCCCGACCCGGCCGAACCCGGGCAGCGGGTGGCCTTCGGCACCTCGGGACACCGCGGTTCGTCCCTCGCGGCGGCCTTCAACGAGGACCACATCGCCGCCACCAGCCAGGCCATCTGCGAGTACCGCGCCGCCCAGGGCACCGACGGCCCCCTCTTCCTGGGCGCCGACACCCACGCCCTGTCCGAGCCCGCCCGGGCCACGGCGCTGGAGGTGTTCGCGGCCAACGACGTGACCGTCCTCATCGACCAGGCCGACGGCTACACGCCCACCCCGGCCGTCTCGCACGCCATCCTGACCCACAACCGGCACCGGACCTCGGCACTCGCCGACGGAGTCGTGGTCACCCCCTCGCACAACCCGCCCGCCGACGGCGGCTTCAAGTACAACCCGCCGAACGGCGGCCCCGCGGGATCCGAGGCGACCTCCTGGATCCAGGACCGCGCCAACGAGATCATCACCGGCGGCCTGAAGGACGTACGGCGCATCCCCTACGCCCGCGCCCTGACCGCCCCCGGTACCGGCCGCCACGACTTCCTCGGCGCCTACGTGGCCGACCTTCCGAACGTGCTGGACCTGGAGGCGATCCGGTCCGCCGGCGTGCGCATCGGCGCCGACCCGCTGGGCGGCGCCGCGGTCGCCTACTGGGGCCGGATCGCCGAACAGCACGGACTCGACCTGACGGTGGTCAATCCGCTCACTGATCCCACCTGGCGCTTCATGACGCTCGACTGGGACGGCAAGATCCGCATGGACTGCTCGTCGCCCTACGCCATGGCCTCGCTCATCGAGCAGCGCGACCGGTTCGACATCGCCACCGGCAACGACGCCGACGCCGACCGGCACGGCATCGTCACACCGGACGCGGGCCTGATGAACCCGAACCACTACCTGGCCGTGGCCATCTCGTACCTGTTCTCGCACCGGGACCAGTGGCCCGCGGGGGCCGGGATCGGCAAGACCCTGGTGTCGTCCAGCATGATCGACCGGGTCGCCGCTGACCTCGGCCGCACGCTGGTCGAGGTCCCCGTCGGCTTCAAGTGGTTCGTGGACGGCCTGTCCGACGGCACGATCGGCTTCGGCGGCGAGGAGTCGGCCGGCGCGTCCTTCCTGCGCCGCGACGGCTCGGTGTGGACCACCGACAAGGACGGCATCATCCTGGCGCTGCTCGCCTCCGAGATCACGGCGGTCACCGGCAAGAGCCCCTCGCAGCACTACGCCGCGCTCACCGACCGCTTCGGTTCCCCCGCCTACGCGCGCGTGGACGCCCCGGCCTCCCGCGAGGAGAAGGCCCTGCTCGCCAAGCTGTCCCCGAGCCAGGTCACCGCCGACACCCTCGCCGGAGAGCCGGTCACCCAGGTCCTCACCGAGGCGCCCGGCAACGGCGCCGCGCTCGGCGGCATCAAGGTGGCCACCGCCAACGCCTGGTTCGCGGCCCGCCCCTCCGGTACCGAGGACGTCTACAAGATCTACGGGGAGTCGTTCCTCGGCCCCGACCATCTGAGCCGGGTCCAGGAGGAGGCCAGGTCCGTGGTGCTGTCGGCGCTGGGCGCCTGACCCGGCATGGACGAGCGCGACGGGGCGTCGAACGAGGAAGCCGGCGAGATCCGCCGCTTCTGGCGCGGGCTCGGTCTGCCGGGCCTGATCGACGTCCACACCCACTTCATGCCCGAGCGGGTCCTGCACAAGGTCTGGGAGTACTTCGACGGTGTCGGGCCGCTGACGGGCGGACTGGAGTGGCCGATCACGTACCGGAAGGAGGAGGCGGAGAGAACGGCCCTGCTGCGGGAGTTCGGGGTCAGGGCCTTCACCGCGATGCTCTACCCCCACAAACCCGCCATGGCCCGGTGGCTGAACGGATGGGCGGCCGACTTCGCCCACCGCACCCCCGACTGTCTGCACACCGCCACCCTCTACCCCGAGCCCGACGTCGAGACCTACGTCCGCGAGGCCGTCGAGGCAGGGGCGCGGGTGTTCAAGGCGCACGTCCAGGTGGGCGGGTACGACCCGGCCGACGAACTCCTCGACCGGGCCTGGGGGCTGCTGGCCGAGGCGGAGGTCCCCGTGGTGATCCACTGCGGCTCCGGGCCCGCGCCCGGCAAGCACACCGGCCCCGAGCCCGTCGCGCGGGTGCTGGCCCGCCACCCGAGGCTGCGGCTGATCGTCGCGCACATGGGCATGCCCGAGTACGAGGAGTTCCTCGACCTCGCCGAGCGGTACGACGAGGTGCGGCTGGACACGACTATGGCGTTCACCGACTTCACCGAGGGCTTCATGCCGTTCCCGCGCCGCGCCCTGCCCCGGCTCGCCGCGCTCGGCGACCGCGTCCTGCTCGGCTCCGACTTCCCCAGCATCCCCTACCCTTACCTGCACCAGCTCCAGGCCCTGGAACGCCTGGACCTCGGACCGGAGTGGCTGCGGGCCGTGTGCCACGACAACGCGAGAAGCCTGTTCGACCTGTAGCGGCGCCGGCGCGCACGGGCCGAGGGGTGGGGGAAGGGCCGCCTCGACCTCCCCAGGTGCGACGGCCCTTCCCCCGGGTAAGCATCGATCCTGCTACCCCGAAGATCCGGACTCATGCCACAGGGGTTGACGGACACGCGTGGTGCGGTCACGTTGGACAACGCCAGGGATGTGGGAGCGCTCCCGTGCCGTACGGGCCGTACGGGCCGTACGGAGCATTCCGGGGCTGGCCACCGCATCCCGACCGACCGTCCCCGACCGTCCCCGACCAGCCAAGGATGGCCAGATGCAGCCCCCTTCGCCCCGTCGCTTATCCCGCAGAACCCTGGTGACCGCCACCGCCGCCGGCCTGGTCGCCGCCGTCGCCGCCCCCTCGCGGGCGTCCGGCGCCGCCTCGTTCCGGTTCCACACGGTGGGCCGGGTCAAAGCCGCCGCCGACGGGTTCGTGCGGTACAGCTGGCCCGGCATCTACTTCGAGGCCCGGTTCCGCGGCACCGGTGTCGGCGTCCTCCTCGACGACTCCGTCAACGACTACGACGTCCAGGTGGACGGCAGGACCGCGGCCACCCTCGTGACCCCGGGCCGGACCACCGCCTGGGTCAGGGGACTCTCCGACACCGAGCACCGCGTATGCCTCGTCAAACGCACCGAAAGCCCCTGGAGCGAAGGCAGGTTCGGCGGCTTCGTCGCCGCTGCGGGCGGCGCGATCCTCGCCGCGCCCCCGGCCCGGCGCAGGCAGATCGAGTTCATCGGAGACTCCTACACCGCGGGCTACGGCAATCTCTCCGGCACCCGTGACTGTTCGACCAACGGGGGAGTCGACCGGAACACCGACTCCGACCTCTCCTTCGGCGCCCTCACCGCCCGGCACCTCGGCGCCGACTACCAGATCAACGCCTTCTCCGGCCGTGGCATGGTCCGCAACTACAACGGCAGCAGCCCCGGCACCGACTTCCGCACCTACTACGACCGTGCCCTGCTGAGCGTGGAGGGGGACGTCTGGCGGAAGCCGGCCGACTGGCGGCCGCAGGTCGTCGTCATCGGGCTGGGCCTGAACGACTTCTCAACACCCTTGAATCCGGGCGAGCGTTGGGGCACGGAGGCCGAACTCGTCACTGCCTACGAGTCCGCCTACCACGGCTTCCTCGACAAGCTGCGCGCCCGCTACGGCCCCAGGACGTTCCTCGTCGTCAGCGCCACCGGTCTGGGCTCCAGTCCCTTCGCCGAGACCGTCGAAAGGATCGCCCGGACCCGCAACGCGCGGGGCGACGAGCGGGTCGGCCACTGGTACTACGACGACGCCGCCCTGGATCACCTCGGCTGCGACTGGCACCCCTCCGTGCGGGACCACCGCATCATCTCGGGCCTGCTGGACGAGCACCTCGCCACGCTTCCGCTGTCCTGGTAGCGGGTCTGGCAGGCAGGTCCGGTGTTCAGCTGATGCAGAGCAGGTTGAGCACGCACAGTCCCGAGGGGTCGGTCGCGGACGACGACGTGCCCGTCTGTGAAGTCGTCGAGCTGTCACCGCTGGTGCTGGTGCTGGTGCTCGTGCCCGTGTTCGTGTTCGTGGTGGTCGTGCCGGCGGTGGACGAGGAGGAGGTCTGCGTCGTCGTGCCCGTGGTGCCCGTGGTCGTCGTGGTCGTACCGCTCGTGCCGCCGGTCTTGGTGCCGGCCGCGACCGACGTCGAGCGCGTCCCCTGGGACTGCGAGCGCGAGGCGGTCGTCGCCGTGGGTGTGGGGGCGGTGGCGGAGTCGGTGTGGACCGACGACCGGGTCGTGGTCGACCCCGAGCCGACTGTCCGCCGGTGCGAGCCGACCTTCGTGGTGGGGGTGGTCGTCGACGCCTGCTGTGCCGTGGCGGGCGTCGCCGCCGGGAGGGCGTCGTCCGAGGTGGGCAGCTCCGCCACGCCCATGGACCGGTTGTCCGGCGCGGCGGCCGCCTGGTCGCGGGTGTTGGACTGCTGGCTCATCGCGGTGACGGTCAGACCGCCACCGACGAGGGCGACGGCGGTCGCGACCACGGCCTTGCGCTGGTTCTTCTTCCAGCGGACCCGCTGACGCCGGCGTGCCGCCCGCCCCTCCGCCACCACGGGTGCGTCCGCCACGTCCTCGGACGGGACGCCGGGGTCGGTGCTGGCAGCCGGCTCCTCGGGGAGGCCCGCGTCGTGCCACTTGGGTGCTTCGTCCCACGCCGCTGACGCCGTGCCCGTCGTCGCGTAGAGGTGGGCGGGGGGAGCGATGTCCGGGGCGTAGGCGCCGCATCCGGGACACGCCAGGGCGCCGTTGAGATGCCGACGGCACGAGGAGCAGTAGTCCATCTGGTCTTCCTGAGTCGACTGCACCATCGGCCCGATGGCCGTGGCCGGTCTCGTTCGCACGGAGGATCGAGCCGAGGCAAAAGTAGCGAGGCTTTCGAAAGGCGGTGTGCAGCCTGTGTGATGCTCCTGCGCAGATGTCCGAGGGGTGCGGTGGGCATGGGGGACGTACGTCGTATTCGAGCCACTTGTCTGGCATGCGCCCCCGGCTCCTGGGTGGCTTCCCATGTGGGCCGATGTGCCGCACAGCACATCGGCCCACCTCAGGAAGCCCAGCAAGGGCCAGCCGCGCCGGAGCGTCCAGAGGGTGGCGTGATACACGCCGTCGGGGCTCGCGGGGTCGGTCGACGCCGTCGCGCCGTTGCCGACCGCGGCACCCTGCCGGTAGACGTCGGACGCCGTGGAGTGGACGCCTCCGACGGCGGGCAGGAGCGTGAACTCGCCGGTGTCGACCCGGTAGACGTAGGCGAAGGGCCCGGGATTGATGTCGCTGGCGGCGTACTTTCCGGCCACGCCGTTGATGTAGGTCCGTCCGGGTCCGGGGCCGAACGCGGACAGGGTCCCGGAGCGGAGGTCGTAGGCGTACGCACCGGGGCGCGTGGTCGCCAGCACGGTGTGCCCGGTGACGACCGGGCGGTAGGACATCTCGGGGCCGAGGTCGGACCAGACCCCGCTGCGGATGTCGTACGCGAAGCCGCGCTCCGGAGGTGTCCCGGAGGAGCCGTCCGGCTTCGGCTGGAAGGTGCCGACGACCGTGTGGCCGGTGATCGAGGTGACCTTGCTGGAGACGCCGTTGTCGTAGGTGCTCAGATCGGTCCAGGCCCGGGTGCGCAGGTCGTGGACGTAGGCGTGGCCGCCCGCGAACGGCGTGTCGGGCTAGTCCCAGGTCCCCGCGACGTACCGGCCCTCCGAGGTCCCGGCTGCGGTGCTGGTCCCGTCCGGGCCCACCGGGAGTCGACTTCGGTCAGGACGCGGGTGCGGGGTCGTATGCGTAGGCGTGGGTGTTCTGGTTGCCGGGTGTCCTGGCGCTGCCCACCACGAGGCCGCCGCTGATGGCGGCGACATGGCTGTCACTGCCGCCGAAGGTGCCGATGGTCTGCGTGCGGTGGGTGCGCAGGTCATGGACGAGCCCGCGTCAGTCGCCGCCCGCCAGCGAGGAATCGCCGATCACATAGCGAGTTCCCCCCTGTGGACAGGTGTGCGAACTCGGCGTTGCTACCGTCCAGCCACTCCGGCCAACCGCCGCCCCAGGGAACGTACGGAAGAACTCATCCGGGTGACGCACCCCTTGTGGGCGCTCACCGCGCCGGCGCCCGCGCCGCCAGCGCATCGAGGAGCAGGTCCACCGCCTCCTCGAACGAGCTGTCCGCCATCCCCGGCAGCTCGCGGCGTACCGCGGTGAGCGCCGGGTACGTCACCGGGTCCAAGGCCTGGTAGACCTCCCGCCACGCCCGCCGGTCGGCCTCGCGCTGCTGCCGGGGGAGCGCCTGGAAGGCCGCGTCGGCGGCCGCGTGGCTCAGCACGGTGTCGATGAAGGCCAGATACAGACGTGCCGCGGCGGCCGGTGCGAAGCCGGCGGTCAGCAGCAGGCCGATCCCCGTGTCGACCGCCCGGATCTCGCTCCTGCGACGGGTCACCCGGTGCGCTGCCAGGGCGGCCGCCCGCGGATGGGCGAGATATCCGGCGCGGACCCGCAGGGCCATCTCGCGCAGCGAGGCCACCCAGTCGTCACCGGGGACGAATCCCGCCATCGCGTCGCCGATGATCCGGTCCGCGATGGCGAGCACCAGGTCGTCGGTGTCGTGGAAGTAGCGGTACAGGGCGGTCGGGTCGCAGCCCAGCGCCGCGCCGAGCCGGCGCACGCTCAGCGCCTCGGAACCGTGCTCGCCGATCAGCCGCAGCGCGGTCTCGACGATCAGGCCCTCGGACAGCAGGACTCCGGAGCGGGTGGGCCGCCGACGCCGGCGCTCCGCCGGGACACGGCTGGACATGAGCGGATCCTCTCGCCGGGGCCCTCGCTGAACGACCCAGGCACTCGGTGACCGACCCGGGCCCTCAGTGAATGACCCGGGCCCTCAGTGAACGACCCCCGCCGCCTTACGTCAACAGGGTTGACCCAATGTGGACCTCGGCTGTTCCATCACCTCACCGCGCGGCTCTTCCCCGTCTCCCGTCCCCGAGGAGCCCTCCATGTCCTCCGCACCTCCCCTCTCCCCGGCACCGAGTCCGAATCTGCGCCGCTCCCTCGGCGTCGTCGACGGCGTGGCCATCGCCGCGTCCAGCACCGCGGCCACCACCAGCATCGCCATCGGCATGGGCACGATCGCGACGATCGTGGGCCTCCAGGCCCCGGCCCTGCTGCTCCTGGCCTTCCTGCCGGTCCTCGGCATCGCCACCGCCTACGCCCGCCTGAACCGCTCGGAGCCGAACTGCGGCAACGGCTACGTCTGGGTCGGCAAGTCCCTCGGCCCCTGGCCCGGCTTCCTGACCGGCTGGGTCACCCTGGTCGGCTCGGTCATCTTCTGCGCCTACACCAGCGCGATCATGGGCTCGGTCGTCCTGGCCTTCGCCAACAAGGCCGGACTGCACAGCGTCGCCGGCATCGCCCTCGACCCGACGTCCACCGGTGTCACCACCGCGATCGGACTGGTGATCCTCCTCGCCCTCACCGCGCTCGCCGTCACCGGGGTGCGGGCCGCCACCCGCTTCCAGTTCGCCCTCCTGGTCTTCGAGTACACAGTCCTGCTGGCCTTCTGCGGCTGGGCCCTGATCACCGGCGACCACGCCCTCTCGCTGTCCTGGTTCAACCCCTTCGAGATCTCCAGCGGCACCGCCTTCGCCCAGGGAATGGTCCTCGCGGTGTTCTTCTTCTGGGGCTGGGACGCGGCCTTCAGCGTCAACGAGGAGACGAGGAGCCCGGGCGACGCGGCCCGCGGCGGCCTCATCGCCCTCTTCGCGATGCTCGGCCTGTTCCTCTTCGCCTCGGTCGCCTTCCAGCGGGAGATGAGCCTGGCCGAACTCGTCAGGAACGGCCCCCAGGCCCTGCCGTACCTCGGCGAGAAACTGGCCGCCGAACCCTGGGCCACCCTCCCCCTGGTCGCGCTGATGTTCTCCGCGGTCGCCTCCGTGCAGGCCACCCTGATCCCCACGGCACGCGGCCTGTTCGCGATGAGCCGCGACCGCACGATGGGACCGGTGTGGACCCGCGTCCACCCGCGCTACGGCACCCCCGCCGCCGGCACGGTCGTCGTGATGGCCATCGCCGCGGTGGTCGCCCTGCTCGCCGTGGCGATTCCCAAGCTGAGCGACATGCTGCTGGCCGCCGTCAACGCCATCGGCCTCCTCGTCGCCCTCTACTACGGCCTCACCGCGCTCGCCTGCGCCGTACGGTTCCGCTCCGCGCGTCACGAAGGAGCACGGGAGGCGCTGCTCGCCATCGGCGTGCCCGCCGTGTCCGGCCTGATCCTGTTGGGCCTCGGCGGCTACCTCGGATACTCGTACCTGACCATGAGCGACCACTTCGAACTCAGCCCGGACAACGGCTGGTTCATGTTCTCGCTGCCCGCCGTGATCGTCCTCGCGGGCCTCGCCATGGCCGCCGTCGCCAAGTACGTGCGGCACTCCCCGTACTTCACCACGGGGCGCGGCACCGACGCCGAGTCCCTGACCCTGCCGATGGACCGCACGGCGGTCTGACCTTCCTCTGGAGCCCACTCCCATGTCACACACCGCGGACCTCGTCCTCACCGGCGGTCCCGTGCACACCGTCGATGCCGCCCGCAGCCGCGCCACCGCCGTGGCCGTGCGCGACGGGCGGATCGCCGCCGTGGGCCACGACGAGGTGCACGAGCTGATCGGCCCGCGCACCGAAGTCGTCGACCTGGCGGGGAAGTTGCTCCTGCCGGGCTTCCAGGACGCCCATGTCCACCCGCAGGGCGCGGGCCTCGAACTAGGCCTGTGCCACCTCGCCGACACCGTCAACCCGGCGGAGTACCTGCGCCGGATCAGGGCGTACGCCGATCAGCACCGGGACGTCGAGTGGATCACCGGCGGCGGCTGGTCCCTGGAGGCGTTCCCCGGCGGGGCGCCGACCGCCGCGGCCCTCGACGCGGTCGTCCCCGACCGGCCCGTGTTCCTGCCCAACCGCGACCACCACGGCGCCTGGGTCAACAGCCGCGCCCTGGAACGCGCGGGCATCGACGCCCGCACGCCGGACCCCGCCGACGGCCGGATCGAACGCGACGCCGACGGCAACCCCACCGGCATGCTCCAGGAGGGCGCCGTCCACCTGGTGGGAAGGCTGGTTCCGGACCCCACCGCGGAGGCCCAGCTCACGGCCCTCCTGCGGGCGCAGGCCGTGCTGCACTCGTACGGTGTCACCGCCTGGCAGGACGCCATCGTCGGCGCCTACGCCAACATGACCGACCCGGCACCCACCTACCTCGCGGCTCTCGACCGGGGCCTGCTCACCGCGCGGGTCGTCGGCGCCTTGTGGTGGGACCGCGAACGGGGCGCCGAACAGATCCCCGAACTCATGGCCCGACGCGAGGAGTTGAACCGGGGCCGGTTCCGGGCCGGCACCGTGAAGGTCATGCAGGACGGCATCGCGGAGAACCACACCGCCGCGATGCTCGACCCCTATCTGACCGGCTGCGGCTGCTCCTCGGACAACAGCGGCATCAGCTTCGTCGAGCCGGACGACCTGAAGAAGTACGTCACCGAGCTGGACGCCTCCGGCTTCCAGGTCCACTTCCACGCGCTCGGCGACCGCGCGGTGCGCGAGGCGCTGGACGCCGTGGAGTCCGCCCGCACGGCCAACGGCCGGCGCGACACCCGGCACCACCTGGCCCACCTCCAGGTCGTGCACCCGCACGACATCCCCCGGTTCCGTGCCCTGGGCGCGAGCGCCAACCTCCAGATGCTGTGGGCCGCCCACGAACCCCAGATGGACGAACTGACCCTGCCCTTCCTCGGCGACGAACGCGGCGCACGGCAGTACCCCTTCGGCGACCTGCTGCGCGCGGGCGTGACCCTGGCCGCCGGCAGCGACTGGCCGGTCAGCAGCCCCGACCCGCTCCAGGCCATCCATGTCGCCGTCAACCGGATCGCCCCGGACGCCCCCGAGGGCACCCCGGAGTTCCTCCCGGGGCAGCGCCTCGACCTGGGCGCCGCCATCGCCGCGTACACGGCGGGCAGCGCCTACGTGAACCACCTCGACGACACCACCGGCACCATCGCCGTGGGGAAGTCGGCCGACCTCGTCGTCCTCGACCGCGACCCCTTCGCGGGCCCGCCCGAGGAGATCGCCGCCACGCGCGTCCTGCAGACCTTCGTCGAAGGGCGGCGCGTCCACGCGGCGGGGGACGCCTGATCCGCCCATCGGGTGACGTCGGGTGATTTCGACATCGGGGGACGGGGCAGTAGGGATGCGGACGGGGGGAGTTGTGCACGCCGAAACCGTCCCTGCTGTCCTTCGAACCGAGGAACACCATGGCAACACCCAGCTCCGACCGTGTCCGGGGAACCGCCCTGCTCGCCGACCCCCTGCTCAACAAGGGGACCGCCTTCAGTCCCGAGGAACGCGCCGACCTCGGCCTCGACGGGCTGCTGCCACCGGCGACGGAGACGCTCCAGGAGCAGGCGGACCGTGCTTACGCGGCGTTCCTCGGCTACGACAAAACGCTGAACCGGCACATCTACCTGCGCCAGCTCCAGGACACCAACGAGGTGCTCTTCTACGGCCTGCTCACCCGCCATCTGGAGGAGATGCTGCCGGTCGTCTACACCCCGACGGTCGGTGAGGCCTGCCGGCGCTTCAGCGAGATCTACCGCAGGCCGCGCGGTCTGTTCCTGACCTACGAGGACCGGCACCGCTTCCGGGAGATCCTGCGCAACCGCCCGGGCGGCGAGGTCGACGTCATCGTCGTCACCGACGGCCAGCGCATCCTGGGCCTGGGCGACCAGGGCGTCGGCGGCATGGGCATCCCCATCGGCAAGCTCAGCCTCTACACCGCCATCGGCGGCATCCACCCCGCCCGCACCCTGCCGATCCTCCTCGACGTCGGCACCGACAACGAGGAGTTGCTGGCCGGTGAGCACTACCTCGGCCGCAGGCAGCACCGCGTCACCGGCGACGCCTACGACGAGATGATCGAGGCGTTCGTCTCCGCCGTGGAGGCCGAACTCCCCGGCACCCTGCTCCAGTGGGAGGACTTCGCCACCGCCCACGCCCGCCCGATCCTCACCCGCTACCAGGACCGGCTGCTCACCTTCAACGACGACATCCAGGGCACCGCGGCCGTGGCACTCGGCGCGCTGAGCACTGCGACGAAGGTCGCCGGAACGTCCCTGACCGACCACCGGCTCGTGGTCCTGGGCGCGGGATCCGCGGCGATCGGGGTCGCCGACATGATCCGTACCGCACTCGTGGAGGAGGGCTTGTCCGAAGAGGAGGCGGCCGGCCGGTTCTGGTTCGTCGACGTCGACGGCCTGCTGGTGAGCTCCCGCACCGACCTCACCCCCGAGCAGCGCGTCTACGCCCGCGACGACGAGGAGGTACGACAGTGGGGCGGGGACGCGCCCGACCTCGGCCGGGTCGTCGACCAGGTGAAGCCGACCGTGCTGATCGGACTGTCCACCGCGCACGGCGCCTTCACCGAACAGATCGTTCGGACGATGGCCGACTCCTGCGACCGGCCGGTGATCCTGCCGCTGTCCAACCCGACCTCGAACGCCGAGGCCGAACCCGCCGACCTCGCCCGCTGGACCGACGGCAGGGCCCTGATCGCCGCCGGATCACCCTTCCCGCCGCTGAAGGTGGACGGCCGCGAGGTGCCGGTCGCGCAGGCCAACAACGTCTATGTCTTCCCCGCGGTCGGCCTGGCGGTCACCGCCTGCCGGGCCACCCGGGTCACCGACCGCATGATGGTGGCGGCGGCCAGGGCCGTGGGCGACTGCGCGGTACGGGCCGGCACCGACGACGCCACCCCGCTCCTGCCCCCGCTGGCGAGCATGCGGGACGCGGCCCGCGAGATCGCGCTCGCGGTGGCCCGGGCCGCCGTCGAGGACGGCGTCGCCCCCGAGGCGACGGAGGCCGAACTGCGCGACGCGATCGCCGAGGCCCAGTGGACACCGCGGTACACGTCCTGAGACTCACCGGCTCGGCGAAACGGGCCTGCGCCACCGACAGGCGGGGCGCCGAGGCGTTCCCCTGGAGGCGCCGCCGAGTCGAGGAGGCGGCCCACCGCCTGTGGCAGGATCGGCGGAGGGCGTGGGCCGCCTGCTGGGGTCGAGGCAGAGGACGAGTGACATGGACCGGCCGCCAGGCATGATGGACGTGGCCCGGGAGGCCGGCGTCTCGCACATCACCGTCTCCCGTGTCGTCAACGACCATCCGTCGGTCCGGCCGGAGACCCGGGCCCGGGTCGAGGCGGCGATCCAGAAGCTGGGATACCGTCGCAACAGCGTCGCCAGGGCCCTCAAGAGCCGTCGTTCCTCGACGATCGGCGTGGTGATCGTCGGATCGGAACTTTTCGAGCTGCCACGCATCCTCCTCGGCGTGGAGACGGCCGCCAAGCAGGCCGGTTACTGGGTGAGCCTGGCCAGCCGGCAGGGCGAGAGCACCACCGGTGACCTCATGGAGACCCTGCAACGGCTCACCGACCAGTCGGTGGAGGCGATCGCGGTCGTCGCCGACCGGCCCGACACGGTGGAGGCGCTGTCCGGCCTCGCCCTAGGGGTGCCGGTGGCGGTGGTGATGTCCGGCAACGCGCCCGACCCCGAGCTGAGCTTCGTCGAGGTCGACCAGGAACTCGGCGCCCGGCTCGCGGTCCGGCACCTCCTCGACCTCGGACACCGGAACATCGCCCACCTCACGGGCGCGCTGCGCACCTTCGACGCCCGGGCCCGCGTCGAGGGCTGGCGGGCCGAACTCACCGCCGCGGCAGCCGAAGGGGCCCTGCTGGAGGGCGACTTCGGCGCGGAGAGCGGGTTCCGCCTGGCCCACGCGCTCTGCGACGCCGACAGTGCCCTGCCCACCGCCGTCTTCGCGGGCAATGACCAGATGGCCATGGGTGTGCTGGCCGCCTTCGCCGAACGCGGTGTGAAGGTGCCGCAGGACGTGTCGGTGGTCGGCTTCGACGACATGAAGGGCGCCGGATATCTGGTACCCGCCCTGACCACGGTCCGCCAGGACTTCGCCCACCTCGGAAGAAGCGCCATCGAGCTGTTGGCGCGCAGGGTGGGCGGGGAACCGGCGCAGCGGCAGAAGCTCACACCGCGACTCGTCGTACGGCACAGCACGGCCGTACCCCGCGCGGATTCCTGAAGCACGTCCCGTAGTCCGAGGCGGACCTGGGCGGGCACGGGATTGACCTGGGGCGAGGCCTTGACAGCTTGTTAACGTTAACATCACCGTTGTTCCGGTACAGCCCCCTGGCCCTCATCGGAAAGCGACCCGCATGTCGACAGCCCAGCCCCTGTCCTTCCCCGCGCACTTCCTCCTCGGCTCCGCGACCGCCGCCTACCAGATCGAGGGCGCCGCCGACGAGGACGGGCGCGGTCCCTCCATCTGGGACACCTACTCCCACACGCCGGGCAAGACGTGGAACGGCGACACCGGTGACGTGGCCGCCGACCACTACCACCGCCTCGACGAGGACCTCGACCTCATGGCGTCCCTGGGCCTGAAGGCCTACCGGTTCTCCATCGCCTGGCCGCGCATCCAGCCCACCGGCCGGGGCCCGGCCAATCCCAAGGGGCTGGACTTCTACAGCCGGCTGGTCGACGGTCTGCTCCAGCGGGACATCGCTCCCGTCGCGACCCTGTACCACTGGGACCTGCCGCAGGCCCTCGAGGACGAGGGCGGCTGGACGAACCGCGAGACCGCCTTCGCCTTCGCCGACTACGCCCGAGTCGTCGGCGAAGCCCTCGGCGACCGGGTGGCGATCTGGACCACGCTGAACGAGCCCTGGTGCTCCGCCTACCTCGGCTACGGCGCCGGTGCCCACGCTCCCGGCCGCAGCGACGGCGCCGCGGCGCTGAGCGCGGTCCACCACCTCAACCTCGCCCACGGCTTGGCGGTCCAGCAGCTCAGGGAGGTCACCACCAACGATCCGCAGTACTCGGTCACCCTCAACTTCCATGTCCTGCGCGGCGAGGGGGACGGCGCCGAGGAGGCCGTACGCCGCATCGACGCGCTGGCCAACCGCGCCTTCACCGAACCCCTGTTGCGCGGCCACTACCCGCAGGACCTCCTGGAGGACACCGCGGCCGTCACGGACTGGTCGTTCGTCGAGGACGGTGACCTCGCCCGGATCCACCAGCCCCTGGACCTGCTCGGCGTCAACTACTACGCCACCACCCGGGTGCGACTGTGGGACGGCGCGACGGAGCGTCAGAACAACGACGGTCACAAGGACATGGGCGGCTCACCCTGGCCCGGCTCCCCGCAGGTCGAGTTCGTGGCGCAGAAGGGCCCGCACACCGCCATGGGCTGGAACATCGACCCCGACGGACTCGAAGAGCTCCTCCTGGACCTGCATGCCCGGTTCCCGGACCAGCCGCTGGTCGTCACCGAGAACGGCGCCGCCTTCGAGGACCACGTCACCACCCGCGCCGACGGCAGCCGTGCCGTGCACGACCCGGAGCGCGTCGACTACCTCCACCGGCACTTCGTCGCCGCGCACCGGGCGCTCGCCGCCGGCGTCGATCTGCGCGGGTACTTCGTGTGGTCGCTGATGGACAACTTCGAGTGGGGGTACGGCTATTCGAAGCGCTTCGGCATCGTCCACGTCGACTACGAGACCCAGCGCCGCACACTCAAGGACAGCGCCCTGTGGTACCGGGAACTGGCGACGACGGGCAGCATCCCGCCTCCCGGAACCACGGAGCAGCCCGAACGGGGCCGTTGAGGAGTTGCCCGCGGGCGAGGGGACGGGTGCAATGTCGGCATGATCACCCAGGCGCGTCCGGCGGCACGGCCGGTCCAGATCGGCGCTCTCGTTCCCCTGACGCCGCCCGGTTGGGTCGAGGCGGGCCGGCACCTGCTGGCCGGCCTGGAACTGGCCGTCGGTGACGTCAACGACGCCGGCGGGATCGGCGGAAGACCCCTCAAGCTGCTGGTGAGGGACACCGCGGCCGATCCGCAACGGGCCGCGGCGGCCGTGGAGGAACTGGCCCAGCTCGGCGTGGCCGCCGTGGCGGGGGAGTACCACAGCGTCGTCGCCCGCACCGCCGCCACCACGGCCGACGCCCTCCGCCTGCCCTTTCTCTGCTCGTCGGCGGTTCTCGACACGCTGACCGAGCAACCGACCGAATGGGTGGCGCGACTGGCCCCACCGCAGTCCCACGGCTGGCGGCTCTACGCGGACTTCCTCCTCGGAGCGGGGCACCGCCGTATCGCCGTGGCGACCGAACCGAGCGTCTACTGGGCGGCGGGGACCCGCATCCTGCGCGACCACCTCGCTCCGCACGGCGCAACCGTCATCGAGCTCGACGCCCGGGCACTCACCCCCGAGGACGTCTGCGACCAGCTCGTGGACCAGCGGGCGACGGCCCTCCTGCTCCTTGCCGGCTTCCCCGAGCCGGCCGTGTCGATCGTCGGATCCGTCCGCCGTGACCAGCGCCTCGCCGAGCTCATGATCGGCGCTCCGGCCGGGCAACCCGAGTTCGCCGCATGGGCGACCCTGCTGGGCGACGACGGCGCCGGAATCCCGTTCCTGCGCTATCTGCCCGAGCGCCTCGGCCCACTCGGCGCACGGGTGGAGACCGCCCTGCGCGAGCGGTTGGGCGCGGCGCCCTCCTTCGTGGCCTTCGAGGGCTACGACACCATCGCCGTCCTCGCCGAGGTGCTGCGCTCGCACGGGACGGGCCGGGCGGACATCGCCGCGGCCTGGCCGCGCGTGGCGGTCGAAGGCACCCGCGGGCCGATCCGGTTCTCCCGCGTGCCCGGCGTCAGCGTCTGGCAGTGGGACCGGACACCGGTCCGGATCGTCGACCGGGATCCGTCGCAGCCCGGCCGCTTCCGGATCCGGCATACCGGCTGAGGGCCAGGGTTCGGCCGGTCAGGCGGGCTGCCACAGCTCGATGCGATGCCCCTCCGGGTCGGTGACCCAGCCGAATCGGCCGACGCCGTCCATGTCCTGGGTCTCCGCGGCCACGTCCGCTCCGGCGGCGCGCAGCTGCGCGAGCATCGCGTCCAGGTCCCGGACCCGGAAGTTGAGCATGGTCTGCTGGGCGCGGGACCCGAAGTAGGCGGTCCCGGACTCGAACGTCGCGAACACCGTCGGCCCGGCTTCCTGCCGCCACAGACCGCTCTCGTCGGCCTCCAGGCCCAGGCAGTCGCGGTACCAGGCGCTCAGGGCCACGGGGTCCTCGGCCCTGAGGAAGTATCCGCCGATTCCCAGCACACGTTCCATGCCGGCCATCCTGCCAGGAGAGCGGGCCGGCGGCCCGGCAACGCCGGAACCGTGGGGCAGCGGGGTGGCGGCACGTCACCGGTGTCCGCGCCGGGTGACCTGCCGCCTGCCTCGCCGCCGCGGCTTCAGACCGTCATGGCATCACGGACGAGGGCCGTGTCGACGAACTGTTCGAAACGCACGATCAGCCCGCCCCGTACGACGAAATGGTGCGCGACCCGCACGTTGATCCGCTTGCCCGTGGCCTTGTTGGCCGCGGTGTAGCGGGCGAGGACGACGACGTTCTCGCCGTCGACGACGTAGGTGTCGTCGTGGGCGGTCCAGCCGTCCCAGTCCTTGCCGAGCCGCTCCATCACGTTCGACGTGACCCCGTCGGGGGTGCGATAGGTGCCGGCCAGGGGGAAGCCGGCCATCTCGGTCCACTCCACGTCGGGTGCGAGGGTGGCGCGCAGGGCTTCGAGGTCTCCGGCGGCGGAGGCCAGGTACTGACGCCGTACGACGTCGGCGGGGGCGGTGGAGGTGGTGAACTCGCTCATGGTCAGCCCCACTTCATCTCGCCCTTGGCGACCTTCGCACCGATCTGGGCGGCGATCAGCATGCCGTTGTCGGGGTAGCGCTTGACGAGGGCCTCGGTGAGCGCGGCGCCGTCGGCGGCCTTGGCGAGCTCCTCCTCGAAGGCGAGGAGGTACTCGCGGGTGGCGGTGATGGCGGAGGCGTCGGCGGGGGTGCCGGGCAGGCGGTGACCGGGGACGACGAGCTGGGGCTGGAGGGCGGCCATCTCGTCGAGCAGGTCGATCCAGGCGGCGCGGGACTCGGGGGTGGCGGTGTCGGCCACCCAGACGTGCTCCTGCTGGAAGAGCAGGACGCCGCCGAGCAGGGCGCGGGACTCGGCCTGCCACAGGTAGTGGCGGTCGGGAAGGCCGGCCGGGCCGCCCTTGAGCTCGAAGCGGTGGCCTTCCAGGCTGAGGTCGCCGGTGAGCGGTTCGAGGTCGACCAGGCGGGTGGGCAGGTTCGGGCCCAGCGCCGCCCAGGCCTTGAGCTTGCCCTCGTAGGAGTGCTGGATGTGCTCGATGACGATCGGGGTCGCGACGAACGTCGCCTCCGGGAAGGCGTCGGCGATCACCTCGGCGCCGAAGTAGAAGTCGGGGTCGGCGTGGGAGACGAAGACGGTGGTGAGCTTCTTGCCGGAGTCGAGGATCTCGGCGGCCAGGCGGTGCCCGTCGGCGCGGGTGAAAGCGGCGTCCACCAGCAGGGCCTCCTGCTCGCCGGTGACGAGGGTGGCCGTCTTGTTCTTGCTGCCGGCGGGGAAGTCGAGGTCGAGGACCTTGAAGTCGAGGGCGCTCATGAAAGGGCTCCTAGCTCTCGGAGAGGGGGTGACGGGGTCAGGAGAGGCTCGCGAGCCGCCGGTCGATCTCGTCGGCGGTGGCGCGGCCGCGGGCCAGCGGGACGGCACGCTCGCCGTCGAGGGCGAGCAGGGTGGGGAAACCGGTGACACCCAGCTCGGCGGAGCGGCGGAAGTCCGCCTGGGCCGCCGTCCGCGCGCCGGGTGCCTCGAATGCGGTGACCACGGTCTCGGGGTCCAGTCCGGCGGCCGTGGCCAGCTTCCGGTAGGTGGCCGGGTCGGACAGGCTCAGGCCGTCGACGTAGAAGGCCGTCTGGAGGTCGGTGGCCAGTTCCACCGCGCGCTCGGGAGCGGTGCGGCGCAGTGCGGCCACGCCGCGGGCGGCGGCCTCGGAGTCCATGACGAACGAGCCGTCGGCGATGAGCCGCTCGTAGGCCTCGCCGAACTCGGCGCCGGTCAGCTCCGCGATCTGGGCGTTGGCCCCCTGGACGTAGCCGAACTCACGGACCGGGACCCGGCGGCCGCCGGTGAACAGGCCGCCGGAGACGACCTCGACCGGCAGTTCGGGATGCCGGGAGACGACCTCGCGCAGCGTGGCCGAGAAACCGTGGGACCAGCCGCAGTAGGCGTCGAAGACGTAGACGAGCTTCATCGAGGACCTCGGGGGACGTGGCGGCCGCCTGGTGCGGACACTCACCCCCTGGAACATTATCTGACTCGTCAGATATTTCAACGCGGGGAGATCCGGTCGAGTGATGCACGTCACGGGTCTCGCTCAGGGCAGCAGTGGCAGGGAGTCCCGGGCGGCGTGGCTGAGAATGCGCAGGTCCTCCGCGAAGCGTTCCCGGTGGGCATCGGGCAGGGGTTCCAAGAAGTACCGCTTGATGTTCTCCACGTGCAGCCGGGAAGCGCGTACGGCGGTCTCCTCACCCAGCTGCGTCAGATGCACCAGGCGTCCGCGCCGGTCGTGCGGGTCCGTGACGCGCCGCACCAGCCCCGCCGCCTCCATGCGGTCCACCAGCCGGGTCGCCCCGCCCGTGCTGAGCACCTGCTCCTGGCCGATCGCCCGCATCGACAGTCCCGGCTCGCCCGCCCGGCCCAGGATCAGCAGCACCTCGTACATCAGGTGGCTGATCCCGCACTCCTCCTCCATCCGCCGGCCCAGGATGTACTCCAGCCGGTTCGCGGCGCCCTGGAGCCGCCCGAACGCCAGGACCAGCGCGTCGTCGGCCGCCTCCTTGGCGGTCGTGATCTCCCTCTGTGCGTCCTGCTCGCCCACGGCACCTCCGTATGTTCCTGCAGGGGGAACCTATCGCGCCCGGTCGCGGTGCCGGACGTCTACCTGTTGTTCCAGGCCTCGGGGAAGCCGGGTTCCGTGAAGGTCGCCAGGGCCATGGTGTCGATGTCGGACTCCGCCGGCGTTCCCCGATAGGTGATCGTGTCCGGGAGCATCGCCAGGGCCGTCGTGCCCTGTCCCTCCTCGGACGGGCGGAGCTGGACGCGGATGCCGTGCCGGTCCGCGAGCCGGCCGACCACGTACAGGCCCATGCGCTGGGAGATCGCCACGTCCACGGTGGGCGGGTCGGCCAGGGTGTGGTTGATGTCGGCGAGCTCCTCCGGCGGCAGCCCGATGCCCCGGTCGTGGACCTCGACCATGATCCGGCCGTCGGGCAGCCGCGCCGCGGTGACCCGGACCCGGGACTGCGGCGAGGAGAACGTCGTCGCGTTCTCCACGAGTTCGGCCAGCATGTGCACCAGGTCGGTCACGGCGCGGCCGTGGATCTCGGCCTCCGGGACCCCCGCCAGCTCGACCCGCTCGTACTGCTCGACCTCCGAGGCCGCGGCGCGGATCACGTCGACCAGGGGCAACGGCTGGTCCCACTGCTGGGCGGGGGTCTCACCGCCCAGCACCAGGAGGTTCTCGCCGTTGCGGCGCACGCGGGTGGCGAGGTGGTCCAGCATGAAGAGGTTCTCCAGCTGGTCGGGGTCCGCCTCCTTGCCCTCCAGACTGGTGATCAGGGCGAGTTGACGCTCGATCAGCGACTGGTTGCGGCGCGCCAGGTTGCCGAAGATCGTGTTGATGTTGGCGCGCAGCAGGGCCTGTTCGGCGGCGAGCCGGACGGCCTCGCGGTGCACGTGGTCGAAGGCCCGGGCGACCTCGCCGATCTCGTCCGTGGTGGTGATCGGTATCGGCACCACCTGGGCGTCGACCCGGCCCGGGATGGCCCGGGTGAGCTGGGTGAGCAGGGCGGGGAGCCGCTGCCCGGCGATCTCGTGGGCCGAGGCGCTCAGCCGGCGCATGCTGGTGCTCATCGTCCGGGCCACCCAGGCGGCGAGGAGGAAGGCGACCAGGACCGAGGTGAGCACCAGCGCGGCGTTGACGACGGCGTCGTTGCGGGCGTTGTCGGCGATGCTGTGGGCGTCGGCCAGCGCGCTGTCGGTGAGGTGCACCTCGACCCCGCGGTACGCGTCGAAGCCGAGGGTGGAGGCGGCGAAGAACGTCTCGGGCGTGATGCCCTGTGCGGCGAGCTGCGCCGCCGACCTGCCCGAGGCGATCTCGCCGGCCATCTTCGCCAGGCTCGGCGGGGCCACGAAGGTCTTCCCCGCCGCCTCGGCCTGCGTCCGCGCCTGCTCCACCTGCTCCTCGCCCTGCTTCTGCGCGTCGGACAGCGCCGTGCGCAGCCGGGTCATGTCGTCGGCGGTGCCGGCGCCGGCGTACTCCTGGAGCGCGACCTGTTCGAGATAGACGTAGGAGCTGAACGAACCGAGCTGGGACTGGAGTTCGCCCGGGGCCAGCTTGGTGCGGTCCTCGACGAGGAGGTGGGTGCCGATCGCCCGGATCAGGGACTCGGCGGCCTGGGTGAGGGACGCGGCGTAGAGGGTGCGGCCGAAGCTCGCCTGGTTGCTGCTGCCGAAGCCGAGCTCGTTGGAGAGCTCCATCAGCGGGTGCTGGACGGCGTGATAGCTCTCCTCGGTCTGCACGCCGGTCAGCCGGGAGGTGAAGGCGTTCGCGCGCACCAACGTGAGCTGCTTCTCGCCGGTGCGCACGAGTTCGACCCGGCGCAGCAGTCCGGCGGTCCGCGGCATCCGCTCCACCGCCTCGTTGAACCTCTCGGCGTCGGCGTCGGTGATCGCGCGGGCCTTCGTGACCACCGTCGACGTCCGGTCGCCCCTGACCAGGGGGATCACCGACACATCGCGTTCGTCGATGGCGTCGCTGGCGTACTTGTTGGCCGCCTGGACCAGTTCCGCCACGCGGACCGCGTCGTCGGCGTCCTGCCAGGTGTCGATGGAGCGCTTGACCCGTATACCGCCGAGGACAAGGGCGACGATCACCGGGATGAGGAGGATGGCCTGGAGTTTTCTGGCCACGCGCCAGTTGCGGGTTCCCCAGCCCCGGCGGGTGGCGGTCGGTGCGTTCGACAAGATGGCCTCACGGTTCTGGGTTCGCCTCGTGCCCTGCACTCCTAACAACGTGGCGGACAGGGGTGGGTGTTCAGATCGACCCCAAATGTTCGGATCGGCCGCCGGGTGATCCGGTGGAGGAGGGCGAAGGCGTGCCCTCGCGGAAGACGCGGGACAGTCCGTCCTCGCCGGCCCACGGGGACTTCCGCGGCACCCGCCACGCCGCCCCGGGTCTCCGGCACAGAGCTGTCACGAACCTGTCGTAAGAGGTCAGGAATTCCCCTGCCGGACACGGCAGTTGCTCCAGGTATGACCCTTGGCCTGACTCTTCCTCTCCATCATCGGATCGACGCTACGGTGCAGCTCGCGCGGGAGGCCCACGAGGCCGGACTGCGCTCCGTGTGGTTCGGGCAGACCTTCGGATACGACTCTCCCTCACTGGCCGCCGTCGTCGGCCGCGAGGTGCCAGGACTCCAGGTCGGCACCTCCGCGATCCCCGTCTTCGGCCGCCATCCCCTGATCGTCGCGAGCCAGGCCCTCACGGCCCAGGCAGCCACCGGCGGCCGCTACCACCTCGGGCTCGCGCTCGGCACCAAGCACCTCACCGAGACCGGGTTCGGCATCCCGTACGAGCGCCCCATCGCCCGGCTCCGGGAGTTCCTCACCGCCCTGCGCCCGCTCGTGGAGACCGGCAGCGCCGACTTCCACGGCGAGCTGCTGACCGCCACCACCCCGCTGCCGGCCACGGTGCCGGGCGCCGAACCGCCGGTGCCGATCCTGGTCGCCGCCATGGCACCGCAGGCCCTGCGCGTCTCCGGTGAACTCGCCGACGGCATCCTGCCGTTGCTCGCGGGCCCACGCGCTCTCGCCGAGCACATCGTCCCGGCCGTCACCGCCGCGGCCGAGTCGGCGGGCCGCCCGGCACCCCGGATCGTGGCCTTCGTGCCGGGCGTGGTCACCGCCGACGTCGAGGGCGTACGGCGGGCGGCGACCGAGACGCTCGCGTTCTACGAGCAGTTCCCCTCCTACCAGCGCGTCCTCGGTCTCTCCGGCGCCACCCGGGCCGCGGACGTGGCCGTCATCGGCGACGAGGAGACCGTCGCGGCCGAGGTGCGCCGCTACCGTGACGCCGGGGCGACGGAGGTGGTGTTCACCGCGACGGACCTGGGCGGCGAAGAGGACCAGCGCCGCACCTGGAAGCTGCTGGGGGAACTGGCGGACGGCTGAGCGGTCTCACACGCGCAGGGAGCGGCGGACCGTCAGGACGGCCACGTCGTCGTGCGGGCCGCCGCGGCCGGCGAAGGCGCGGGCGTCGTCGTGCAGGGCCTGCGGCAGCTCGGTGGGGGAGAGGTCGACGTACGTCGTCAGGCG
Source organism: Streptomyces sp. NPDC058307 (assembly GCF_042880295.1). Classification (NCBI taxonomy): domain Bacteria; kingdom Bacillati; phylum Actinomycetota; class Actinomycetes; order Kitasatosporales; family Streptomycetaceae; genus Streptomyces; species Streptomyces sp. NPDC058307. Next base: position 101,245 of record NZ_JBHVYZ010000013.1, read on the forward strand.
CTCGTCGACCGGGTAGAAGGCGCCGTCCGCGGAGCGGGTCTCCGTCAGGCCGTCGGTGCTCAGCAGCAGCGTCGCGCCCTCGGGGAAGTCGAACCAGCCCACGGTCGTGGGTTCGTGGGCGAGTTCGGCCAGGCCCAGCGGGACACCGGGATCGAGTTCGGGGGTACTGACCGTCCCCTCGTGGATCACATGCGGCAGCACGTGTCCGCAGTTGACGGCCTGCACCTCGGTGTCCGCGTCGACGCAGACGATGAGCGCGGTGACGAAGCGCTCGTCGTCGCCGGTGTGCGCGGCGTACGAGTTGTGCCGCACGACGGCGGCGTCCAGGGCGTCCACGAGCGCGGTGAGGGTGGGCTCGCGGTGGGCCGCCTCGCGGAAGGCGCCGATGACGGCGAACGCGGCGCCCACGGCGGCGAGCCCCTTGCCCTGCACGTCCCCGATCAGCACCCGGGTCCCGAAGGGCGAGTCGACCACGTCGTAGATGTCCCCGCCGACGAGCCGTTCCTCCTGGAGCGGCTCGTACACGCCGTTGACCAGCACGTCGTCGGTCAGCAGGGGGAGGGGATGCAGGATGTGCCGCTGCATGGCGGCGGCGGTGGAACGCAGACGCAGCATCGCGTGCTCGCGCCTGATCCGCCGGTGACATCCGTAGACGGAGGTCGCCGCCAGGACCAGGGTGAACAGGATCAGCAGGAGCCGGTCGAACCAGTGGCCGGCTTCGCGGTCCCGCACCAGCACGCTGGTGGTGACGACGAGCGTGGTCCACACGGCGACGAACGCCGTCTGGCGGACCGTGCCCAGCGCCGAGGCGGCACCCGGCAGGAACACCAGGAGCCCGAGAAGCCACACCTCGGACCCGGACAGCGCGCCGAGGAACTCCACCAGGCCCGTCACGATCACCACCGTGGCGACCAGCTGGACGTCGCCCGGCGGCTCGATGGTGTCGAAGGTGTCGCCGGGTCTCTTGCGGCGGCTACCGATCATGCGCGCTCCCGGGCAGATGGTGATCTCCCTCTACGGTATGCAGGCCCGTCCCGGCCCGGAGCGGCGCCCCGCCGATCAGGGGCGCTCGCCCTCCGCTCCGACCGCCGGCTCGGGTACGGCGTCCTGCTCTCGGCGGCGGTCAGCGGGCCGCGAGGCCAAGGCGGGGGGTGCCCTCCTCGGCCTCCGCTGTGCGGCGCTGATCGTGCGCGGCCCCCGACGCGGACTTCGTGCACAGCGCAGAGAGCAGGGACGTGGACCGCCCCCGCCGACCGCGGTGCTCGTGGGCACCTACCGTGGCCCGACCGGGTCCTGTCGTGGCCTGAACGGGTCCGGCGCCGGGGTGGTACCGAGCCGGTTCTTCAGCCCTCGTACGCGCGCGGCTTGCGATACAGCGTCGCCCGCCCGATGCCGAGTGCCGCCGCCGCGCGGGACTTGTTGCCGCCGTGGCGGCGAAGCGCTGCTCACGGACGCGCTGCGGCGGATCCTCGGTCACGCCTGAGAACGCGCGACCATGGCAGAAGCGCAACGCCGTCGAGAACGAGGAGCCGGGATGACCACCGACGCGATCGGAACCAGCGTCACAGAGGAGGCCCTCGCCAGCCTCCACGCGACCACCGATCCACGACTGCGCGAACTGCTCGCCGGTCTGATCGGTCATCTGCACGACTTCGTGCGCGAGACCCGGCTCACCCCGCAGGAGTGGGAGAAGGCGATCGCCTTCCTGACGGAGACCGGGCAACAGTGCACCGACACCCGGCAGGAGTTCATCCTCCTCTCGGACGTCCTCGGCGTCTCCATGCTGGTCGAGACGCTCAACGGCGACCGGGTGCGGGGCGCCACGGAGTCCACCGTGCTCGGCCCCTTCCACATGACCGAGTCGCCCGTGCGGGAACTCGGCGACGACATCGACCTCGTGGGCGGCGCCGAGCCGTGCGTGGTCAGCGGCCGGGTGCTGTCGGCGGACGGCACCCCGCTGCCCGGCGCCGTCCTCGACGTCTGGCAGGCCGACGACCGGGGCTTCTACGACGTCCAGCAGCCCGACGTGCAGCCGGCGGGCAACGGACGCGGACTGTTCACCACCGACGCGGAGGGACGCTTCCGGTTCCGCACCTGTGTCCCGGCGCCGTACCCGATCCCCACCGACGGCCCGGTCGGAGACCTGCTCCGCGCGACCGGCAGACACCCCTACCGGCCCGCGCACATCCACTTCATCGCCGCCGCCGAGGGCCATACTCCCGTCACCACCCACATCTTCGTCGCGGGCAGCGACTACCTCGACTCCGACGCCGTCTTCGCCGTGAAACAGAGCCTCGTGCAGGACTTCGCGACGACCGACGACCCGTCCCTCGCCGCGGAGTTCGGCATCCCCAATCCCTTCCGGTACGCCCGCTTCGACCTCGTACTGGAGCCGAACGCATGACGTTCTCGGGCGACTTCACCTACGAGAGCCGTCCCGGGCGGGTCGTCTTCCGGCCCGGCGCCGCCGTGACCGCGACCCCTTCGGAGGCCGAACGGCTGGGTCTGCGGTGCCTGTTGGTGGTGTGCGGCAGCCGGGGCGAGGCCGTCGCGCGGGCGGTGGCGGACGCGCTCGGCGACTCCTGCGCGGGGCTGCACGCCGAGGCCCGTATGCACGTACCCGTCGAGGACGCGGACCGGGCCGTGGCGGTGGCACGCGCGGCCGGCGCCGACGGTGTCGTCGCGGTCGGCGGCGGCTCGTCCATCGGCCTCGGCAAGGCGATCGCCCTGCGCACCGGACTGCCGCTGATCGCCGTGCCGTCGACCTACTCGGGCTCCGAGATGACCCCCGTCTGGGGCCTCACCGAGGGCGGGGCCAAACGCACCGGCCGCGACCCGAGCGTCCAGCCCCGCAGCGTGGTCTACGACCCCGAGCTGACCCTCTCCCTGCCGGCGGCGCTCACCGTGACCAGCGGCATCAACGCCCTCGCGCACGCGGTCGAGGCGCTCTACGCCCCGGACACCTCGCCGTTGATCGCACTGATGGCGGAGGAAGGCGTCCGGGCGATGACCGAGGCGCTGCCCCGACTGGCCTCCGACCCGGCGGACAGGGCGGCTCGCGGACAAGCGCTCTACGCGGCGTGGCTGTGCGGGTCCTGCCTCGGGTCCACCACCATGGGCCTGCACCACAAGCTGTGCCACGCGCTCGGCGGCGGCTTCGGGCTCCCGCACGCCGAGACCCACACCGTCGTCCTGCCCTACGCCCTCGCCTACAACGCTCCCGCGATCCCGGAGGCGTTGACCGTGCTGAAACGGGCACTGGGCACCGATGACCCGCCACATGCCCTGTGGGACCTGGCCGGACGCCTGGGCGCTCCGCGCTCCCTCGCCGAGCTCGGTCTCCAGGAGACCGACCTGGCTCGGGCGGCCGTACAGGTGGCGGGGCAGCCGTACGCCAACCCGCGTCCCGTGACGGAGGAAGGTGTGCGGGCGGTGCTCCGGGCGGCCCATGAGGGCCGTCGGCCGTGAGCGCCGCAGCAGTACAGCAAGTCCCCGAAGAAAGGTGAACATCATGGCCCTCGCACTCCTCAGGCGCCGGCGGTCCAAGGCTGCCCTTGCCGAGGCGGCGGGCCTCTCCGTCCCCCTCCCCGAAGGCGCCGGCGCCGTGGCCCGTGAGGTCGTCGACCCGATGGGCTCGCCCATGGCGGGCGCCGACGTCACCGTCACCGCCCTGGACACGCACCGGGTCGCGGCGCGCGGCACGACCGATCCCTACGGCTACTTCGTGGCCGTACTGCCGCCCGGCCGCTACAGCCTCATGGCCGCGGCCGAGGGACTCCAGCCGCACCGAGAGACGGTCGAGGTGGGGCCGTACGGCGTGACGCCCACCGAGCGGGTCTGGCTCCAGCCGGCCCAGGCGCTCCAACTGCCCACGCCCGGCGTCTGGTTGTTCGATCCGCCGCACACCGCGATCCGCTTCATCGCCAAGCACGTCGGCATGGCCCATGTGCACGGCCGCTTCGAGCGTTTCGAGGGCGGCATCCAGGTCGCGCAGGACATGTCCCAGTCCCGCGTCCAGGTCCGCATCGACGCCTCCAGCATCACCACCGGCAACACCACCCGCGACAACCACCTGCGCTCCGGCGACTTCCTCGACGTGGAACGCTTCCCCCACATCGACTTCGTCAGCAGCCGCTTTGCCTACCGCGGCGGCAGCAAGTGGACCCTGCAGGGCAGCCTGACCATGCACGGCGTGAGCCGCTCGGTCGCCCTGGACACGACGTACCTCGGCACGGTGAACGGCGGCTACGGCGAGGAACTGCGCTGTGCGGCCCTGGCAACGGCGGAACTCCACCGCGAGGATTTCACGCTGAACTGGCGGTCGATGCTGGCCCGGGGCATCGCGGTCGTCGGTCCCACGGTCCAGCTGGAACTGGACGTCCAGGCGATGTACCGCACCCACGACACGCCGACCCCGCCGGAGTAGGGGCGAGCGGCCGGCCGGGGATTGTCGGACCCGGTCGGTACCGTCGGCCCATGAGAGCAGACGGAACATTCAGCGTGAAGGCGTTCGTCCCGACCGAGCTGAAGCCCGAGCCGGCCGTGGCCACCGGGCTCCCGGTCGGTGTCGCGACGATCGAGAAGCACTTCGAGGGCGAGGTCGCCGGCCGCTCGGCGACCTTGTTCACCGCCGCGTACGACCAGGAGTCCGGCGTCGGCACCTATGTGGCCATGGAGTCCTTCGAGGGCTCGGTGCACGACCGGTCCGGCGCCTTCAACTTCGCGCACTCGGCGACGACTTCCGGCAGCGACCGCACCGCGGAGTTCTTCACGATCGTCCCCTCCAGCGGCACCGGGGACCTGGCGGGCATCTCCGGGACCGGGGGCCTCGCGGTCGACGCCGACGGCACCCACCGGATCTGGCTGGACTACGAGCTCGGCTGACGCCCGGTCGCCGAGAACTTCACGGAAACCGCACAGGACCGCACCGTAGCTTTAGGTTTCAAGCGTTACGCTCACCGGCATCCGAGTGCCCGGGGGAGCGGCTCGTCCGTCATGGCGCTCCCTCCCCCCACGGTTTCAGGAGTCTCGGCGTGAGTGACGGCGACGTAGTGGTGATCGGCGGCGGCTATGCGGGCGTCCGGCTGGCGAAACGGCTGGACACGACGGCCCGGGTCACGCTGGTGGACCGCAAGGAGGTCTTCTTCCACCGCATCTCCTCCCTGCGGGCGGGAGTCCGCAGGGAGTGGAGCGCGACCCCCTTCATCCCGTACGACCGGCTGCTGCGCCACGGCCAGGTCGTCGTGGGCAAGGTGGTCCGCATCGACACCGCCGAGCGGCAGGTGGTGCTGGCCAACGGCACACGACTGCCCTACGACGTGGTGGTGATCGCGACCGGCGCCGACTACCCGGAACCGGCCCGCTTCGCCGGGAGCACCACCGAGGAGGCGATGAAGTCCTTCGCCGAGCACCAGCAGAAGATCGCCTGCGCCGAGCACGTCCTCGTCGTCGGTGGCGGGCCCTCCGGCGTCGAACTCGCCGCCGAGATCCGGCTGGCCCGGCCGGACGCCCGGGTCACGCTCGCGCACGCGGGTCCCGCGCTGCTCGGCAGCACGGGCAGCGAACGGGCCGGCCGCAAGGCGCGCGCCTGGCTGGAGTCCCACGACGTGGAGGTACGGCTCGACTCCTTCATGTCCCCGGGCAACGACTTCGGCACCTACCGCGACGCCCGCGG